>NZ_JBHXQO010000015.1:0-122715 GCF_042717135.1 Streptomyces sp. NPDC058620
GGCCGTGCGTGCACGGCCGGGGCCCACTGCTGTCGGAACGGGGCGGCTCAGCCCTTGTACGGCTTCGCCGCGAGAATCTTCACCTTGGCGATCTTGCCGTTCGGCAGCTCGTACTCGGCGTCCTCGCCCATCCGCTTGCCGTTGACGCCCATGCCGAGCGGCGACTGCGGGGAGAACGTCTCAAGGTCCGAGCTCGCGTACTCGCGCGAGGCGAGAAGGAACTCCAGGGTGTCGTTCGGGTCACCGTCGAAGGAGATCGTCACGATCATGCCGGGCTCGACGACGCCGTCGTCGGCAGGGGCCTCGCCGACCTTGGCGTGCTCCAGGAGCTGCGTCAGCTGGCGCACCCGGAGCTCCATCTTGCCCTGCTCCTCCTTGGCCGCGTGGTACCCGCCGTTCTCCCGGAGGTCACCCTCCTCACGGGCCGCCGCGATCTTTACGGCGATCTCCGTGCGCGCGGGACCAGACAGGTACTCCAGCTCGGCCTTGAGCTGGTTGTACGCCTCCGGCGTGAGCCAGGTGACGTTATCGCTGGTCTGGGTCACAGGGTGCTCCTCGTCGGTACTGGGAATACAAAGCATCGCCCTACCCAGAAGCATGTGCCTCCACGGGCGGGCGAAACCACGAGCCTAACAATTCCGCAGGAAAAGGGGGAGAAGGTAACGCCATGCGCGTGGACCCGCAGGTCAGCGCGACGACCCGCCGTCGGCGGTGCAGCCCATCAGCTCGACCGCGGTCGCCCTGGCCGTCGTGCGCAGGGAGACGACCTCGTCGATCCGGTCCGACCGCCCGTCGAAGCGGAAGTCCTTGCGGGCGACCTCGTTGCCGTCCTCGCTCAGCGCGCGCAGCGTGCAGTAGCCGCCGGCGCCCCGGTCCTTACGGACTTCGAGGTGGGCCTCGGCCCGGTCGTCCGAGACGACCTTGGACTTGATGACCTCGGCGCTCATGCCCTGGCCGCCGACGTAGCCGACGCCGATCCAGACGACGACGCCCAGCATTCCGGCGCCCAGAACCGCGCCGATGATCTTGAGCTTGCGGTCGGCGCGCTGATCCTCGGACCGGCCGTAGCGCCCGTCGGGCACCGCCTCGCGTACCGCAGTCATGATCGTTCCTCCTGTGCCGGGGATCGAGGAATTTTCCGCCCCCCGGTTCGGTCACTATAGAAGCCGCCCACCCGCCACCCGACCGCCACCCCAGAACCGACGGCCCTGCGGGACGGCACCCTGATCGCGACCAATCACTGAGGATCGAGTCTTGACTGAGCAGCTGCGCCTGATGGCCGTTCACGCCCACCCCGACGACGAGTCGAGCAAGGGCGCCGCCACCATGGCCAAGTATGTGTCCGAGGGGGTGGACGTGCTGGTCGTGACCTGCACCGGGGGCGAACGCGGCTCCATCCTCAATCCGAAGCTTCAGGGGGACGCGTACATCGAGGAGAACATCCACGAGGTGCGCAAGAAGGAGATGGACGAGGCCCGGGAGATCCTGGGTGTCGACCAGGAGTGGCTCGGCTTCGTCGACTCGGGTCTGCCCGAGGGCGACCCGCTGCCGCCGCTGCCCGAGGGCTGCTTCGCACTGGAGGACGACGAGACGGCGGCGGGGCGTCTTGTCGCGAAGATCCGTGCGTTCCGGCCGCAGGTCATCACCACGTACGACGAGAACGGCGGGTACCCGCACCCCGACCACATCAAGACCCACACGATCACGATGATCGCGTTCGACGGGGCCTCGGACACCGACAGGTTCCCGGAGGCGGAGTTCGGTCCGGCGTGGACGCCGCAGAAGCTCTACTACAACCAGGGCTTCAACCGCCCGCGCACGGTCGCCCTCCACGAGGCGCTCCTGGCCCGTGGGCTGGAGTCCCCGTACGGGGAGTGGCTGGAGCGCTGGAAGGAGTTCGTACGCGAGGAGCGGACGCTGACCACGTTCGTACCGTGCGATGAGTTCTTCGAGATCCGCGACAAGGCGCTGATCGCGCACGCGACGCAGATCGACCCGGACGGCGGCTGGTTCCGCGTTCCGATGGACGTCCAGCGCGAGGTCTGGCCGACCGAGGAGTACGAGCTGGCGAAGTCTCTGGTCGATACCTCCCTCCCCGAGAGCGACCTCTTCGCGGGCATCCGCGACAATGCCTGATATGTACGCGACCCAGGCACTGACCCACCTCGTCCCTCTCGCCAAGGAGGTCGACGACAACAAGGTGACTCCCGGCGTCCTCGGCTTCCTCGTCTTCGCGGCACTCGCCGTGGGCGTGTGGCTGCTGATGAAGTCGATGAACCGCCACATGGGCAAGGTCAACTTCGAGGAGGCGCCGGACCCGGAGTCGGAACCGGCGACGGTCTCCGGCTCCGCCGGCGGCAAGTAGGCCCACCACCTGACCCGTGGTGGGTCGGGTGGGCCCCCTCCGGAGTGTCTCCTCGGGGCGGGGACCCTCCCGCACGCCCTCACAGCCAGCCCTTCCGGCGCTTGGGGACGGGCCCCTCACACGCGGTCCGGGCCCAGCCGCACGCCCATGACCTCCCGCGCGTGCCGGGCCGGCGTCAGGCCCAGGCGCCACGCCTGCCAGCCGTCCTCCAGGTCCACCCCCCGGTTCAGGATCACGGCGAACGACTCCGCGCAGTCCTCCAGCTTCGGGTCCCGGCTCGGGTGCGCGGCCGTCAGCAGCTCCGCCAGTTCCTGCTGGGCCACCGCCGTCCCCACCTCGCTGCCGCCCGGCGACGCGTACGGCAGCAGCGTGCACCGCAGGAAGCGGGCCCAGTCGCCGCCGCGGTCGTCCCCGTACGAGGCGAACAGCCCGACCGCCTCGTCGCACAGGACCAGCGCCTGCCCGGCCCGGTTGTTGCCCGCGTCGATCAACGCCAGCTCCAGGCACGTCCAGCCCTCCCCGTGGGCGACGCCGATGCGCCGGAAGTCCGCCCGCGCGTCGACCAGGAGCTGGCGGGCGAAGCCCGAGTTGCGGAGGTTCCCCGTCCGCGCCGCCCCCTGGTCGCGGGTCACCCGCCCCGAGTGGTGCCGGGCGCAGGCCAGCCCGTACACGTCGCGCATCCGGGAGAACATCGTGCGCGCCCGCTCCAGCTCGCGTACCGCTTCGTCGGTGTCGCCGGCCTCCTCCAGGGCCTGCCCCAGGTAGTAACGCGTCCACGCCTCGCCCCGCGCGTCCTCGTTGTCCCGGTGCCGGGACAGCGCCAGGCGCAGCTGCTCCGCCGCGGGCGCCGGGTCGCCGTCGAGGAGCCGGGCCCGGGCCAGCTGGGTCAGGGCCCAGGCCGCACCGCGTTCGTCGCGGGTGCGCCCGTAGAGGTCGAGCGCGGTCCGCAGCTCGTCCTCCGCCCGGGCCACCTCGCCCATGCGCAGGCAGACCTGGCCGAGCTGGAAGTGCGACCACGCCTCGCCGTGCAGGGACTCGCCCTCCCGGTGCAGCCTCAGTGCCGTGTCGAGCAGGGTGAGGGCCTCCGCCAGATTGGCCCGGTCGCGCTCGACGGCGGCCAGGGCGTGCAGCGACCAGGCCCGGTCCTCGGCCTGCTCGTCGGAGGACTGCAGGGCGAGCGCCTCGCGCAGCCGCGCCGACGCCTCCGCGAGGTTTCCCTGGTGGTGCAGCGTGATGCCGAGGGAACAGAGGGCCAGCGCCGCGCCCGCGTCGTTCTGCGCCTCGCGGTACAGGCCGACGACGGAGGACAGCGTGGTGCGGGCCTTGTCGAGCTCGCCGAGCTGCCGGGCCGCGATGCCCGTACGCCACTGGACCGACCGCTCCAGGTGCCCCCTGTCGACGGCTTGCGTCAGCTCGCTGATCTCGCCGAGCCGGTAGAGGTCACCGCGCAGCAGGCAGTAGTCGCACAGCGCGCCGAGGAGATGGAGCACGGCGCCCTGGTCGACGTCCTCCGCGTGCCGCAGCGCCGAGGTGATGAAGCTCGACTCGTCGTCCAGCCAGCGCAGGGCGGCGTCCAGCGAGCTGAATCCATGGGCGCCGAACTGTCCGGCACGGGTGGACATCTTGCCGTCGACCATGCGGATCACCGCGTCCGCGAGCTCCGCGTAGCTCTGGATCAGCCGCTCCTGGGCGGCGGTGCGCTCGGCCGGTTCCTCCTCGTCCAGGAGGCGGGCCAGGGCGAAGCCCCTGACGAGATCGTGCAGGCGGTAGCGCGAACCGCGTACGTGGGAGAGGAGACCGGACCCGGCCAGCGCCGTCAGCAGCCGCTCGGCCTCTTGCTCGTCCGTGGCCAGCAGGGCGGCGGCGGCCGCCGCGCCCAGGCTCGCCCGGCCGGCCAGGGCGAGCCGTCGCAGCAGCCGCCTGGCCTGCTCGGACTGGTCGGTGTAGCGCAGCCACAGGGCGCGCTCGGCCGGTGCGACCGGGCCGTAGGCGGCGAGGTCGGTGGCGAGGGCGCTGCGGGTGCGGGCGCCGAGCGCGGAGCCCGCTATGCGCAGGGCCAGCGGCAGTCCGCCGCACAGCTCGACGACGGTGTCCGTGGACGGGTAGTCGTACGGTCCGCCCTCCTCCTCGTCGGCCACCTCGCGCAGCAGTTCCTCGGCGCCCGCCGCGTCCAGACCGCCGACGGGAAGCTGGTGCACCCAGGCGGGGACGGAGTCGGGCAGGTCGAGCGGTTCGCGGGCGGTGACGAGCACCAGGCTGTCGGAACGTTCCGGCAGGAGCGTGCGGACCTGGGCGGCATCCGTGGCGTCGTCGAGGACGATCGTGACGGGTGTGCCGGTGAGGTGCTGGTGGTAGAGCTCGCTCAGCCGCCGTACCTGCTGCTCGGCGGAGGCCCTCTCCCGGAACAGCAGCTGTTCCCGTGGGGCGCCCAGCCGGTTGAGCAGGTGCAGCAGCGCGTCGCGGGTCGGCAGGGGCGTCTCCCCGGCCACATCACCGCGCAGATCGACCACGCACGCGCCCCGGAACTGGTCCTTGAGGGCGTGTGCCGCCCGTACCGCCAGTGCGGTGCGTCCGGTGCCCGGCGCTCCGTGCAGCACGACGACCGTCGGCCTGGTCTCCGTGGACGCGCGGGCCGTGCGCACCCACTGGGCGATCTGCGCCAGCTCGGTACGGCGGCCCGCGAACGGGCCGTCGTTGGCCGGCAGCTGGGCGAAGGACTGCTGGAGGACCGACCTCGTACGGGCCGCCGCGCTGCGGTCCGTGCCGCGCAGCTGCGGTACGACGGAGGCGGCGGCCTTCCTCGCGGGGCGGGCGGAGGCGCTGAGCATCCGCTGCTGGTCGAGGTACGGGCGGATGCCCCGTACCTCCAGCGCCGCCAGCCACTGGAGCCGCAGCTGTTCGGGTCCGCCCGGCTGGTTCAGGGCGCCCGCCCTGCGGTGGGCGGCGGGCCAGTGGGAGGCGGTCACCTTGGCGACGGTGGCCGCCGCGCCCGCCACGGCGACGACGGCGCCCGCGCCCACCGCGAGACCGGTCGCCGTGCCGAGCGCGAGGTCCGCGCCGAACGCGGCCGCCGAGGCAACACCCGTGACCAGCAGGGGCGTTCCCAGAGTCGCTTTGCTGAACCGCTGCGCCGGCGGCTGCTGTCCGGCCTCCGCCGCGTCGAGCGCCTGCACGTACGCGGCGTACTCCTCGCCCGCGCCGGCCGCCATGGTGTCGAGCGCGGCCCGCGCCCGCGCCATCAACGCGCCGGAGTCGCTCCGTCCGCCGGTCCGTCGCGCCTCTTCCTCCACAGCGCGTACCAACAGCCTTTCGGCATCGGCCCGATGGCTGTCCCGCATGCGTCCCCCTTGGTCACCCCGGATACACCGGCACCAGCTGTCATCGGTGCCAAGTGTCCTGCGTTCCACGCGCGGGCGCGAGGCCGGTGCGGTGTGCGCGGGCGACGGTTCGCGCGGACTGCTTCCCCGTGTCTCCATCTCCGCCGGCATGCCGGCCGCCAGTGCTCCGGGGGGCGGCGGAAATCGAGATGCGATGCGTTCACTCGCCACGTAACGTCGACGCCCGTGGAACCGCTCAGTGAACGAGACATCAGGTCATCCTTCGTGAACTGCACCAAGGGTGAGGCGGCGCGGCTCAAGCTGCCGCTCGATTTCGGTGAACTGCCCTGGGAGGACCTGGATTTCCTCGGCTGGGTCGACCCCGGCGCCCCGCTGCGGGCCCATGTCGTGCTGCCGCGCGCGAACGGACCGCTGGGATTCTCCCTGCGCGTCCCGTCCGTGCGGCGTACCAGCGCAGTGAAGTCCAGCCTCTGCCAGATCTGCCTGACGGGCCACGCCTCCTCCGGAGTCTCCCTGCTGGCCGCCCCCCTGGCGGGCGCGAAGGGCCGTGAGGGCAACACGGTCGGCGTCTACATCTGCGCCGACCTGGCCTGCCCGCTGTACGTGCGGGGCAAGCGGCAGCCGAAGCTGCGCACCGGGCGTTACGAGGAGTCGCTCACCGTGGAGGAGCGCCTCGCCCGCATGGCGGGAAACCTGGACGCCTTCGCCGCCAAGGTGACCGAGGGGCACGGTTCGGCGCTCTGACGTGGCGTGTGGGCGGGGCTCCGCCACGTACGCGAGGATTGGGGCATGCCGAACCGACTCGCGCACGCCACGTCTCCCTACCTCCTTCAGCACGCGGACAACCCCGTCGACTGGTGGCAGTGGGAGCCCGCCGCCTTCGAAGAAGCCCGCCGGCGCAACGTGCCGGTTTTCCTGAGCGTCGGATACAGCTCGTGCCACTGGTGCCATGTGCTCGCTCACGAGAGCTTCGAGGACGAGACCACCGCGGCCTACATGAACGAGCACTTCGTCTCGGTGAAGGTGGACCGCGAGGAGCGCCCCGACGTGGACGCCGTCTACATGGAAGCGGTGCAGGCGGCGACCGGGCAGGGCGGCTGGCCCATGTCCGTCTTCATGACCCCGGACGGCGAGCCCTTCTACTTCGGTACGTACTTCCCGCCCGCGCCCCGGCACGGCCTGCCCTCCTTCCAGCAGGTGCTCGAAGGCGTCCACACCGCGTGGACGGGCCGGCGCGAGGAGGTCGGCGAGGTCGCGGAGAAGATCACCCGTGATCTGGCGGCGCGCGAACTCGTCTCCGGCGCGGGCGACGGGCTCCCCGGCGAGGCGGAGCTCGCGCAGGCGCTGCTCGGGATCAGCCGGGAGTACGACACGGAGAGCGGCTGGCTCGGTGGCGGCGACACCAAGTTCCCGCCGAGCATGCTGATCGAGTTCCTGCTGCGGCACCACACGCGGACCGGGTCCGACGGGGCCCTGGAGATGGCCGAGGGTATCTGCGACGCCATGGCGCGCTCCAGCCTCTTCGACCAGCTGGGCGGCGGCTTCCACCGGTACGTGCTGCGCCAGCGGCCCGGCGGCGCTCTGGTACCGCACTTCGAGAAGATGTTGTACGACAACGCGCTGCTCTGCCGCGTGTACGCCCACGTGTGGCGGGCCACCGGCTCCGAGCAGGCCCGCAGGATCGCGCTGGAGACCGCCGACTTCATGGTGCGCGAACTGCGCACGACGGAGGGCGGCTACGCCTCGGCTCTGGACGCCGACAGCGAGGCCGAGGACGGCAGCCACGTCGAGGGCGCCTACTACGTGTGGACGGCAGGGCAGCTGCGCGAGGTCCTGGGGGAGGAGGACGCCGCGTTCGCCGCGGAGTACTTCGGGGTCACCGAGGAAGGCACCTTCGAGGAGGGGTCCTCCGTCCTCCAGCTGCCACGGACGGCTCGGGAGGCGGACCCCGAGCGGGTCGCCGGTGTGCGGGCGCGTCTGCTGGCGGCACGCGGGCAGAGAGTACGGCCGGGGCGCGACGACAAGATCGTCGCCGCGTGGAACGGCCTGGTGATCGCCGCGCTCGCCGAGACGGGGGCGTACTTCGAGCGTCCCGACCTGATCGAGCGGGCCACCGAGGCCGCCGACCTGCTCGTCCGTGTCCACATGGGCGAGGTGGCACGGCTGTCACGCACCTCCAGGGACGGGCGCGCGGGCGGACACGCCGGGGTGCTGGAGGACTACGGCGACGTGGCGGAGGGCTTCCTCGCGCTGGCCTCCGTCACCGGTGAGGGTGTGTGGCTGGAGTTCGCGGGTTTCCTCCTCGACATCGTGCTGGAGCGGTTCACCGGTGAGGGCGGACAGCTCTACGACACGGCCGACGACGCCGAACAGCTGATCCGCAGGCCCCAGGACCCCACCGACAGCGCCACCCCGGCCGGCTGGACGGCGGCGGCGGGCGCGCTGCTCTCGTACGCGGCCCACACCGGATCGGAGGCGCACCGCACCGCCGCCGAAGGCGCGCTCGGTGTGGTGAAGGCGCTCGGGCCGCGCGCACCCCGCTTCATCGGCTGGGGACTCGCGGTCGCCGAGGCGCTGCTGGACGGGCCGCGCGAGGTCGCGGTCGCCGGGCCGGCCGGCGGAGAGCTGCACAGGACCGCGCTGCTGGGCCGGGCGCCGGGCGCTGTGGTGGCGGCGGGCGAGGGAGCGGCGGCCGGTACGGAGTTCCCGCTGCTCGTGGACCGGCCGCTGGTGGACGGCGTACCGACCGCGTACGTCTGCCGGCACTTCGTCTGTGACGCGCCGATCACGGACGTACAGGAGCTGGCGCGCACGCTGGGCGGCTGACCCCGGTCCCCGTACGGGCCCGGAAGGCCGGGTCCGTACGGGGCGGGCGTGATCATCCGTGCTGGTAGGCCACCAGGGAGATGCCGACGTAGTGCGCGGCGAAGGCGGCGAGGGTCAGGGAGTGGAAGACCTCGTGGAAGCCGAACCAGCGCGGTGACGGGTTGGGGCGCTTGAGCCCGTAGATGACGCCGCCCGCGCTGTAGAGCACCCCTCCGACGACGACGAGCACGAGGACGGCGATGCCGCCCGCGCGCATGAAGTCCGGGAGGTAGAAGACCGCGGCCCAGCCCATCGCGATGTAGCACGGGGTGTAGAGCCAGCGGGGGGCGCCGACCCACAACACCCGGAACGCGATTCCCGCCACCGCTGCCACCCATACCGCCCACAGAAGGGGCCGCCCGGTGGAATCCGGGAGAAGGAGCAGGGTCAGCGGGGTATATGTGCCCGCGATGATCAAAAAGATATTGGCGTGGTCGAGCCGGCGGAGCACGGCTTCGCCGCGCGGTCCCCAGGTGCCCCGGTGGTAGATCGCGCTGACGCCGAACAGCAGGCAGGCGCTCAGGACGAAGACGGTGCAGGCGACCCGGGCACGGGTGCCGTCGGCCAGCGCGATCAGGACGATTCCGGCGATCAGGACCGCCGGAAACATCCCCGTGTGCAGCCAGCCGCGCAGTCGTGGTTTCACCGGCATGGAGTCGAGTTCGGTGATCACAGGCGTGGCGGCGGCGTCGGCGGCAGTCATAACGGCATGTTACCTACGCTTCCGTAGGTAACGCTCAGGAGTGGCGATGCTCACGTGTGCGGCCCCCTGGACATATGGGCGCAAGAGTCGGATGATCAAATGAGTGCGGTCGGCACCGGATGAGCGCCATGGGAATTTGAAGGGGTCGAAGCATCCGGGCCGCAGCCCCCACGGGGCCTTCCAGCAGACACCCTCGACAAGGAGCGATCGTGGCGCGCGACATCGCGGCTCCCCTCACTGTTCCCACCAACCACCAGGAGCTCGTCTCCTGGGTCGACGAGATCGCAGCCATCACCGAGCCGGACCGGGTGGTCTGGTGCGACGGTTCCGAGGCGGAGTACGAGCGCCTGTGCGACGAGCTCGTCGCCAAGGGAACCTTCACGAAGCTGAACGAGGCCAAGCGCCCGAACTCGTACTACGCCGCGTCCGACCCGAGCGATGTCGCCCGCGTCGAGGACCGCACGTACATCTGCTCCGCCAAGGAGGAGGACGCGGGCCCGACCAACCACTGGAAGGCCCCCGCCGAGATGCGGGACGTCTTCACGGGTGAGAACGGCATCTTCCGCGGCTCCATGCGCGGCCGCACGATGTACGTCGTCCCGTTCTGCATGGGCCCCGTCGGCTCCCCGCTCTCCGCGATCGGTGTCGAGATCACCGACTCCGCGTACGTCGCAGTCTCCATGCGCACCATGACCCGCATGGGACAGGCCGTCCTGAACGAGCTCGGCGACGACGGCTTCTTCGTCAAGGCCGTCCACACGCTCGGTGCGCCGCTCGCCGAGGGCGAGGCCGACGTCCCGTGGCCGTGCAACACCACCAAGTACATCTCGCACTTCCCCGAGGACCGCGAGATCTGGTCCTACGGCTCCGGCTACGGCGGCAACGCCCTGCTCGGCAAGAAGTGCTACGCGCTGCGCATCGCCTCCGTCATGGCCCGTGACGAGGGCTGGCTCGCCGAGCACATGCTGATCCTCAAGCTGACGCCGCCGCAGGGCGAGCCGAAGTACGTCACGGCCGCCTTCCCCTCGGCCTGCGGCAAGACGAACCTCGCGATGCTGGAGCCGACGATCGACGGCTGGACCGTCGAGACCATCGGCGACGACATCGCCTGGATGCGGTTCGGCGAGGACGGCCAGCTGTACGCGATCAACCCGGAGGCCGGCTTCTTCGGTGTCGCGCCGGGTACGGGCGAGCACACCAACGCCAACGCCATGAAGACGATGTACGGCAACTCCGTCTTCACGAACGTCGCGCTCACCGACGACGGCGACGTGTGGTGGGAGGGCATGACCGAGGAGCCCCCCGCGCACCTCACGGACTGGAAGGGCAACGACTGGACCCCCGAGTCCGGCGTCCCCGCCGCCCACCCCAACTCCCGCTTCACCGTGCCGGCCGGGCAGTGCCCGATCATCGCGCCCGAGTGGGAGGACCCGAAGGGCGTGCCGATCTCGGCGATCCTCTTCGGCGGACGCCGCGCCTCGGCCGTGCCGCTGGTCACCGAGTCCTTCAACTGGCAGCACGGTGTCTTCCTCGGAGCCAACGTGGCCTCCGAGAAGACCGCCGCCGCCGAGGGCAAGGTCGGCGAGCTGCGCCGCGACCCGTTCGCCATGCTGCCGTTCTGCGGCTACAACATGGGCGACTACATGGCCCACTGGGTCAAGGTCGGCGCGGACAAGCCCGACCAGTCGAAGCTCCCGAAGATCTACTACGTGAACTGGTTCCGCAAGAACGACGCGGGCGAGTTCGTGTGGCCCGGCTTCGGTGAGAACAGCCGTGTCCTGAAGTGGATCGTCGAGCGCCTCAACGGCCAGGCGGAGGGCGTCGAGACCCCGATCGGCATCCTGCCGGCCAAGGGCGCCCTCGACACCGAGGGCCTGGACCTCTCCGAGTCCGAGCTGGACTTCCTGCTCAACGTCGACAAGGAGGTCTGGCGCGAGGAGGCCGCACTGGTCCCCGAGCACCTCAACACCTTCGGCGACCACGCGCCCAAGGAACTGTGGGACGAGTACCGCGCGCTGGTCGAGCGCCTCGGCTGATGCCCCACCGGGGCGGCGCCTTCGGGCGCCGCCCCGTGCACGACCCCGCGGCCGGGCCATCCGGACATCCGCCCTGACCTGTGGGACCGACGCCCGCCGCGGTACGGCCCCCGGAAGCCCTCACCGCTTCCGGGGGCCGCCCCTTTCGCGGAGAATGCCCGAACATCGCCGCCGACTTGCGCACGACACCTTCACACCTATTGCATGACCCTTCACAAGGTGCCCCGCCGTTTCCGCGGGGACCAACAGAGCCTGTGGGGGACTCAGTTGAAGATGTCTCGGCACTACTTGCGCACGGCGTCGGCCCTGGCCGCACTGACACTCGCGACCGTGGGGCTGACAGCGGTGGCCGCACCCGCCGCCCAGGCGGCCGAGGACCAGGTGGCCAAGCTCCCGATCTCCTCGTACTCGGCGCTCGTCGTCGACTCCGTGCACGAGCGGGTCTACGTCACCGACGACCGCCGCACAAGCAGTGCGGGCCAGGTCCAGGTGTACAACTTCGAGGGGCAGAAGGTCGGTTCGCTGGCCACCGACACCGCGCCGTCCGGGATGGCGCTCAGCACCGACAGTGCGACGCTCTACGTCTCCCAGTCGACGGGCATCCTCGCCTTCGACACCGCGACGCAGACACGCACCGGCCAGGCATGGGCCAACTACCACGTGGACTGCCCGCGCGATGTCGCCTTCGCCGGCGGCAGGCAGTGGTACTCCGAGGTCCCGGCGCTCAGCGACTGCGACACCCGCCAGACCTGGCTGTACGGGGCCGAGGGCGACCAGGTGTTCCAGACCGGCTGGAACGACCTGGGACGGCTGCGGCTGGCGAGCGGCCCGCAGGCGCCCGACCGCCTCGTCATGGGTCAGCCGCAGACCACCGGAGTGGCCAACCCCTTCCTCACCACCTTCGACGCGAGCGGCACCACGCTCGTACGCGGTCCGGAGCGACGGTTCGCGGACAGCGAGGGCAGGGGCGCGCTGGACCTGAAGGACATCGCGCAGTCCGCCGACGGGAAGCGCATCGCGGTCGCCGACGCGGCCGGGGGCACGCGCCTCCTGGAGGCCGCCGACCTGTCCGACGCGCCGGTCCCGTACCAGCCGCTGCCCACGGGCGCCACGGCGAGCGCGGTCTCGTTCAGCGGTGACGGGAAGTACATCGCGCGCGGCGCCTCCGCCGCCGGGAGCACGCCGGACCTGCTGATCCAGCCCGCGGACCCGACGGACCCCACGGCTCCGCTGGAGTTCGCCTTCGACGGCGCGCTCGACGGCAACAGGATCGCTCCGCGCGGCCTGGGCTGGTCGCAGGACGGAGCCCGTCTCTTCGCCGTCACCACCAACACGTACGGCACCGAGTACTGGCTCCATGTGATCCAGCCCCCGGCCGCCCAGTTCGACTCCCGGTTCACCGGGTCCCTGACCACCACCCCGGGGACCGCGGTCGTGGGTGAACCCCTGGGAATCCGGGGGCGGTTGGAGGTCGACGGGCCCGTGCCCGCCGAGCCGCTGAAGGTCTCGGCGGTACGGCACGACGCGAACGGCGACCGCAAGCTGGCCGCCGTCGAGGTCGACGCGGACGGTTCGTTCACCGTGCTCGACGTTCCGTCGCTGGTCGGCGACGCGACGTACACGGTGTCCTTCACGGGTGACGTCACGCGGCGCCCGGCCCAGGACATCACGGTCGCGGTGCCGGTCGCCAAGGCGCCCACGGCGATCGCGCTGACGGCTCCGCAGGAGGCGAGCAAGAGTGCGGGTCTGGAGATCACGGGCAAGCTGACGGCCCAGGGCCGCCCGCTCCCGGCCGGAGTCGCTCTGACCGTCACCCGCACGGACCGCCAGGGCACCGGCACACTGACCTCGGCGGCGGTGGCCGCGGACGGCACGTTCCGGATCAACGACCTGCCACGGGCGACGGGTGAGGTGACCTACGCGCTCGCCTACCCGGGCGACGACCTCCACGCGGGTTCCACGGCCTCGGCGACCATCCGCGTACGCCGGTAAGCCGTCTACTCCCCGGACGGGCGGCAGTACATCCAAGCCCGTCCGGGGTACGTCCAGTCAACGGGTGGCACCCGGTCCGCGCGCCTCGAAGGCCCGTGGACCGGGGCCGTCAGTGGGCGCCGACGAGGCGCGAGGGGGTGGCGGCCGCATCGGCCGCCGCGGCGTGCGCGTCCATGCGCTCGGCCGCGAGGATCGCCGCAGCCGTGTCCGCACGGGACGCGGCCACCACCAGGGCGCGGCCCGCGAGGGCGTGCGCGCGCTGGTGGAGCGCGGCCGGAGCCGCGTCGGTCAGGCCCGCATGCCGCGCGGGCGGCGCCCCGCGCAGCCGGGCCACCTGCTCGGCGATGCGGTCGCCGGCGGGGCCGAGGCCCAGCTCGTCGGTCACGGCGAGCAGTGCGGCCAGGTGCCCGGCGAGCTGGATGTCCAGCTCTTCCTCACGCGTGCGGTGCGGAAAATCGGCGTCGTCGGCCGTCGTGTGGACCGATTTGGTGCGGATCGGCTCGTACATGGGATGGCCTCCTGGTGTTGCAGTGCAACCATCCTAGCTTGGATTCAGTCTAAAGTTGTGCCAGATCCGGTAAAGCTTGCTCCCGGACGGGTCCTAGGGCTGGCTGTAGCCGTCCAGGAAGTTCCCGATCCGGGTGACGGCGGCGATCAGATCCTTGGTGGGCGGCAGCGTCACGATCCGGAAGTGATCGGGCTCGGGCCAGTTGAACCCCGTACCGTGCACCACCATGATCTTCTCGGCCCGCAGCAGATCGAGCACCATCTGCCGGTCGTCCTTGATCTTGTAGACCTTCGGGTCCAGCCGGGGGAAGAGGTACAGCGCCCCCTTGGGCTTCACGCACGTCACGCCGGGGATCTGCGTCAGCAGGTCGTACGCCACGTCCCGCTGCTCCAGGATGCGGCCGCCGGGCAGCACCAGATCGTTGATCGACTGACGTCCGCCGAGCGCCGTGGCCACCGCGTGCTGCGAGGGCATGTTGGCGCACAGCCGCATGTTGGCGAGGATCGTCAGCCCCTCGATGTACGAGGAGGCGTGCGCCTTCGGGCCGCAGACCGCGAGCCAGCCGGAACGGTATCCGGCGACGCGGTAGTTCTTGGACAGCCCGTTGAAGGTCAGCACCATCAGATCGGGGGCGATCGCGGCGGTCGGGGTGTGCGTGGCGCCGTCGTACAGGATGCGGTCGTAGATCTCGTCGGAGCAGACGACCAGCTGGTGGCGCCGGGCGATCTCCGTCAGCCCGCGCAGCATCTCGTCGTCGTAGACCGCGCCGGTCGGGTTGTTCGGGTTGATGATCACCAGGGCCTTGGTGCGGTCGGTGATCTTCCGCTCGATGTCCGCGAGGTCGGGCATCCAGTCGGCCTGCTCGTCGCACCGGTAGTGCACGGCCGTACCGCCGGCCAGGGAGACCGAGGCGGTCCACAGCGGATAGTCCGGAGCGGGTACGAGCACCTCGTCGCCGTCGTCGAGCAGCGCCTGCATCGACATCTGGATCAGCTCGGAGACGCCGTTGCCGAGGTAGATGTCCTCGACGTCGAGGTCGATCGCCTTGGTCTGGTAGTGCTGCATCACCGCACGGCGCGCGGACAGCAGGCCCTTCGCGTCGCCGTAACCGTGCGCCCCGGACAGGTTGCGCAGTATGTCTTCGAGGATCTCGGGCGGGCACTCGAATCCGAACGCGGCGGGGTTGCCGGTGTTGAGTTTGAGGATGCGGTGACCTGCTGCTTCCAGCCGCATCGCCTCCTCGAGCACCGGCCCCCGGATTTCGTAACAGACGCCGGAGAGCTTCGTGGACTGGATGACCTGCATGTACGCGAGCTTACGGCCGTGTTTCGCCGGGTGTGCGGAGATTCCCCGCCCGTTCCTCCCAACGGGGCGCCCCGCCGGTGCGGCCCGTCTTCCATCGGCAGACCGCCCGCCGCCCCGGACCGTCGGAAGGGCCGGTCGGGGCGGCGTCGCGGCTTGGAAAGCGGGCGTCCAGGGCCGGGCGTCCCGGGCCCGGGTGAGATGCGCCACGCGGGGGTCCTCGCCCGGTCACCCGGGGCCCTCGCCAGGGCGTTCTCACCCGGGTCGCTCACTCAGGGGAGGCGGGTGCCCTCCGGCAGCCTGATCGCGAAGTCGTCCGCCAGGACGCGCAGCACCTCGGCGGAATCCGCCAGCTGCCGCTCCTTGATCGTGCCGTCGGCGGCCGTCTCGACGAGGTCGAGGCCCGAGAGCGCCAGATGGGTCCTGGGCGTGGTCCGCTGCGCGTACACGGCCCGGCTGAACGGGGAGCGCGGGTTGGTCGCGATGTGCCAGTTGATGACCTCGTAGTCGGGCGCCTCGAAGGGCTCCCGCGTGAAGGCGTACTGCGGTTCCCAGACCCCGGACTTCTCCGTCTGGAGCTCCCACAGCTCCAGCGGTCCGACGTGCGCGGCGTGCACGAGCCGGTGGTGGCGCGGGGTGTCGTACAGCTCGGCGTCCGCCACCAGCGGGATCGGCTCCAGCAGCGCTCCACTGGACCCGAAACCGACATCGGCGAGATACGGCGTGGGCTCGCCCTCCACCTCCACCTCCATCAGCATGTGCGTACGCGGCCGGATGTCACCGGGCGCCGCTCCCAGCACCACGCGCGCGGCGAGCAGCGTCACCGGGAAACCCAGCCGGGTCAGAACGGCTGCGAGGAGGGTGTTGTGTTCGTAGCAGTACCCGCCGCGGTCGCCGCGGACGAGCTTCGCCTCCAGGTCCTCCAGGGCGAGAGAGGGTGCGGAGCCGAGGACGGGGTCCAGGTTCTCGAACGGGATCCCGAGCATGTGGGCCCGGTGTACGGACCGCAGCACCTCCAGGGTGGGCCGGCGCTCCCCGGTCCAGCCGATGCGGGCGAAATAGGCGTCGAGGTCGAGTGTCATACCCCGACCGTACGCAGACGGAGGCCGGGAACGCGTCCGGCTCCGGAACCGTCCGGCTCGTTCCGCGGACCTAGGACCATGATCAGCGGTGGAGGAGTTCGATCACCCCGGTCGCGCCCTCGTCGCCGTGTCCGTCCTTCAGACGGCGCTCCATCAGGTCCATGTAGGGCAGCAGCAGTTCGCTGCTGACCCCCTGTTCCTCGGCCGTGCGCAGCAGGGTGGTGTTGCCCGCGACCATCATGGCGAGGTTCGAGGCGACGCCCGTGGTGTAGTCGCCGCTCGCCAGCTCCTCGGCCATCGTGTGCGTGGCCGGGGCCATGGCGACGAGCCAGTCGGCGAGCAGCGGGGCGAACTCCTTCAGGTCGATGTTCTCCTTGCGGACCAGCGCGAAGGCGTGCGAGAGGCCCGCGAACATGCCCGTCATCGCGCTCAGCAGGGCCACGTCCTGGAGGGCGGCGAAGCCGGCGTCCTCGCCGACGTACCGGGCGCCGGTGGGCACGGCCAGGGTCTCGTCATGGGCGTCGAAGACGGCGCGGGAGCCGCTGTAGAAGACGTAGCCGCCGGACTCCGGTACGCCGATCATCGGCGGGACCGCCATGATTCCGCCGTCCAGGAACCGGGCGCCGCGCTCCTGGGCCCATGCGGCGCGGGACCGGGCCTGGGCGGGGGTGCCGGTGGTGAGGTTGACCAGGTCCTTGCCCGTCAGGTCCGCGCCGGTGAGGGTCTCCTCGACCGAGGCGTCGTCGAGCAGGCAGAGCACGACGAGCTCGCTCGCGGCGACCGCTTCGGCGGCGGTCGCGGCGATCCGCGCACCGTGGGCGGCGAGCGGTTCGGCCCGGGCGGGGGTGCGGTTCCAGACGGTGAGGGGGTGTCCGGCGGCGAGCCAGGTGCGGGCGAGGGCGGTGCCCATGGCACCCAGGCCGAGCAGGGTGAGCGGGGTCTTCCGCGGGGTGTTGTCAGTCATGACGACTAGGCTTCCCGAGGGCCCTGGAACGATCAAGTACCCACTTGGAAGTGGGTGGTTACCCCAGGGTGAGTGACCAGGTGGGAAGGGGTGAGCCATGGGGGCCGCGCGAAGGCCGGGGGCGTACGTCTGTGGGATCGACGCCGCGATGGATGTGGTCGGCGGCAAGTGGAAGGGGCTGATCCTGTGGGCGCTGAACGAGCAGGCGTACCGCTTCGGTGAGCTGCGCAGGCAGGTGCCCGGCGTGACGGAGAAGGTGCTGACGTCGCACCTGCGGGAGCTGGAGGAGGACGGCATCGTGCACCGCGAGGTGCACGCCGAGGTGCCGCCCCGCGTCGAGTACTCGCTGACTCCGCTCGGCATCGCGCTCAACGAGGCGCTGGAGCCGCTGGGCGCGTGGGGCAGGCAGCACCTTCTGAGGGAGACGGTCCCGGGGGACGGGCCGGGGGCCGCCGGGTAGCCGGGCGGGTCCGCCCGGCCGGTTCAGGCGCGGCCCGTGCCACGGACCGCCTTCCCCGCGAGGACCTGGGTCCGCCTGCCGTCCTCGATGACGGGGCGGCCGTCGATGAGGACGTGCGGGATGCCCACGGGCAGGGTGCGCGGTTCGTCGAACGTCGAGCCGGCCGCCACCGTCCGCGGGTCGAAGAGGACCAGGTCGGCGCGGTAGCCCTCGCGGACCAGCCCGCGGTCGGGCAGCCTGAGCCGGGCCGCGGGGCGCGAGGTGAGGTGGGCCACGCACTCCTCCAGGGTGAGGATGCCCAACTCGCGCACGTACCGGCCGAGATACTGCGGGAACGTGCCGTACGCGCGCGGGTGCGGCTTGTCGCCCTGGAGGATGCCGTCGCTGCCGCCCGTGTGGACGCGGTGGCGCATGATCTGCTGGACGTTCTCCTCGTGACCCACGTGCTGGAGGATCGTGGAGCCGAGCCGGTCCTCGATGAGCAGCCGCCGTGCGGTGACCCACGGCGCCTCGCCGCGCAGCAGCGCGGACTCGGCGACCGTACGGCCGACATGGCCGGCGAGGGACGGCACGCTGACGCCCGATATCTCGATGGTGTCCCACTCGATCGGTACCCCGTGGCAGCCGTCCGAGCCGAGCACCTCCAGGTGGTGGCGGATGCGCTCCGCGGTCGCGTCGTCCGCGAGCCGGGTGAGGACCGACTCCGGCCCGCCCTCGCTCGCCCAGCTCGGCAGCATCGCGACGAGCGTGGTGCAGCCGGGGGTGTACGGGTAGGTGTCGAGGGAGATGTCCGCACCGGCGTCGAGAGCGGTGTCGAGGAGCGCGAGGAGATCCGGTGCCCTGCCCTTGTTCACGCCGAAGTTCATGGTGGCGTGCGCGAGATGGAGGGCGCAGCCCGCGGTACGGGTGAGCTCGACCATCTCCCCGTACGCGGCGAGGGCGCCCGCGCCGTACGAACGGTGGTGCGGGCAGTAGTAGCCGCCGTGCCCGGCCACCACCCGGCAGAGCTCGGTGAGTTCGGCGTCGTTCGCGTACATGCCGGGGGTGTACGTGAGGCCGGAGGACATGCCGACCGCGCCCTCGGCCATGCCCTGCGCGACGAGTTCCTTCATCCGGTCCAGTTCGGCCGCGGTGGCGGGGCGGTCGTCCCAGCCGACCGCGTACATCCGGACCGTGCCCTGCGGGATGAGGTAGGCGGCGTTGACGGCGATGCCCTGGCCGCCGAAGTTGCGGTCGAGGCGGTCCAGGTATCCGCCGACCGTGCGCCAGTCGAAGTCGATGTCCGAGCCGTCACCGTTCCAGCCGGTGATGGCCCTGCGCACCTCGGTGAGCGTGCGGTCGTCGGCCGGCGCGTACGAGAGGCCGTCCTGGCCGAGGACTTCGAGGGTGACGCCCTGCGCGGCCTTCGCGCTGTGGTCGGGGTCGCGGAGCAGCGCGAGGTCGCTGTGGGCGTGCATGTCGATGAACCCGGGCGAGAGGGCGAGGCCGTCGGCGTCCAGGGTGCGGCGCGCGGTGGGGCGCCGGCCCTCGCCTTCGCGGTGGATCGCGGCGATCCGGCCGTCGTCGAGGGCGACGTCCGCGCGGTAGGCGGGGGCGGCGGTGCCGTCGACGACGGTGGCGTCGCGGATGACCAGGTCCATGGGGTGCCTTTCGGGGGTCAGAAGAACGTGCGGATGTAGTCCGTGACCGTGCCGTCCGCCTCGACCAGCGGAATCAACTGCCACTTGTCGAAGCTCGTGCACGGGTGCGACAGGCCCATCCCGACCCAGTCACCCACCTCCAGCTCCGCCCCCGGTTCGGTCCGCACCCAGGTGTGCTGGTCCGACAGGCCCGTGACCGTGACACCCGTCGCCGCTCGGACCGAGCCGTCGCGTGCCGAGCGCACCACCTGGGCCTGCGGGAGGTCGAGGTCGTACGCCGCGTCCCGCTTGCCCGCGTTGAGGAACGCCTGCCCGTCGGAGGGACGCGAGACCACCTGGGCCCAGAGCCGGAAGGCGGGCTGCAGCGTGCCTTCCTCCGGGACCCGGTTGAACGGGGTGATGCGCAGGTAGTGGCCGTCGTCGTGCGAGACGTACGCGCCCGAGCGCAGCAGCTTGCAGACGGGCAGCGACAGTCCGGGGATCTCCGCGAAGACCTCGGCCACCGCGTCGAACCACGCGCTGCCGCCCGCGCTGATCAGGATCTCCTCCGCGCCCGCGAAACGGCCCGTGCGGTCGAAGTCCGCCGCCACCGCGACGAGCCGGCGCAGCCAGTCGCGTACCCGCTCGGGGGAGGCGTCCGGCACCTCGCCCTCGTAACCGGCGACACCGGTCAGCCGGAGGGTGGACACGGCGGCCACCGCGTCCGCGACCGCCGCGCAGTCGGCGTCCGTGCGGGCCCCTGTGCGCGCGCCCTCGCCCGCACCCAGCTCCACCACGACCTCGACCGGACGGGTGGCGCCCGCCGCGCGCAGGGCCTCGTCCATCAGCTCGACGCCGCGGACCGAGTCGACGTAACAGACGAAGCGGAAGTCCGGGTCCGTGTCCAGTTCACGGGCCACCCAGCGCAGCGCGACCGCGTCGACGACCTCGTTGGCGAGGAAGATCCGCTGGATGCCGTAGGCCCGGTAGACCCTGGCCTGGTGGGGAACGGCCGCGGTGATGCCCCAGGCGCCGCGCTCCAACTGGTCCGCGAAGAGCTGCGGGGCCATGGAGGTCTTGCCGTGCGGCGCGAACGCCAGGCCGTGGCGGTCCGCGTACGTTTCCAGGAGGGCGAGGTTGTGCTCCACCGACTCCGCGGACAGGGCCAGCACCGGAGTGGTGAACCCGCCGGTGAAGAGGTTGCGGCGCTCGGCGGCCAGGTCGCCGACGGTCAGCCCCTCGGCGTCGGGCGGGAGCGCTTTGAAGCGGTGATCGACCCGTTCGTCGGCGATGCCGGCCAGGGTGACCGGGTGGTCGGCGGCCAAGGGAGCCTCCTAGAGAGTTGTCGTTGCAGCATATGCAACACTCATTGCGCATATCGCTCAACGCTGTCTAACATCCGAGCCGACGCCGGGTCAATGGTGAGAACCGGCCCCGAACGCTGATCAGCGAGGAGCCCAGAGTGCCCGGACCCGTAGCAGGGACGGCCGCCCGTGCCGCCACGACCACCGATGTCGTCTGCCTCGGTGAGTCCATGGTGACGTTCCTGCCCTCGCGGCCCGGCCGCCTCGCCGACGTCCCCGAGTTCGGGCGCGGAATCGGCGGCGCCGAGTCGAACGTCGCCTGCGCGCTGGCTGCCGCGGGACACCGCGCCACGTGGGTCAGCCGGGTCGGCACGGACGGCTTCGGCGACCACCTCGTCGAGACGGTCGCCGGGTACGGGGTCGACACCGGCGCGGTCCGTCGCGACCCGGACCGGCCCACCGGCATCTACTTCCGCACGGCGACGGACCGGGCGACGGACGTCCACGAGGTGGCGTACTACCGCGCGGGGTCGGCCGCCTCCGCGATGTCCGTACGGAACGTGCCGTACGGCGACGTGCTCTCGGGCCGTGTCCTGCACCTGTCCGGCATCACGGCCGCGCTGTCAGCGGATTGCCTGGACCTGCTCCACGACCTGACCGCGCCGCGGGAGGACCGTCCGCTGGTCTCGTTCGACGTGAACCACCGGCCGGGGCTGTGGCGGGGGAGGGACGGCGGCGCGGGTCCGGGCGTCCTGCTCGACCTCGCCCGGCGGTCCGACCTCGTCTTCGTCGGGGAGGACGAGGCGGAGGAGGCGTGGGGTGTGCGGGGTGCTGACGCGATCCGGGCAGCGCTGCCGGAGCCGGGCGTGGTGGTCGTGAAGCGGGGCGCGGACGGAGTGACCGTCTTCTCGGGACCCCGCCCCGGGCCCCGCTCCGCAACCGCCGGAGGGGCGGAAGATGTTCTCGGAGAGGCTGAGGAGGCCACCACCGTCCCCGCCCTCCGCGTCGACGTCGTCGCCCCCGTCGGTGCCGGTGACGCCTTCGCCGCCGGGTTCCTCTCCGCCACCCTGCGCGGACTACCCGTACGCGAGCGCGCCCGGCACGGGCACCTGATGGCCGCCGCCGTCCTCACGGTCCCCGGCGACCTCACCCAGCCCCCGGCCCGCGCCCACGCCGACCGCCTTGCGGGTCTCGACGACGACGCCTGGGGGAGACTTCGTCTCGGCCCCGGGTGGACGGGGGACGACCAGGAGGTACGTACGACATGAGCCAGACCGTCGACCGGGCGCTGAGCATTCTTCCCCTGCTCGCCCAGGGGCCCGCCGACCTCGGACAGGTCGCCGAGCGGCTCGGCGTCCACAAGTCCACGGCGCTGCGTCTGCTCCGTACGCTCCACGAGCACGGGCTCGTCTACCGCCAGGGCGACCAGCGCTACCGCCTCGGCGCCCGGCTCTTCGCGCTCGCCCAGGAGGCCGTCGAGAACCTCGACGTACGGGAGATCGCCCACCCCCACCTCGTCGAACTGAACGAGCAGTGCGGGCACACGGTGCACCTCGCGGTGTACGAGGAGAACGAGGTCCTCTACATCGACAAGGTCGAGAGCCGCTACCCGGTCCGGATGTACTCGCGGATCGGCAAGCCCGTCGCGATCACCGTCGCCGCGGTCGCCAAGCTGCTGCTCGCCGACCTCTCCGAGCCGGAGCGGCGCGTGGTCGCCGACAAGCTCGACTACCCCATGTACACGTCCCGTTCGATCCCGAACGCGGTGGCGTTCCTCAAGGAACTCGCCGTCGTACGCGAACAGGGCTGGGCCACCGACCTCGGTGGCCACGAGGAGTCCATCAACTGTGTCGGCGCCCCCATCCGCGGCGCGGACGGCCGGGTCGTCGCCGCCATGTCGGTGTCCGCGCCCAACGTCGTCGTCACACGCGAGGAACTCCTCACTCTGCTTCCGCTGGTGCGTCGCACCGCCGACACCATCAGCCGGGAGTACTCCGGCAACGCCCCCACGAAGAAAGCCTGAACCACCATGACCGAGAAGACCGCTCTCACCCCGAGCACCCACACCGCCCCGCCCGCGAAGTTCTCGCACGGCGTGAAGAAGGGGAACATCCTCCAGGTCGCCGGCCAGGTCGGCTTCCTGCCCGCCGTCGAGGGCCAGGCCCCCACGCCCGCGGGTCCGACGCTGCGTGAGCAGACCCTCCAGACCTTCGCGAACGTCAAGGCGATCCTGGAGGAGGGCGGCGCGAGCTGGGACGACGTGATGATGATGCGCGTCTACCTCACCGACGTGGACCACTTCGCGGAGATGAACGAGATCTACAACGCCTACTTCGGCGAGCAGAACCTCAAGGCTGCGCCCGCCGCCCGTACGACGGTCTACGTCGGTCTCCCCAAGGGCCTGCTCATCGAGATCGACGCGCTCGCGGTCCTCAGCTGATCCTGCCGACCCCGTTGCACCGCCGCATCACCGCACCACCACGCCGTCACGGCACGGCGCCCCGCAGCACGGGGGCGCCGTGCCGCGCTCCACCCTGCCCACGCGCCCTCTCCGAACCCGGAGTTACCCATGCTGCTCGCCGCCACCCCACCGCCGGCCGAGACGCCACCCCACACCGGTGGACTCCTCCTGCTGATCGACGGCACCGCCGGCCTGCTGACCGTCGCGGCCCTCGGTATCGCCCTCCTCCTCTTCCTCATCATCAAGGCCAGGCTCCAGCCCTTCGTCGCGCTGCTCGCGGTCTCCATAGCCGTCGGCCTGGGCGCGGGCCTCTCCGTCACCGAACTCTTCGGTACGGTGCAGAAGTCCGCCGCCGTCTCCGTCATCGAATCGGGCATGGGCGGCATCCTCGGCCACGTCGCGATCATCATCGGCCTGGGCACGATGCTCGGCGCGATCCTCGAAGTCTCCGGCGGCGCCGAGGTGCTGAGCACCCGGCTGCTGAACCTCTTCGGTGAGAAGCGCGCCCCGCTCGCCATGGGCCTCACCGGCCTGATCTTCGGAATCCCGGTCTTCTTCGACGTCGGCATCTTCGTCCTCGCGCCGATCGTGTACGCCGCCGCCAAGCGCTCCGGCAAGTCGATCCTGCTGTACGCGATGCCGCTGCTGGCCGGTCTCTCGATGACGCACGCGTTCCTGCCGCCGCACCCCGGCCCCGTCGCCGCCGCCGGACTGTTCAACGTCTCGCTCGGCTGGGTCATCCTGATGGGCGCCGTCGTCGGAATCCCGTCCGTCATCGCCGCCTGGGCCTACGCCGCCTGGATCGGCAAGCGGATCTTCGTCGACGTGCCGCAGGACATGGTCGAGGCCGCCGCCGAGGCCAAGGCCGCCGTCGCCGCCGAGCAGCGGGCCGCCGGGGTCACCCCGCGCGAGGACCCCGTCGCGCTCGGGACCGTACTCGCGATCATCGGCACCCCGCTCGTGCTGATCCTCGCCGCCACGTTCTCCTCCATCGCGCTGGACCCCTCCACCCCGCGCTCGGTCATCGAGTTCTTCGGCAACCCGTTCGTCGCCCTGACGATCGCGCTGCTCCTCGCGTACTACGTCCTGGGCATCCGGCGCGGCTGGTCCCGCAAGTCCCTCGAATCGGTCTCCACGTCCTCGCTGAAGCCGGTCGGCAACATCCTGCTCGTCGTCGGCGCGGGCGGCATCTTCGGCGCCGTGCTCAAGGGCAGCGGCATCGCGGACGCGCTCGCCGACACCTTCAACGACGTCGGGCTCCCCGTCATCCTGCTGGCCTGGCTGATCTCCGTGGTGCTGCGCGTCGCGCAGGGCTCGGCGACGGTCGCGATCGTGACGACGGCCGGCATCGTCGTGCCCCTGGTCGAGGGCCAGGACATGTCCCAGGCGCACCTGGCCCTGATCATCATGGTCATCTCGGCGGGCTCGATCTTCGCCTCGCACGTCAACGACGGCGGTTTCTGGATGGTCGCGAAGTACTTCGGCATCTCGGAGCGCGACACCCTGAAGTCGTGGACGGTCCTGGAAACGGTCCTGTCCGTCGCCGGCTTCGTCGTCGCGGCGCTGCTCAGTCTGGTGATTCAGTGATCCGGGGCGCTGTCAGACGGTCATGACCGGGACGTCGTACCGCGGAATCCACTTGTCCCGGGTGAGGATCGTCAGCCCCTCGGTCTGAGCCTGGGCAACCAGTATCCGGTCGAAGGGGTCCCGATGGTGTGAGGGCAGCTTGCCCGCCCTCACACCGTGGCCCGCGGTGACCGGCAGCTGAGTGAACTGGCTGTCGCGGACCCGCTCGGCCAGGTCCTCGGGTCCGTCCAGCTTGCCGAGGGACTGCTTGATGGCGATCTCCCAGGCGGAGACCGCGCTGATGTACACCGAGGGCTCGGTGTCGAGGAGATCCTTGACCTCCCCGGAGAGCTCCGCGGAGTCACCGAGCCACCAGAGGATCACACGCGTGTCGAGGAGCAGGCGCATCAGCGTGCCCCGAAGGCGTCGGCGATGTCGTCGGGCAGCTCGTCGAAGTCGTCGGCGAGGTGAATCCGGCCCTGGAGCGATCCACGTCCCGTACGCCGGCGCGGAGTGCCCCGCGCACACCCCCTTGTGCGATCGATTCCCTTGCGCTTCTTTGATCGACATGGCCGAGACCAGCGCAACCAAAGGGACAGGGGAGATCGACTCCCGACCGCGCACATCGAGTTGGAGGTACATCGGGCCGGGCATCGTCGTCGCGGCCACCGGCGTGGGGGCCGGGGACCTGGTCGCGACGCTGATCGCGGGCAGCAAGTTCGGATACACCCTCATGTGGGCGGCCGTGATCGGCTGCCTCGTCAAGATCTCCCTCGCCGAGGCGGCCGGCCGGTGGCACCTCGCCACCGGCCGGACGCTCTTCGAGGGCTGGCGCACCCTCGGGTCGTGGACCACCGTCTACTTCGCGGTGTACGTCGTCATCTGGGGGTTCGTGTACGGCGCGACGGCCATGTCGTCCAGCGCCCTGCCCGTCGTGGCGCTCTTCCCCGACGGACCGGGGCTGAAAACCTGGGCGATCATCATGGGTCTGATCGGCCTGGTCTTCGTCTGGTTCAACCAGTACGCCGTCTTCGAGAAGGTCATGACCGTCCTGATCGGCGTGATGTTCGTGGTCGTCGTCTACGTCGCCGTACGGGTCGGTCCTGACGTCGGCGCGTCCTTCGCCGGGCTCGCCCCCGTACTCCCCGACGGCTCGCTGATCTACACGCTCGGGCTGATCGGCGGGGTCGGCGGCACGATCACCATGGCCGCGTACGGGTACTGGGTGAACGCCAAGGGCTGGAACAACTCCTCCTGGATGAAGGTGATGCGCCTCGACAACCGGGTCGCCTACATCACCACCGGGATCTTCGTCGTCGCCATGCTGGTCGTCGGCGCCGAGCTGCTGCACTCCTCCCAGCTGGCCCTGACCAAGGGCGACCGCGGACTGATCGACCTCGGGGTGATCCTGGAGGACCGCTTCGGCGCGGTCACCGCGAAGCTGTTCCTGGTCGGTTTCTTCGCCACGTCGTTCTCGTCGCTGATCGGCGTGTGGCACGGGGTGAGCCTGATGTTCGCCGACTTCGTCGAGCGCATCCGCGCCGACCGGGCCGCGGGCGGCGCCGGCGCCGGTGCGTCGGCCGAGCCGGGAGGCCCGCAGACCGCCCGGCAGGAGAAGTCGGTGCCCTTCCGCGCGTACGTCCTCTGGCTGACCTTCCCGCCGATGGCCCTGCTCTGGCTGGACGAGCCGTTCGGCCTGGTCATCGTCTACGGAGTGCTGGGCGCCTTCTTCATGCCGTTCCTCGCCCTGACCCTGATCTGGCTGCTCAACTCCTCGCGCACGCCCGCGGAATGGCGCAACGGGTGGCTCAGCAACGGCATGCTGGCGGCGGCCGGACTGCTGTTCCTCGTGCTGTGCGTGCAGCAGGTGCGCGACCTGCCGTGGTGAGCCGCTGAACGAACGCGGCAGCGCCGCCGGGGGAGCGGCGGCGCTGCTGGTCGGTGGTGCCCTCCGGTGTTACGGCAGAGCGTGTACGTGCGGGCCCACCGCGTTCGACCAGGCGTTGCCCGCCGTGGCGTCCCAGTTCGTGGACCAGGTCATCGCACCGCGGAGCGTCGGGTAGGTCTTCGACGGCTTGAACGAACCGCAGCCGGTGCCCTTCGTCAGGCAGTCCAGGGCGGCGTTCACGATGGACGGCGACACGTAGCCGCTGCCCGCGCCCCGGGTGGACGCCGGGACTCCCAGGCCGACCTGCGAGGGGTCGAGGCCGCCCTCCAACTGGATGCAGGCGAGCGCGGTGAGGAAGTCCACCGAGCCCTGCGAGTAGACCTTGCCGTCGCAGCCGAGCATCGAGCCGCTGTTGTAGTACTGCATGTTGACGACGGTCAGGATGTCCTTGATGTTCAGCGCCGTCCTGAAGTACTCGCCGGACGTCGACTGCATGTCGATGGTCTGCGGCGCCATGGTGATGACGAGCCCGGCACCGGCCTTCGCGGACAGGGCGCGCAGCGCCTTCGTCATGTACGTGGAGTTGAGGCCGTTCTCCAGGTCGATGTCGACCCCGTTGAAGCCGTACTCCTGGATGAGGGCGTACACGGAGTTGGCGAAGGCCGTGGCGGAGGCGTCGTTGTTGACGGCGACGGAGCCCTTCTCTCCGCCGACCGAGATGATGACGTTCTTCCCGGCCGCCTGCTTGGCCTTGATGTCGGCCTTGAACTGGTCGACGGTGTAGCCGTTCAGGCCCGCCGTGTCGAGGTTGAAGGTGACGGCGCCCGGGGTGGCCGTGGCGTCGGCGAAGGAGACCGCGATGATGTCGTAGTTCGCGGGGACGTCGCTGAGCTTCTGGACGGCCGCGCCGTTGTTGAAGTTCTGCCAGTACCCGGTCACCGCGTGCTTCGGTACCGAGGTCACCGGGCCCGGGCCGCCGGTCTTCGCCGTACGGGCGCTGATCGTCGCGGATCTGACGGACTCGCCGGCTGCGTTGGTGGCGCTCACGGCGAACTGGTAGGCCGTGTCGGCGCTCAGGCCGGTGATCGTTGCCGAGGTTCCGGTGGAGGTGGTGGCCTTCGTGCCGTCCCGGTAGACGGTGTAGCCGGTCGCGCCGGAGACCGCGTTCCAGGTCAGGGGCACGGAGGAGGTCGTCGCCGTACCGGCGGTCAGCCCGGCGGGCGCTGCGGGGATCTGCGGACCGGGGTCGGTGCCGCCGCCGCCGTCGGGGCCGGTCACGGAGATGTCGTCGGCGAAGTAGGCGGCCTGCCCGTACCAGCCGTGGGTGTAGACGGTCACCGACGTGGTGCTGGGGCCGGTGCGGAAACTGGTGGTCAGCTGCTTCCAGCTGCCGGTGTCCGGCGTCCAGGTGGAGACGTCCGTGGTGCCGGTCCCGGTGGCGCCGAGGTAGGCGTATCCGCCCTGCACCCAGGCGCTGAGCGTGTACGTGGAGCCGGGCTTCACGGCGACGGTCTGCGTGCACCTGGCGTTGTCCTGGCCGGCCGGGGCGGCCTTGAGGGCGGAGGCGCCGCCGTGCACGGGGGAGGAGACCGTGGTGCCGCTGCCGGCGGAGCAGGTCCAGTTGGCGAGCCCGGATTCGAAGCCGGCGTTCTTCGCCACGTTGACGTCGGCCGCCTGCGCGGTGCTGACGAGGCCGGTGACCGTCAGGGCCCCGGCCGCGAGGACCGCCGTGACGGTGCCGAGGACGGGCCGGCTGTGACGCCTGCGGCGTCTGCTGCCTGCGGAGCGTTCCACTGGTGCCTCCGTGGGGAGTTGGGGGGTGCTGGCGGAGTGTGCGGTGGCCACCGTTGGCCCATAAGCTGGTCCAGACCAATTGAGTTGTCAAGACCTCTGACGGCCGATGGTCCGGTTCCGCCCCGTACGACTCCCTTGCGCACCCCCTCCGGCGTGCGTGACGCCCCGGTCAGGCGTCGTCCTGCAACCGGTCCGCCGCGTACCCCGCCACACACGCGACGGCGGCCACCACGTTCGACATGAACAGCCCCTCGACGGCCATCTCCTCCCACTGCACGGCCATGTTGAGGAGCTGCGCGACGATCGGCACACAGATCGCCGCGGCCAGATGCTGCGGCAGCGAGTGGCGGAACGGCTCGCGGTGCAGCCGGGCGGCCGCCCACGCCGCGAGGGCCAGGCAGACCACATTGGGCAGGTGGATCAGCAGCATGCGACCGCCGAACGTCTCCATGCGTCCCGGCGTCGCCACGTGCTCGTACACGACGGTAGCCTGCACGTACTCGGTCACGATCAGCACGATGATGCCGGCGGCCCAGGCGCGCGCCAGAGCGAAGATCGCCGCCCCGCGCCCGTCGTCCCGGCGGGCGGGGGCCCCGGGGTAGGTGTACCGCGTCATGCTCGTCCGCCTCCGTGTCGGCGTATCACGGGCTACTTCACCGTGATGCTCTCGATGATCCGGTCCAGGTCGGACGCGGACAGACTGCCCCTGGCCGCGTCGATCCGGACCGCGTAGCTCTTCTTCTCCGAGTCGAGGCCGGTGATGATCACACCCTTGACCTCGGTGCCCTTCACCGGGGTCCCGGCATCCCCTCCGGAGGTGAACGTGAAGTCGACGCGCTTGGCGCGCCGCACCTCCTCGGGGCCGTGGACCTCGACGTCCGACTGTTCCTTCAGCCTGGCGCCGAGCGCGACCCCGGCCTCCGCGCCGATCGCCGCCTCCTCCGCCGTGTCGGCACGGGTGAAGTCCAGCTGCACGGTGATCGTGCCGACCGTCCTGCCGCCCTCGGTGAGCCGCGCGGCGGCCGCGTTGTGCTTGCCGCGTCCGGCGCCGCTCTGTTCCTCGAAGGCCGGGGGGCGGGCGACCGAGACGGCCGGGGTGGTGAGCTTTCCCCAGCCCTCGGGGACCGTGCCGGTGGCGGAGTCGTCCCCGCATCCCGTGGCCAGCAGGCCCAGGGCGAGGACGGTGGTCCCGGTGATCAGACGGTTCGTAAGGGTGTTCATGGCTGGCTGCTCCTGTCGCCGTGATCAGTTCGCACAGTAGCTGTACGGGACATAGCTTCGACTGCCTCCGTTGGGCGCCCCGAGGAACTCCGCGTCGTTCAGCGTTTCCTCCTTCTTCTCGGTGGACACCGAGAAGCCGAGGCTCAGCCCCAGGTTCAGTTCGAAGCCGTACTCGGCCGCATTGGTCTCGCCGGTGTACGTCGTCCTGCTGGACAGCCCGGAGTCGAAGAGCAGCTGACCGAACGGGTCGTCGTCCCCGGGCCGCTTCGTCGGCGCGTGGTCGTCGAACATGTAGCTGAACGGCTGGCCGTACTGTCCGTTGCCGTCCAGCCAGTCCTGCGCGATCTTCCGGTCGGCGTCCCCTTCGTGCCCCGGCTTCAGTACGACGGAGTTGGTGACGACCTCGATCCCGCTGTCCTCGCCGCCGCCCTTGACGCCACCGCTGCCGCCCCGCTTGTCGTCGCCGGACTTCCCGTTGTCGCCGCCGGCCTTGGCGCCGTCCTTGGTGGTGCCCTTCTCGACCGTGCGGGTCATGTCGATCCGCAGCAGCTCGCCGGTCTTCTTGTCGTGCGTGACGGTGATGGACCCGGTCTGGGTGGTGGACGCCGATGCGTCACCGCTGATCGGCCCGGCCTCGTATCCGGCCTTCGTGCCGTACTCGATCGCCGCGGAGTACGTGTACGCCTTCGTGCCCTTGAAGTCGTTGTCCGTCCACGTCACTTCGGGGGAGAACTTGAAGTTGCCCCCGAGGGACGCGCTCAGCTTCTTGTCGTCGCCCGCGCCGATCTTGATACCGGCGGACGCGCTGGCGTCCAGGCCGACCTTGCCGTAACTGATGTGCCGGTTGCCGAGCTTCTCCTCGATGCCCTTGCGCAGCTTCTCCTCCTCGGCGATGGGGCCCTTGCCGAACATGTAGAGGATGCTGTTGCCGAGCCCCGCGCCCTGCGCGTTGGCGTGCCGGTTGGAGAGCTCGTACACCTTGAGCGTCTCGATGTCGTCGCGGAAGGACTTGGCCTCCTCCTCGCTCTTGAACACCCAGGTGTCGCCGTTGGTGACCTTGATGCCCGCGCCAAGCTCGACCTTGTCCGAACCGAACGAACCGACCTTGAGCCCCGGCTTGAAGTCCTTCTTGGCGGCGATCGAAGCGGCGTCGGTGAAGGTCATGGTGACCTGCTGGTCGTTCCCGTCGACCTTGCCGTCGCCGTTCATGTCGGTCTTCGACTGGAACGTCTGCTGCTGGAAGCCGTACTCCTCGCCCCACTCGATGAACAGGACCTTCGCCTTGGCGCCGGCCTTGTCGGAGAGGGAGGAGAGCTGGCAGAGCGGCGGCTCGAAGTCGGCGTCCGTCCTGGGCGCCGCCTCGTTGCCGCCGCCGTCGCCGCAGGTGCCGAAGGAGACGGCGCACCTGAAGCGTTCGGCGATGCGGCCGCCGACGCCCGTGGCCGTCAGCGCGCCGACGATCGAGGTCACGACCACCACCATGCCGACGTACTCCGTGGCGGTGGCACCGCGGTCGTCCAGCGGCAGGCCGTACCAGCTCCTGCCGCTCCGGCGTCTGCTGACCGACGGTATTCGCCCGATCTGATCCATTCCAGGAGCCCCCTTCGCCTCCGGCTGCGACGGCCGGCCGGATCCGGAGATTACGGAAGTGAACGGTCCGTGGGCGTGGGTCCTGGGACCCCAATCCGGGCCCATGTTGGCGCTCTGGGCCCGTAAACCCGAAAAGGATCAGGCATTCTCCTGGGGCGACATGATTGAACGCCTATCTGGTACGGAATTTAACTACCAACCAGTTAGCCCGATTTGGGGTGTGAACACCCTGTGCGTACGAGCAGTGTCCTGCGTTACTGGGCACTGAAAGGTGTTCTCTGCCTCCGCCTACGTCGTTAAAGTGCTGAGGCAGGAGCACGGAGCAGGAGAGCGATTGCGGCCGGCGGTACGCGGCGGCCGGAGCCGAACGGGGAAAAGCGTGCCGACCGCAATAGCAGTAACCAGTGCTGACCTGGTGCTTCCGCCAACGGACCAGCAGACGCCCACCGCGGCGCTTCTGCACGCTCCCGACGCGCAGCCCCTGGAACTGGCGCTCAACGACATGAACGTGCTCCTCGAACAGCACGGCTACGTCATCGCCGTCTATCCGGCCAACATCGCGACCGCCCACGAGCGACGGCTGCACATGATCAGGTCGATGCTGGAGAGCGACCGGATCGCGCTCCTCAAGGTGGACCTTCCGCCGCTGGGTGTCGCCGTGCTGGTGCGCCAGCTGCGGCAGTTGTCCATCTGCGACTTCAGCGCCGGGGTCGTCGCCTCGGCGGCCCGGCTGCTCTCCCACTACATCCACGCCGGCGCGCTCCTCAGTACGGTCACCAAGCTCGACCGGGTGCCGGTGAGCCTCAAGGCGCACGCCAAGTCGTGGGTGCCGGGATCGCAGTTCGGCGTGCTGGCCAATCCGAATCCCCAGTTGATCAAGATCGGTTCCGGGGAGCTGGACGGACCCGAATTCGGTACCCATCTGCTGGTCGCGAAGGGGCAGCTGCAGTCGGACTGGGTGACGGAGACGATCGCGCCGGCCTGGAAGGTCCAGGCCGTGCACGAGGCCGCACTGCCCGCCGATTCCCCGGGCTGGTGGGGCACGTCGAAGATGATCGAATTCGCCGCCTTCCTGCCCGACATCTCGGTCGTCTACCAGCTGGTCTCCTCCGTACGCAGAGAGATCTGCGGCTGGTGCGGCAATGAACTCATCGGCGACCGCTGCGGGTTGTGCTCGGCTCCGCTCAGGGCCCAGCAGAACCAAACCAACGGTTCCGGTGTCCTCAACCAAGGAACCCCCATGCACCACGGGTCGTGAATCCGCGTGCCGTACACCTCAGCGGCCCGACGCGGGGGCCGGTGCGGCAAACCCGACCGGAACGGCCCGGCCCCTCCCTGTCCGACCCTCTCCGTCCGCCCATCGGCCCACATCTCCCAACGAGGTTGCTCCGCTCATGAATTCACGGCAACGCCGCGGCGTCATCCTTCTGCTCCTCTCGGTCCTCTGCGCCTTCGGCGCCTTCGCCGGCGTGCTCTCGGTTATCAGCGATGTGAATTCGAAGGTCGGACCGGAAGTGACCGCGTACCAGGTCAGGTCGAACATCGCGCCCTACACGTCCCTGGAACCCGGGCAGTTCGAGAAGATAGAGATGCCCAAGCGGTGGCTGTCCGACAACGCGATCACCGACCTCGCGGTCGTCAACGGAAAGATCGCCGTCACCGAACTGCGTGCCGGCTCCCTGCTCCAGGACGACATGATCGTCAAGCGCCCCGTGCTCCGGAGCGGTGAGCAGGAGATCGCGATCATGATCGACGCCGCGACCGGAGTCGCGGGCAAGATCAACCCCGGCAACCTCGTCAACATCTTCGCGACCTTCGCCGGTGAGAACGAGGGCGAGAAGTCCACCTCACGCGTCATCGTGGCCAACGCCAAGGTGCTCGACGTGGGCAAGCTGACCCCCCTCGACCCGAAGCGCGACCGCGGCGCCGGCCCGACCGAGGCCGTGCCGATCACCTTCGCCCTCAACACCACCGACGCCCAGCGCGTCGCCTACGCCGAGTCCTTCGCCGAGCACGTACGGCTGGCCCTGCTGCCCGAGAACAGTCCGACCACGCTCCGTCCGGGTGAGGGCAGCTACAACCTCGACGAAGACAAGAACAAGTGAGGGCCGGATGAGCACACGAATCCTCCCGGCTGTCGGCGATGCCGACGCCGCCCGATCCATCACCACTCTGCTGAGCCAGCTCCCCGACGCGGAGCCGGCCGGGCCACTGGGTGATTCGACCTCGCTGCTCGACACCCTGGCCCGGCTCGCCGCCGAGTCGCTGGACGAGCTGCCCGAGGTCGTGCTCGTGCACGAGCGGATCGGTCCGGTTCCGGCCCTGGAGCTGATCCGGGAGGTGGCCCTGCGCTTTCCGGCGGTCGGGGTCGTGCTGGTCACCGCCGACGCGAGCCCCGGGCTCTACTCGGCGGCCATGGACTCGGGCGCCCGCGGCCTGGTCGGCCTCCCCCTCTCGTACGAGGAGCTGGCCCAGCGCGTTCAGGCCGCGGCGGGCTGGTCCGTCGGGGTACGGCGCCACCTGGGCGCCGGCGCGGACGTCTTCACCGGGCCGAGCGGCACCGTCGTCACCGTCAGCGGGGCGAAGGGCGGAGTCGGCACGACCGTCACCGCCGTCCAGCTGGCACTGGCCGCCAAGGCGTCGGGCCACACGGTCGCCCTCGTGGACCTGGACCTCCAGTCCGGGGACGTCGCCTCGTACCTCGATGTGCAGTTCCGCAGGTCGATCGTCGACCTGTCGACCATCCAGGACATCTCGCCGAGGGTCCTCCAGGACGCCCTGTACAACCACGACACCGGCCTGGGGCTGCTGCTCGCGCCGAGCGAGGGGGAGCGGGCCGAGGAGGTCAGCGACCGAGTCGTACGCCAGGCCATCAGCGCCCTGCGCCACCGCTTCGAGATCGTGATCATCGACTGCGGTACGCACATGAACACGGCCAACGCCGCAGCGATCGAGATGGCGGACCGGACGCTCCTGGTGACCACCCCGGACGTGGTGACCGTCCGGGCGGCCAAGCGCATGGTCCGGCTCTGGGACCGGCTGCAGATCCGCAAGGCGGAGGAGACGATCACGGTCGTCAACCGCTACACCCGCAACACGGAGATCCAGCCGCCGCTGATCGAACGCATCACCGCGACGAAGGTCGCCCGGATCGTCATCCCCGCCAACTTCAAGGAACTCCATGCGGTGGTCGACGCGGGCCGCATGCAGGACCTGGAGGCCAAGTCCACGGTGAAGCAGGCCCTCTGGGGCCTGGCCGGTGACCTGGGCCTCGTGAAGCACACGGAAGGCGCCGAGAAGCAGGGCAGGTTCAAGGGCGACCGGGGCTCGGTCGGCGGCAAGCGAGGGCGCTCGAAGTGACGACCGAAGCGGTACGACCGAGAGCGATACGACCGAGGGGGACAGGTGAAACGACATCAAGCGCGACCGCATCAAGCCCGACCACATCAAGCCCGTACGGCTCTTGAGGGCAGAGCGGTGCCCCGTCTCGGGGCGGACGACCGCGGCCAGGCGGCCATCGAGTTCACGGGCACACTGCCGCTGATCCTGGTCACGCTGGCCCTGCTCTGGCAGGCCGCCATGGTCGGCTACACGTTCATGCTCGCGGGTAACGCGGCGGACAAGGCGGTCACTGCCGCGACGACGGCCAAGGGCAGCGCGCAGGCCGCCTGCGAACAGGCCGGGCGGGAAGACCTGCCGGGCGCGTGGGACGCCACCTTCAGCTGCTCTGCCCAGGGAGACCTGATGACGGCCCGAGTGGACGTGCAGGTGCCGTTGCTGTTCCCCGGAGCCTTCAACACGCCGTTGAAACTGCCCGGCGAGGCTTCGGCCAACCTGGAGAAGAGCTGGCCATGGTGACCCACGCACTGCATCTCCGTTCCCGCACCCGCCGGGCCCGCGACGCCTCCCGGAAGGGCCACGCCTCCCAGAAGGGTCAGGCCGCCATCGAGTACGTAGGCGTCCTCACCCTCCTCCTCGTCGTCGCCATGGCCGTCGTCCAGCTCGGCATCGCGGTGTACGCGGCCCAGCAGGCCGGCACGGCCTCACGGTCGGGGGCCCGCGTTGAGTCGTACGACCGCGCCACCATGGGCGGGGAGCAGGCCGCCCGCGCCTCCATGAGCGGCTGGCTGGCCGACGACGCCGACGTCCGGGTGCAGCACGGCTTCGACGACGTGACCGTGACCGTGGACGTCGAGATCCCCACCCTTCTGCCGATGTTCGACTTCGGGTCCGTCACGAAGCGCGCCACCATGCCCCGCGGCTGACCTCCGTACCACCGCACCACCACAGGGAGTTGAGGACATGAGCCTGCGGGCGCGCATCACGAGCCCCGAGCCGACGAACGGGCTGAGCGAAGAGAGCCGGCTGGTCGGGGTCTACCGCGCCAAGCTCCTGGAGGAGATCGACCTCGCCGAGATGTCCGCCCTCGCGGCGGCCGAGCGCAGGGCGCGCCTGGAGCGCGTACTGGGCCACATCATCAGCCGCGAGGGCCCCGTCCTCTCCTCCATGGAGCGCTCACAGCTCATCCGCCGGGTCGTCGACGAGGCCCTCGGACTCGGCATCCTCGAACCGCTCCTCGAAGACGCGTCCATCAGCGAGATCATGGTCAACGGCCCGGACCAGGTGTACGTGGAGCGAGGTGGCCGCCTCGAACTCCTTCCCATGCGCTTCTCGTCCAACGAGCAGCTGATGCAGACCATCGAGCGCATCGTCTCCACGGTCAACCGCCGTGTGGACGAGGCCAATCCGATGGTCGACGCCCGCCTGCCGTCCGGCGAGCGTGTCAACGTGATCATCCCGCCGCTCTCGCTCAAGGGCCCGATCCTCACGATCCGCCGCTTCCCCCGGGCCTTCACGCTCCAGGAGATGATCGGCCTCGGCTCGCTCGACGAACACATGCTGATGCTGCTGGCGGGACTGGTGCGCGCCAAGTTCAACGTGATCGTCTCGGGGGCCACCGGTACCGGGAAGACGACGCTGCTCAACGCACTGTCCGGGCTGATCCCGAACGGCGAGCGCATCGTCACCATCGAGGACTCCGCCGAGCTCCAGCTCCAGCAGTCCCACGTGATCACGCTGGAGAGCCGCCCGTCGAACGTCGAGGGCAAGGGCCAGATCACCATCCGCGACCTCGTGCGCAACTCCCTGCGTATGCGGCCCGACCGCATCATCGTCGGTGAGGTCCGCGGCGGCGAGACCCTCGACATGCTCCAGGCCATGTCCACCGGTCACGACGGCTCGCTCGCCACCGTCCACGCGAACAACGCCGAGGACGCCCTGATGCGTCTGCAGACGCTGAGCTCCATGTCCGAGGTGGAGATCCCGTTCGTGGCGATCCACGACCAGATCAACAGTGCCGTCGACGTGATCGTGCAGCTCACCCGTCACGCCGACGGTTCCCGCCGCATCACCGAGATCGCCGTCGTCGACTCGCACGGCCGCGAGGACTACCGCATCGTCTCCGTCTGCCGCTTCAAGTCCCATCCGGTCGCCGCCGACGGACGCGTCTACGGCAACTTCGAGTACTACCCGCTGCCCCGCCGGGTCGCCGAACGCCTCTACATGACGAGCGAGGCGATCCCCGCCGCCTTCGGCGTGGCCCAGTCGGAGGACCAGCTGATCATGCGCAGATCCGCAGCCTGAGCCAGGCCGAGCACCCCCGTCCCCCGCCCGCCGCCACCGAGAAGGTCCCCGTCCCCGCCATGGATAATCTCCCGCTCCTGACGATCGGCGTCACGCTGCTCGCCGGCCTGTTCGCCGTCCTCGGCGTGCACATCTACTCATCGGGCAAGGCACAGCGGCAGGTCCTGTTCGAGCGGATGTCCCAGACGGGGCAGGTCACCATCGGCGGGCGCAGCAGGCGATTCCGCGGCATCGACCGGCGGCTGCGCAGGACGGCCCTCGGCAAGAAGATCGAGCGCAAGATCTCGGCGACGGGCCTGGACCTCACACCCGGCGAGTACGTGGTCTACGTCGTGGCGTCCCTGCTCGGCCTCTACTTCGTCGTCGGTTCGGTCTTCGCCCCGTTCTTCGGCCTGCTCGCCGCCCTCATCGGGCTCTGGGGAGGCAACGCCTTCCTCAACTACCAGCGGGCCAAGCGCACCGAGGCGTTCATCAACCAGCTGCCGGAACTCACCCGGGTCCTCGCCAACGCCACCCAGGCCGGCCTCGCCCTGCGGACCGCGATCGCCATGGCCGTCGAGGAGCTGGACGACCCGGCCCACGAGGAGCTGCGCCGCGTCGCCGACCGGCTGGCCGTCGGCCATTCCCTCGACGACGCGCTGAACGAGCTCGTCGAGCGGCTGCCGTCCCGCGAACTGACCGTGCTGGTCTCCACCCTCATCCTCTCCAACCGGGCGGGCGGCACGATCGTCTCCTCGCTGCGCAACCTCACGGAGACGCTGGAGGAGCGCAAGGAGACGCGGCGCGAGGTCACCACCCTGCTGTCGCAGGTGAAGGTGACGGCCGTCGCCGTCCCGATCCTCGGTATGGGCTTCCTGCTGATCATCAACGGCATGCGCGCCGGAGCACTCGACGACATGACGGCCGCCACGCCGGGCCGGATCGCCGTCGTCATCGCCGCGGGCCTCTACGGCCTGGGTTTCTTCCTGATCAACCGGCTCACCCGCGTACGCATCTGAATCCGACGGCCCTTCACGAATCAGGAGAGAGGACACCACCATGGACCTACTGATCGCGGCCGTCTTCGGACTCGCCGTATACGGAGCCTTCCAGGGCATCCGCATGTACCGCGCCGACGCCAAACTCCCCGGCGACCTGGCCATCGCCCTGGAGGTCGGCGCCACCCGCACCACGGCCACCGGCTCCGCCATCGACCGCATGGGCATGAGGTACGCGCCCCGGGTGCTGCGCATGATGGGCCCCAAGCGCGTCGACAAGGTCCGCCGCAAGCTGGACATGGCGGGTAACCCGGGTGGTATGACCGTCGACCGGTACGCGGCGCGGCGGGCGGTGTACGGCGGGTTGGGGGGCCTTGCCGCCCTGGCGATGCTGATGAACGGGCAGGTCGTACTTGCGGCGTTGATGGCCGTCTACGGCTATTTCTGGACGGACGTGATCATCAGGTCCGCCATCAGCCGGCGCAAGGACGACATCGACCGCACCCTCCCCGACTTCCTCGACGTCCTCGCCGTCGTCGTGTCGGCCGGACTCGGCTTCCGGCAGGCCCTGGATCGAGTGGCCGACAAGTATGCGGGCCCCTGGGCCGACGAGCTCCGGATCACCCTGCGCCAGATGGACATGGGTGTCAGCCGCCGCGACGCCTTCGACCAGCTCCGCAAGCGGAACGAATCCGAGCAGGTCTCGATGTTCGTCTCGGCCCTCCAGCAGGGTGAGGAGCTCGGCGCCCCGATCGTGGACACGCTCATCCAGATCGCCAACGACATGCGTCGCACCGACGCCCAGAACGCCCGCCGCAAGGCATCCAAGGCCGTACCCAAGGCGACGCTGATCGTCACCAGCTTCATGCTCCCCGGAACGATGATCCTGATCGCCGTGGGCTTCTACTACGCCGCTGACGTCAACATCGGGGATGTCTTCGGCACGTGATCGCCCACACCACGACTGAATACGGCAGCTGAGGAGGAGGTGAAGGCCCATGGGCCCCCGACAGACCGGACCGGCACTCACCGGCGGACCCGACGCGACCACGGCCGAGAGCACGCCCGGCCACGTACCGGCGCTGCCCATCCAGGTGAACGCGCTGCAGGCCCTGTGTCGTCAGCTGTTCGGCTTCCGCCTCGCGATGACCGCGCTCGCCGCCCCCTTCGCGCTCGCCGGCGTCGACGACAGGTTGGGCAGCTGGCTGGTGGGAGCGGCCGTCCTCGTCACCGTCATGGTGTCGTACGCGCTGATGCGGGACTGGGAACGCTTCGGCCCGATCCTCCTGCGACACCCCTCTCTGCTCGCCGCGGACATGCTGTTCGGCGCGCTCCTGCTCTTCGCCGCCACCCCCGGCTCCACCCTCACGTACGTCACTGTTTGCACCCCGCTGCTCGCGGGGTTGGTCTATGGCTGGCGCGGCAGCGCGATCTTCGCTGTATTGCAGACACTCCTGCTGGCGGCCGCGTACGGGATCAGCGACAAGGTGGAAGCAGACTCCTCAGCTCTCCTTCTCGTCGGGCTCTGCATCATGGCCGGGGCGGTCGGCAGTACGTTGCGTGGCCTGCTCCTCCGTTTCGGCGCCGCATCCCAGGCACTGACGGACACCCGGGCCCGCCTCGCGGTGAACAGCGCGGTGGAGGAGGAGCGGGCCCGCCTGGCCCGCGAGATGCACGACTCCGTCGCCAAAACCCTGCACGGCCTCGCGCTCGCCGCCGACGGTCTGGCAGGCACGGCCGACCGGATGGACCCGCTCACCGTCAAGCACCAGGCGGAGCTGGTGGCCCGCGCCGCCCGCAGGGCCGCAGCCGAGTCCCGTGAGCTCCTCTCCGACCTGCGCCGGGAATCCGGCCTAGACGGCGGCGTGGACGTCATCGAGGAACTCCAGGCCCGTACCGCCGACTTCGAGCGGCGCCACGGCGTCAAGGCGGTGTTCCGCACGCTCGGCGACGGCCCTGTCCCGCTCATCCCGCACGCGGTGGCCCGGCACGCACTCACCATCGCGACCGAGGCCATGGAGAACGCCCAGCGCCACGCCCATCCCAGCTTTGTGGACGTCTCGGCTGGACTGGTCCGCGACACCGTGCGGATCAGCGTGTACGACGACGGCGACGGCCTGCCCCCGGGCACCTCACTGGCCGACCTCCGCAAGGCCGGACACTTCGGTCTGGTCGGCATGGTCGAGCGCGCCGCGTCCATCGGCGCCCGCATCCGCATCGGCCGGGGCCACGCAGCACGAGGCACCGAGGTCCGGCTCGACCTGTCGCTGGCAGCGATGGACCTGGCACCACCGACCCCGAATCCCTCTCCACCCCCCGGGTATCCGCCACCGCTCCCGCAGATACCCGGTCAACGCACGCGTCATGACAACACCTGACCCATCCGCCGCCCCACCACAGTCCCCATCCTGAGAGAGGAGGCCGCACCATGCCGGACGAGATCTCCCGCAGTTCCGGAGAGCCGTGGACACAGCACCCGCACGCCTCGCAGCACACGTCCTCGCGTCCCAGCCCGCTCAGCTCCCCACCCACCTCCGGTCCCCCCACCCCGACGGCATCCACCGAGTTCCCGGCCTTCCCCGGCCCGCAGGCCATGCCGGCGCCGCTGCCGCTGAGGGTCGTCGTCGCCGACGACAACCCGGTCGTACGCGCCGGACTCACGGTCCTGCTCCACGGCCGCGACGATATCGACGTGGTCGCGGAGGCGAACGACGGCCGTCAGGCGTACGAGATGGCGGTGCAGCACCGCCCCGATGTCGTCCTGCTGGACGTCCGCATGCCCGGCGTCGACGGCATCTCGGCCCTGCCGCACCTGGTGCGTCTGGCTCCCGTCCTGATGATGACGTACAGCCGTGAGAGCGAGATCGTCCACGAGGCGCTGCGCCTGGGCGCCGGAGGCTATCTGGTGCACGGCGAGTTCACCGCCGACCAACTGGTGGCCGCCGTGCGGGACACGAAGGAGGGCCGGGCGCACTTCACGTACTCCGCCTCCAGCGCCCTGCGCGAGTCGGTGAGGGGAGGGGGCGGCCCTCACCAGGGGGGCCGGCCGCTGCCGGAAGGACTGGGCACGGCGTTCAGCGGCCCCGGCTACCGACCTGCTGCGCCGCCCGCCCCGGTATCTGCATCCGCACACGACGCGCCGAATCGGCCCATGCCCAACCCAGCACAGAACCCGCAGGTGGGGGCGGTGCAGGTCGAGTTGGGCGCGTCGCGATTTCCGCAAAGGGCTTCGCTTACGCAACCATCTGTGGCACATTCGTCCACAGGGGTTCCCGCGCCTGCGGCCCAGGGAATGATCGCCGAGCTGAGTGAACGGGAGGTGGAAGTGATGGACCTGATCGCGTCGGGCATGACCAATCAGCAGATCGCGGCCACTTGCTTCATCAGCCAGAAGACCGTCAAGAACCACATCAACCGCATCTTCGCCAAGTTGAATGCCGGCAGCCGGGGCGAGGCCATCGCCGTCTGGCACCGCATGTCGTCCGGGGGGTCGACGAGGCATGGCTGACACGACGATGGGCCTGAAGACCCAACTGGAGGCTTGGGCCCGGAGTTGGGCCCGCAGGCCCATGCGACTGGGTGCGTCCCCGACGTACGTTTCTCATGTCGAAGGCGAGACCGGCCAGGAGGAAGCCGGAAGCGCGGACGACACGAAGACATACGCAGCAGCGTCGGCCGATCTCCGGTCGGCCGAACTCGGAGGGGAACACCATGTCGAACATCACCCTGAAGGCCGCCACCGCCACGCAGGTCTACGTCAACACGTGGGCGAACACGGCCGTCAAGGCCATGAAGCGTCGCAGCGACAAGGGCCAGGGCGCCATCGAGTACGTGGGCATCACCATCCTTGTGGTGGCGATCGTCGTGGCGCTGCTGCAGACCAAGATGGGCGAGACGATCTCCGGCAAGTTCAAGGAGAAGATCGACTCCGTTCTCAACGGGTGACCCGTCGCATGAAGTCCGAGGTAGGGCAGGCCGCACCGCTGTACATCACAGCGGTGGTGGGCCTGCTCTTTCTCGCGTTGATCTTCTTTGCGTTCGGTGAAGCCGATGTCAGGCGCAATGGGGCCCAGAGCGCGGCGGATGCCGCGGCCCTGGCGGCGGCCCAGGAGTCGCGCAGTCTGGAAGAGGTGGACCTGCGGGCTCACATCCTGGACAGGGCCTACCTCACGATCCTGTTCAACGGGCCGTTTCCCGGGACCCATAACGGGTGCGTGAAGGCGACCAGGTTCGCCGCCCAGAATGACGCCGCTCCCGTCGACTGCCGCATGCTCTTCGACGGCCGCTGGGGGTTCTCGGTTGATGTGAGGTCGAACAAGGGGATGAGCGCGAACCTGGTTCCAGGTACGGAGGGGAAGCGTGCGACGGCGACATCAGTGGCTGTCGTCGAGCCTCGCTGCAAGTTCATCCCGAACCCGGATCTGACGTCGCCGTCCCCCGGCACACTCGCGTGCGACACCAAGGTGTGGGTGATCGACCCCAAGGACCTGGCGCTCCTGCCGGAGATGACCGATCTCTTCACTGTACGACTGGCCGAGGGCTGACCTCGAATGACCGCAAAGGATCTGGATCAATGAGAATTCGGTATGTGAGGGGCCCGCGTCGTGCCGGCGCTGCGGTGCTACTGGCTGCAACCCTGACCCTGTCGATGGCAGCCTGCGGGAGCGACGACGGGAATGGCAAGGGCAAAGAGCCCTCGAGTTCTTCGGCGCCGGCCAAGAGCAAAGACACGGGTAGCCCCAGCGGAGAGACACTGCCGGATACCAGCCAGGTCCTGGTGACCGTAAAGGGCGACAAGGGCATTGATCTGATTGTGCATGTCGCCAAGCGGGATGAGGGGGGATTTCTCACTCTGACAGGCGAGTTCAAGAACACGACGGGAAGCCGCGTGGTTACGCCGGTTCAGTGGAGCGGCCAGGAAGAGGCTGTTGCGCGGACCGGGCCCTCCTTGGCCGCGATGACGCTCGTGGACTCTCAGGACAAGAAGCGCTACTACGTTCTGCGTGACACGGACAACCGGCCGTTGACCACGACCAGTTATGACTCCGGGATCGACGCAGGTAAGAGCCTTCCCTTCTTCGCTCAGTTCCCCGCGCCGGCTCAAACGACCACCAAGGTGGACCTTCAGTTCCCAGGCTTCACAACCGCGACGATTGAGATCTCCTGATGAGTGCCGCGATCACAAGCCAGCGGGCTCGGGCCCGTGTGGCGATGACCGTGCTCGCTGGGGTAGTCGCCCTGGGCGTCGGGGGTGCTCCGCAAGCAGTCGCCGACGACAGTCCGTACCCGTCGGCTTCTGCCGAGGCACCGGTCCAGGTCGACGCCAACGACACCGACCTCAAGCTCCCCGACGGCGCCACCCTCGCCGCCCCCAAGGTCCTCGACATCAAGTCCGTCGTCGAAGACCTGGGAGGCGAGGAGCGTCGCGAGGACACCAACTCGGACATCAAGTTCGCGCTCCAGGCCGAAGTCCTCTTCGGCAAGGACAGCGCGAAGTTGAGCTCTGCGGCCAACGGCCGCATCAACGCGATCGCCGAGGAGATCAAGAAGCAGGACGCCAAGAAGGTCCGGGTGTTCGGCTTCACCGACAACCTCGGTTCGTCCGCCCACGGCGACGTCCTCTCCAAGCAGCGTGCCGAAGCCGTGCACGGTGTTCTGCAGAAGGCGCTGACCGGCACCAGCATCACGTTCGAGATCCGTGGATACGGCGAGCAGTTCCCGATCGCCAGCAACTCCACGGAGGAGAACCGCAAGAAGAACCGCCGGGTGGAGGTCTCCTTCCCCCGCGCGGAGGGCTCACAGAGCTGACTCCACGCGCAGCGCCCGGCTCCGTGACCATGTCGCGGTGCCGGGCGCCTGCCGTTACAGCAGGTGGTCGGCCTTACCGGCCTTTATGTCGCGGATCATCTGCTGAAGTGCCTCGCGGGTGTCGGAGAGGTAGAAGCCTTCTTCACCCTGTTTGGCGATGTAACTGTTGCCATGTTCGTCGGTGCCGAGGCGGTAGCAGGAGTTCCCTTCACCGCAGAACGAGTCTTCCCAGTTGATTGCTCGCATGGATCGTCTCCTCAGACTTGACGTGCGATGTCGTGGATAAAGTCCCGCGCCGCGTCGGGTTGCAGCGCAATTCCCTCCATCCAGTCCAGGTGGGCGCGGTACTTGGCGAGTTGAGGCTCTGAGTGGAGAAAGTCAGGGCCGTGCGAGTTGTCGATCTGCACGGTGTCCAACTCGGGGACGGGGCCTTCGGCGTAGAGGATGGTCTGACCGGCTCCGGGGAAGGCGCCTGCCGCGAAAGGGATCACCAGCAGGCTGACGTGTGGCTGTTCCGACTTCTTGAGCAGGTGAAGGAGCTGAGCCCGTGCGACGGTCGGCCCGCCGAACTGCATGCGGAGCGCTGCTTCGTGGACGATGCCGGTGTACGGGGTGGGGGAGGGGCCATCCAGGATCGCCTGACGTTCCAGGCGGTGGGCCAGCCGTAGGGCGATCTCGTGGTCGGGCAGGATGGGAATCACCGCCCGGAACACGGCCAGGGCGTGGTCCGAGGTCTGGAGCAGGCCGGGAATGTGGACGGAGTAGGCGGCTCTCATCCGTACCGCGTGGGACTCCAGCTCCGCGATATCACCCAGCTTGTCGGGCAGAGTGCTGCGGTATTGCTCCCACCAGCCTCGGGTAGTGGGCTGGGCCATGTCGACCAGCGCGTCAACGAACCGGTCGTCGGTGCATGCGCAGGCGTGCGCCAAGGTGCGGAGACGGTCCGGGCTGATGGCCCGTGTGCCGGCCTCGATGTTCGAGATCTTGCCGCGGTCGACACCGAGGAGCTTGGCTGCCGACTCAGCTGACACCCCTGCTGACGTGCGCATCTTCCGCACTTCGACGCCAAGTCGCCTTTGGCGGTCGGTCGGAGACGTCCTCGCTGCCATGCCGTTCCTTTCCGCATGCGGTCAAGGGCAGTCTGCCGCCTAAGCGTGCGACTCGACCACGAAAGGGCTCACTTCCCCTGAAGGTGGGGCTAATTTACCCTCCACGCGCTACATTCAGTAACGCACCGCTCACGCTCGGATGGGCTGGAAGTGCATCACGCGGTCCTGCCCGCATCCTCCTGCCCTGGGAGGGGCCGGCCCGCGTCAGGGAGACAGGCCACTGCTCATCCGGTAAGACGCGAGCACCTCGTGCGCTCCGACGCGAAAGAGAACCCCTCCAACAGACCTTCCGTTCAAGGGGAATCCGTCATGCCTCCATCTCCGCGCGCCGCACTCTGTCCCGTACCCGAGGAGCCCTCGCCCGACCCGCGTCCGTACCCCGCCCCGTACCCGAAGCGCCGTTCGGGCAACAGGTTGGCCCTCAGCCTCACCCTGCCCGGCGACCCCCGCAGCGCGGCCATCGCACGCGCCGTCGTAACGGCCGCGCTCCACGCGCACGGGCTCGCCTCCTTCACCTGGCCCGCTGCCCACATCGCGTCCGAACTGGTAGCGGTCAACGCAACGTTCACTCCGCAGAAGGACCTCTACCTCTCCCTCCGCCACCGTGACGACGCGCTGCGCCTGCTCGTATGGGATCAGCACCCGGAGCACGCGGGTCCCGGCGCCGCCGAACTCTGCGCGCAGCGCCGCCGCCGTGCGCTGTGGCTACTGACCGCTGTCGTCGACGACTGGGGTGGTGAGTGGGGCGTCTGTGACGCGCTGCCGCCGCAGCGTGGCTTCAAGTCCGTCGTGGTGCTGCCTCGTTGAGCCCGAGGGGGGCGGGGTCGTCCGTTGCGGACTCGTCGATTCGCGGCGCGGCGAAATCCGGGTCCATGTTTGGGTCCTGGGGCCCATGGCGCGAGCGTTCGTGCTCCGTACGGTTGACCGCCGGGGTGGGGCGCCGCGCGCCACCATGAACGGCCGTTTCCGTTCCGGGGGTTGAGGTCGCTATGTCCGTCGCTGGGGGTCTCCCGTGGTCCGGAGCGTCATCGCAAGCCGATGACGCTTCCCGCCGACCCATGCCGCAGCCGCTCATGGTGGCCCGCTGGCTGGTGTACGTGCTGTTCGCGGCGACCCTTTTCGGTGGCGTCGGTCTGTTGCTCACCGCCGCATCGCTGGACGCCGTCAACGGCGCGCTGCTGGGACTCCTCTTGTACGCGGCGGCGCCGGGAACGGTCGGCTGGATCCTGGCGCGGCGTGCCTGGACCGGTGGGGTCCGCGTGTGGTGGGGCCTCATCGCCGTGCAGGCGTGGCTGATCCTCGGCGGCCTGTCCAACATCCGTGACGGTTCGGTCCAGGGCTTCACCCAGCTCTTTCTGCCTGTGGTGATTCTCGTCTTCCTGTGCCGGGGGGAGAGCCGACAGTGGTTCCGGCTCGCGGGGTCGCGGCGGGCCGTGCGGCCCCCCTTCTCGCTGCCCCACATGATCACGTGGCGGCGGGACCGCGGGCAGTCGGCGATTGAGTACGTCGGGCTGGTCACCCTGGTCGCGGGGATCGTGCTGGCGCTCATCCTGACCGGGGCCGGCGGTCAGATCGCCGACGGCTTCAGGTCGGCCATCTGCTCGGTCACCGGCACGGCCTGCCCCGCCGGCGGGGCAACCGGTGAGCAGACGGTCGAGGCGGGCGCCGGGACAGAGGGGCAGACCGGCGCGAGTACCGACGGCTCCATCTCGACTGGCGGGTCGACCGGTGGTTCGACTGGCGGTTCGACCGGCGGGTCGACTGGCGGCAACGCCGGTGGCGACGCGGCGGGTGGGTCCGGCAGCGGTGGCACCGGCAGTGGCGGCAGCGGTACCGGGGGGAGTACCGGCACCGGTGGGGAGACGGCAGGCGCGACCGGCGGTGAAACCGGTGGCTCCACAGGCGAGGCCACAGGTGGCGAACCCGGCGGGGGCGAGACCACTGGTAGCGAGACCGCTGGTGGCGAGACCGGTGGTGGAGACAGCGCCGGTACCACCGGCGGGACGGAGGGCGCCGACGCGTCCGACGAGGCCGACGAGGCCGGTGATCCCACCGACCCCTACGAGCCGATCGTCGCCGATGGGGACGATTCGGCCGGCGACGATGACGACGGCGAGAAGAAGGAGGAGTGCTCAGGCTTCCTCGGGTGCACCCTCGATCAGCTCGGGCAGGTCGGCGAGGGCCTGTTCGTCGACGGCATCTGGGGCGATGTCACCGACCTCTGGGACACCGTCGTCCACCCCATCGACACCATCACCGGCATCGGCGACTACGGGAAGTCGCTCGGCGACAAGTGGAGCGCGGACTCCAAGGACGCCGGCGACAAATGGGCCGACGGTGACTACCTCGACGCGCTGACCGACTGGGGCGGTGCCTCGGTCAACACGGGCGTCAAGGTCCTGGACGACATGTTCGTCGGGGAGGAGGTCCGCGAGACCTGGAACCGGGGCGAGGAGACCCAGGCCGCCACCACCGTCATCTGGAATGTCGGTTCGCTCTTCATCCCCGGCTACGACGTGGCCAAGGTCGTCGGAAAGGCCAGCAAACTCGGCAAGCTGGGCAAGCTCGCCCAAGCGATCGCCGAGGTGTCCGACAAGGCCAAGGACGCTGCGGGCCGGGCCCGCAAGGCGGCTGGGCTCGGTGACGCCGAGGGAGCCCGCAAGGCGGCCGACGAGGCGCAGGAGCACGCCGACGACGCGGTCGAGAAAGCGGAGGAGCACGGCAGTTGCAGCATCGCGATGGGCGCCGCCACTCTCGTACCGTACGAGGACGGGGAAGCCGTCCGTGAGCCTCGCGCGCCCGGAGGCGTGCCCGGCTCCGGGACGGTAATCCTGGCCGCAGGACAGGCCGGATCTCCCCTGATCGTTCTCGCGCAAGCCACCGCCAGGTGCGAGGGCGAGGAGGCGGACAACGCCCGCGAGGCCCAGAAGGAGGCGGACGACGCCGACCGGGTCGCTGACGGAGTCGAACTCTCCGAGGCGGCCGAGCGGGCCAAGCAGACCATCCGGGACGCCGCCGACAAGCAGAAGACGCCCAAGTCCGAGCGCTACAGCCTCAACGAGGGCGCGGTGGACAAGCTGGTCGCGAAGGCCAAGGACGATCCCGACCCGAGCCGAGGCGAATTCGGCAAGGACGAACTCGCCTCCGCGCTGGACGATCTCACCGACATGCTCAACGACAAGCGCATCGACACCCAGAGCCGCGGCTCACTGGGCGGCACCGTCCTCAAGGCCAACGACCGTCACCAGCTGGCCGAAGCCATGGCGGAGGCCCGTGCGGCCAAGCGCGCCGCCGACCTCGACGCGGCCGAGGGCACGAAGGTGTTCGCGAGTGTCGGTGCGCAGAAGGGCCGCAAGTCGGTGGACTTCGGAGACGGCCGGCCGGTCGATGTCAGCGCCATCGACGACGTGGACGTCGCGTACAAGGGCAAGGACGGCAAGGTGCACGTCGTGGAGGTCAAGAACACCGCCAACGCGACCACGCAGGCATCCCTTCCCGCCCAGGCCAAGCGGCTCGCGGACTGGGCCCAGGAGGGCGGAGCGAACCCGCCGCGAGCGGCCCGCTACGAGATCGAGAGCTCGAAGGACTGGGACAAGATCTTCAACGGTTTCCAGAAGGACAAGAAGACTGGTGCGTCCCCTCCGGGCACCCCGGCGGGGACCCTCGCGGACAACGGCCTCGGCGTCCGGATCGCCGGTCAGGACGTCACCCCCAAGCAGCTGAAGGACCTGGACGCCGCGTGGAACACCAAGACCGACGCCGAGAAGCAGGCCGCTCGTGACTCCGGCAAGATGAAGGATCCCAAGAGCGCGATGGAGTACCTGGGAGTCTCGTAATGACCATGGAACACGCCGGGAAGGAGCCTCTGCTTCCCGAGGCCGTACGCGACCTGCCGTACTCCTGGGACCTCGGCTTCGTCTGGCCGCCGGAGACGGAGGAGAGCCGAGAGAACATCGCCTACGCGCGCGCCGTGCTCGAAGCGTGCCTGCCCCCGGTTCCCCTCACCACGCCCGAACCGCCCCCCGAAGTGACTCTGAAGTTCCTGGGCCCGGACGCGTCCTGGCCCGAATGGACGGAGACCAGGCGCGTGCTGCGGGAGTACATGCCGTACGCCCGCTGTGTGACGCGGGAACGCATGGCCGAGGCCGAGGCGGAGTGCGCGCGCAGAGGCTTCGACACGACGGACTTCACCGACCGGTGGACCGTCCGCATCTCTGCCTGGATCGCCGAACAGGTCCTGTACTGGTGCGGGCTCATGGTCGATGACACCGCGGCGATCACTCCGTGGGCGATGGAGCTCGCCGAACGGTATGCGCAGCGCGGCATGGCCGCCGAGCAGGCCGTGTGGGCACTGCGCCACACGGCCGAGGTCCCGCAGAGCCGCGGGGCCCTGGCCCGGCTGGCCGCGGACGAGGCACTGCCTCCCGGAATCCGCGAACTGGCCGCGCAACAGATCAGCTGAACGAGGGGATCTTCGAGATCGCCTCCATCGCGTCCTGGGTGTTGCTGCTCGGTGTGGTCGACTGCGTGTCTTGCGGAGTGTGCGTTGCCGAAGACGCAACGCACACTCCGCAAAAGCGGCGTTCGGGGCGGGTGCCGGTCCGCCCCCTGGACCGGCTGCCTGGAACTTGCTGCCTAGAACTTGCTGATCTCCCAGAAGCGGAAGACGGTCGAGGCGTCCAGGGTCCACTGCAGGCCGGAGATGTTCTCGTACGCCACCGCGTACTGCTTGCCCTGCCACAGAGGCAGGATCGGCAGGTCCTCGGCCACGTCACCCTGGAGCTCGTCGAAGGCCCGCTCGGTGGCGCCCCGTTCGGCCAGGGCGGCGGTGGCGGGGATGATCCGGTCGGTGATGTCGTCGTTCACATAGCCGTTCTGCAGGACGTTGTCCGTTCCGAAGAACGGCTGGGTGAAGTTGTCCGGGTCGGGGTAGTCCGGGACCCAGCCCTTCACGTAGACGCCGAGCTCGCCGGCCGCGATCCGCCTCTCGTACTCATCGAAGGGCAGCGACGTGACCTTCGCGTCGAACAGTCCGCTCGCGTTGAGTTGCTTGGCGATCGCACGGAACGCGCTGTCGGTCGAGGGGCCGTAGCGACTCGGCGTGGACCACAGCGTGAGCTTTACCTTGTCCGTGATGTGCGCGGCACGCAGCGCCTGCTCGGCCTTGGCCGGCTGCGGGCTCCCGCCGTACATGTCGAAGAACGCGGTGTTGTGGGCCGTGATGCCGGCCGGGATGATCGAGTACAGCGGGGTGGCCGTGGAGTGGTAGACCTCGCTGACGAGGGCGTCACGATCCACCAGGTACGCGATGGCCTTGCGCACGGGGAGCTTTCCGACCACCGGGTCCTTCACGTTGAAGACCAGGTGCTGCACCTCGGCGCTGGTTCCCTCGACGACGTCGATGCCCTTGTCGGCCGCGGCGGAGGACTCCTGCAGCTGGGAGATGTCCTGTGCGGCCAGACCGCGGTAGGCGACATCGACATCGCCGTTCCGCAGCGCGGACGCCAGCTTCTTCTGGTCGCCCTGGAAGAAGGCGAGGGTGATGCCCGAGTTCTTCACCCGCGCCGTGCCCCGGTAGCCGGAGTTGACCGAGAAGACGGCCCTCGACTTGTCGAAGGACTTCAGCTGGTACGGCCCCGACCCGATGGCCAGGCCGTCCTTGCGCAGGCTGTCCGCCGGGTACGTGCGGTGGTCCACGATGGAGCCGGCGCCCGAGGCGATCTTGCTGGGGAAGGTGGCGTCGGGAACCGTGAGCCGGAAGACGACCGTCCGCGGGTCCGGAGCGGTGATCTCCGCGATCGTGGAGAGGAGCGGCGCGGGGCCGGCGGGGTCGTTGATCCTGATCGCCCGGTCGAAGGAGTGCTTGACGTCCTTGGAGGTGAGGCTGTCGCCGTTGCTGAAGGTCAGGCCGTCGCGGAGCGTGCACCGGTAGGTCTTGTTGCCGTTCTCGAACGCGCAGGACTTCGCCGCTTCCGGCTGCGGCGTCGAGCTTCCCCGGGGGAAGCTGATCAGGGACTGGTAGACATTGTTGAACAGCAGCCAGGATCCCGGGTCGTAACTCGAGGCCGGATCCGGGGGCAGAACCTCGTCCGAGACCGGATCCCGGGTCAGAACGTCGTCCGACATGCCCACGACGATGGAGTCGTCGGAATCGGCAGCGTTTCCTCCGGTCTGGAGGCCGCAGCTGCTCAGCAGAGCCACCGCGAGACCCGCCCCTATGGGAGTGCTTGTCCACCGCTTGCGTACGTTCACAGAACTGCCTCGTGCTTTCGGTCGGCCGATGCGAGGGACTCCCGCACGGCCGCCGGCCCCCTCCGGATGCGGGGAAGGCCTCGCGCACCCGGACAGGGAAGACAAGCATCCATCCGCTGCATCATAAGGACGGGGTGGCGGCCTCTCCGGGGAGCCCCCCGGGAACGGCGGCCGCGCTCCGTGTCACGTGCTCTCGCTCGCGCCCTCGTCCGGGATGTACGGCGGAATGGTCCAGCGCAGTACGGTCTCGCCTGCCCGGGATTCGAGCGTGGCGGGATAGACCTGGTCCCAGCGTCGTTCGCCGCGGTGGCGCATGGAGTGGTCACCGGGGTCCCAGCCGAGACCCAGTACCTGGCAGCCGCCGACGTCGATCAGTCCGGCCAGCAGCGGATCGTTCCAGCCGGCCCGTTCGAACCGGTGGAAGTCGTTGTGGGCGTCGACCGAGACCATCAGCCCCTTGCCGGGGCCCTCGCGCTCCCAGGTATCCAGCCGTTCGGCCAACGCCTCGGCCTCGGCCAGGGGCAGATCCAGCCACCCGCGCGGGCCCTGTCCGGCGTGCTGCGGAATCCGTTCGCCGCCGAAGAGGGCGTGGACGTCTTCCTCGTACCGGCCCCAGTACGTGACGTCGGCCAGGCCGTCGGTGGAGTCGCCGTCCAGGCCGACGAAGCCGTCCAGGGCCCGCGCGTCACCGAGCACCATGCCGCACCGGTCCACCGGCAGGTCGCCCAGTCGTACGGAGGCGCCGCCGGGCCAGGGGAGGCCGAGGCCGACCTCCAGGAGGGCGATGGTCGCTTCGCCGTCGAACGGGGATTCCGATGTCCGGGCCCGTACCGCTAGTGGCCTGTCGGCGGCGGCGGGAACGGCGATCGCCTCGCACATCCAGGCCGTCGGTTCACCGGCGTCGCCGGGGCCGTACAGATGACCGCCGCCGGTCGCCGCGGCTTCGGCGGCCCGCTCGGACAGTGGCGGTCCCACCTGCGGCCAGTAGTCGATCCAGGCGGCCATTCCCAGCACGAGAGTTCCAGAGGGTGCGGTGACAGCGCCCAGATCCACATCGGTATCGGTCATCCGCGGATTGAACAGGTACGGAGTCGAAGGGATCAAGGTTTCAGACGGACTCGGTGTGCGCCCTGTTGCCGCAGATTTTGATCATGTCGTCGGCGTCCGGGGCGAGAATGATCCGGGGACCCTGATGACGGCCGCGCTGATGTACGCAGAGAAACCTCGCGCGCCGACGCGCGCTTTCACGGCGGCGATCCGGTCGGCCGGCATGGAGATGCTGACCTTCTGGGCAGGCCCCTCGTCGGTGGCGTACTCCGCTGGAGTGTCCACGAAGCGATGGTAGTAAATCCTGTAGCAATGACCGGTGCGTGTGCTGTCCCGTTGGTGGCGGCGGAGGTTCAGCGTGCGGACCGTTCCACGGCGGCGGCCACGTCGTCGAGGTCCTTCGTCACGGCCTTGGCCACCGCCTTGGCGCCGAGGCCGCCGAGGAGCTTCGAGACGAGGCCGGCGAATCCGCCGGGCGGGGTGGCGGAGAACGTCATGCGGACGGTGGTGACTCCCGGCCCGCCGTCGGACAGGGCGAACTCCGAGACGTAGTGCGCGCCGTGCGAATCGGCCTCGGCGACGTAGCGGGAGAGCGGCTCACACGCCGTGATTCGCATTTCCTCGGTCGCCTGCTTGCCGAACATCCGGCGGGTCTCGATCCAGCGGGTGCCCACGGTGAACGGTCCCTCCGTGAGGATCTCGACCGCGTCCACACCGCTGAGCACCGACGGCATGCCCCGGAGATCGGTGAGCGCTTCCCAGACCTGGTCGGCCGGTGCGGCGATCCGTCGCTCGACGACGATGCTCGGATCACTCATGGTGGCGCCTCCTGGTGCGTGCGGGGTGGTGCCTGGGCGGCGGGAGCCCTGCGTCCCCCATGGTGCACGGCGTCGGCGGCCGCCGCAGCAGGCCGCGCGCGGTGCGCCTGGCATAGCCACTTTCCTCTAGGTACCTACTATGCCGCCGGTGCTAGCTTCGGCGAGTCCCAGCGGGCCGGACCGGCCCCGGCGGCGTTCCTGCCCGTACGGGCGAGGTCAACTCAAGTTGGAAACAGGGGAGTTACGCATGATCGTAGTAACGGGAGCAACCGGCAACGTCGGCCGTCCGCTGGTGCAGTCACTCGCGGCAGCCGGTGAACAGGTGACAGCGGTGTCCCGGGGGATCACGGCCGCCGATGTCCCGGAGGGCGTCCGGCCCATCCGGGCGGATCTGGCCGGTCCCGGAAGTCTGCGTCCGGTCTTCGAAGGTGCCGATGCGCTGTTCTTCCACGACACCGGAGCCGGTGCGCATCTGCTGGATCCGCAGGCCGTACTCGACGCCGCGAAGGCCGGGGGAGTACGGCGGATCGTCCTCCTCTCCTCCATCGGCGTCGCCAGCCGAGCGGATTCGGACTCGCACGGTGGTACGGGCCTGGCCCTGGACCACGCGGTCCGGCAGTCGGGGATGGACTGGACGATCCTGCGGGCCGGCGGTTTCGCCTCCAACGCGTACGCCTGGGCCGAGGCGGTCCGCACCGAGCGGACCGTCGCCGCACCGTTCGCGGGCATCGGCCTGCCGGTCGTCGATCCGGCCGACATCGCGGAGGTCGCCGCCGTGGCCCTGCGCGAGGCCGGGCACGCGGGGCAGGTCCACGAGCTGACGGGGCCGGTCCTCACGACGCCGCGCCAGCAGGCCGACGCGCTCGCCGAGGCGCTGGGCGAGCCGGTCCGGTTCGTCGAGCTGACGCGCGAGGGGGCCCGCGCGCACATGCTCGCGTTCATGCCCGAGCCCGTCGTCGAGACCACCCTGGCCATCCTCGGCGAACCCAACGAGGCCGAGCTCCGCATCAGCCCCGCCGTCGAGCAGATCCTCGGCCGCCCGCCCCACACCTTCGCGGACTGGGCCCGGCGCCACATCGCCGCCTTCCGCTAGGCCCCGTCACCGCGACCGCACCGGAACGCGAACCGGTGCTTGGGTCCTGGGGCCCAAGACGGTGGGGTCCATGACCGTTAGCGTCGGCGCCGTAGGAGTACAGAGCCCGCCCCGGCGCTCCCCCATGGCGCCGGGCCGGACGTCCCCGCATCGTGTACAGCGATGCGGAACCACCGCGCACAGCGATGCGGAACCACCGCGCACAGCGATGGGGCCCCATCGCGCACCCGCGATGGGGATCAAGGCATACCCATGTGGTCATAATCGGCCGCATGCCCGACAACCCGACCCCTCCCCGAGCTCGCGGCTTCGCTCGAGCAGGGGAGACCCCCTCCCGGACAGCCGCCACGGCGCCGCCACCCCGCCGCCGCGGGCTCCGGCACCGCGCCGCCGTGGCGCTCACCGCCGCCGCCCCCGCACTGGGGGCCTACGCGGCCGTCCGGGTCATCGGGCTCCTCGTCTTCTGGGTCTGGGCCACCCTCGCCGGCCGGGACGCCCTCCACCTGCTCAGCGGGCGCTGGGACTCGGTCTGGTACCAGCGGATCGCCGAGGACGGATACCGCTACTCCGTCACGCTTGCCGACGGCAGCGTCCATTCCGACCTGGCCTTCTTCCCCCTCCTGCCCGCCCTGGAACGCGGCATCGCCGACGTGACCCCACTCACCGTCGGCGGCGCGGGGCTGTTCGTCGCCTGGCTCGCCGGGCTGCTCGCCGCCTGGGGGATCTTCGCCGTCGGCGCGCGGCTGTACGGCCGCCGGACGGGTGTGGTGCTGGCCGCGCTGTGGGGGGTCTACCCGACGGCGTTCGTGCAGTCGATGGCGTACACCGAGACCCTGTTCACCGCCCTGGCGGCCTGGGCCCTGTACGCGGTGCTCACCGGGCGCTGGATCGTGGCGGGCGCCCTGTGCGTCCTGGCCGGCCTGACGCGCCCCTCCGCCGCCGCGCTCGTCGCCGCTCTGGCGATCACCGCAGCGGTCACCCTCGTGAAGGAGTACCGCGCCGGCGACCGGGAAGGCATGCTGCGCCGGCACGCCCGCATGCTGCTGGGGGTCGTCATCGCACCGCTGGGCTGGCTGGCGTACGTGGTGTTCGTCGCCGTGCGCCAGGACAGCCCCTTCGCGTACTTCGAGATCCAGGCGCAGTGGGGCAACAGCATCGACGGCGGCCGGGCCCTGGCCGCGTTCATCCTGGGACTGCCGCTGCCCGCCGCGCTCGGGCTCTGCGCGGCGCTGGGGCTGCTGGGGTGGCTGCTGTACCTGTGTGTGCGGCAGCGGCAGCCACTCCCCGTACTCGTCTACGCCATCGCGATCGTGGTCATCTCGCTGATCGGCTCCGGCTACTTCGGGTCCAGGCCGCGCCTGATGATGCCCGCGTTCCCGCTGCTCCTGCCGGCCTCCGTGGCGCTGCTCCGGCCGCGGACGACGGCCCGCACCGCCGCGGTCCTCGCCGCGCTCGCCTTCGCATCCGCCGCGTACGGGGCGTGGACCCTGCTCGGCTCCGGCCCGCCCTGAGCCCATCCGCCGGGAGAGCGCCCGGCATCTCCCCCGTCGCCGCACTCGACCTCGTTGAGTGCTCCCACTCCCGGGTCGAGGGAGAACCGCGTGGTCGCGCCGGACCGAGTGAGGTCGTGGATGCGCTCGTCGATGTAGCCGAGGTCGTTCAGGCTCACCCTGACCTGGGTTCACGCCGGTGAAGCGCACGCGGTGACCCGTGGGCCGGTTCGCTACACGACGGTCGCCTGCGCCACTATCCGTACGCGCGTACCCGGCCGCATTCCCCACTCGGCCATCGCCCCGGCCTCGGACTCCACGACGTGACGGGCGCGCAGCCGGGGCAGGCCGAGGCGGCCGGGCTTCATCGTGCGGACCGCGAGGACGTTGAAGTGCCGGTCCAGGTAAGCGACATCGATCGTGAACCGCATCCGGAACGTGTGCACGCTCGCGCACGGAGTGATCAACAGGGCTCCGTCGACACCGTCCTGCCCGAGCAGGCCACGTGTCCGCGCCCGGTAGGACGCCGCGATCCGCAGCGGCACCTCCCGGGTCCCCGCGTCCGTGCCGTCCGTGCCGTCCGTGTCGACGTTGAGTGTTCCGCTGCCGTCGCGCCATTTCCCCATGGGCACCGACCGTAGTACCCGGCCCCCGCCGCTGGGTCCGGAACGCCGTGCAATGGGTCCCAGGGCCCAAGACCCGTACACCGCACCCCGATTAGGGTCGCCACTGTGGACGCCACCCTCATCGCAGTCGCCGCTCTCTGGGGCGTCGCCGCCGGGCTGATGATCCCGCGTGCCGCGTACCGGTTCTCCGTCGAGCCGGACGAGGACTGGCGGGACGCCTGCCCCTCGGGGCATCCGCTCACCGGCCCGGCCCGCGGCTGGCTCGGCTCGACCCGCTGCGCGAGCTGCGCCGTGGCCGTCCCGTCCCTTCCCGCGCATACGGCCCACGAGAGCGAAGCCGGAACTCCGGCGCCGGAATCCGTGCCCGCCCCGGAATCCGAACCGGCGCCCTCCGCAACCCGGTACGCCCCCGCCGCCCTCGCACCCGTCGTCACCGCACTCGCGTGTACGGCCCTGGCAGCGGCCACCGGGGCACGGCCCGAGCTCGTCGTCTGGCTGCTGCTCGCGCCCGTGGCCGTACTCCTCGCCGTCATCGACCGCCGCGTGCACCGACTGCCCGACCGGCTGACGCTGCCGCTCGCCGGTGCGGCCGCGCTGCTCCTCGGGGCGGTGTCCCTCGCTCCCGAACACACCGGGTCGTGGGCCTCCGCCCTGCTCGGCGGGCTCGCGCTGGGCGGCTTCTACTTCCTGCTCTTCCTGATCAACCCGAACGGCATGGGCTTCGGGGACGTGAAGCTCGCCCTCTCCCTCGGGGTGGCGCTCGGCTGGTACGGCTGGGCGGTGCTGTTCGCCGGGGGGTTCGCCGGCTTCCTGCTCGGCGCGGTGTACGGGCTGGGCCTGATGCTCATTCGGCGGGCCGGGCGCAAGACGGGCATCCCGTTCGGGCCGTTCATGATCGCGGGTGCGCTCCTCGGCGTGCTGTTCGGTGCCCTGGCCGCCTGAGGAGCGGGCCTCGCGCCACGAAACGTGGTCGCGCCCGCCGTGGCCCAGCTGCGACGATCGCCCCATGTCCGATTCACCGATCCCAGGCACCGCGTCGTCCGACGAGCGCTTCGAGGCGCTCGTCGCCGAAGCCGCGGCCGTCTCCGTCGACGGCTGGGACTTCTCCTGGCTCGACGGCCGGGCCACCGAGCAGCGCCCCTCGTGGGGCTACGCGCGCGCCATGGCGGACCGGATGGGCCGTGCCCGCTGCGCGCTCGACATCCAGACCGGCGGAGGCGAGGTCCTCGCCTCCGTACCGAAGCTGCCGCCGCTGACCGTGGCCACCGAGTCCTGGCCCCCGAACATCGCCCGTGCCACCGCGCTCCTGCACCCGCTCGGCGCCGTCGTCGTCGCCGACGAGGACCGGCCACCGCTGCCGTTCGGTGACGCGGCCTTCGACCTGGTGGTCAGCCGGCACCCGGTGACCACGTGGTGGGAGGAGATCGCCCGGGTGCTCGCGCCCGGAGGCACGTACTTCTCGCAGCAGGTCGGCCCGGCGAGTGTCTTCGAGCTCGTCGAGTTCTTCCTCGGCCCGCAGCCTCCCGAGGTGCGGGGCGCTCGCGACCCGGAGCAGGCCCGCGCCGACGCCGTCGCCGCCGGTCTCGACGTGGTCGGTCTGCGGACCGAGCGGCTGCGTACCGAATTCTTCGACATCGGGGCCGTCGTCTACTTCCTCCGCAAGGTGATCTGGATGGTCCCGGGCTTCACGGTCGAGGCGTACCGTCCGCAACTGAAGGCGCTGCATCGGAGGATCGAGAACGAAGGACGGTTCGTCGCGCACACCACCCGCTTCCTGACCGAGGCACGCAAACCGGCGTAGGACCGGGCGGAGACGGACCAACGGGCCTGTACAACAAGGCACTTGAAGACTGTCCGGTAGTGCAACGCCTTCGCCCTTTCCACCGTCCTACCGGTGGGCAGGGCGAACCGGTGGGGCGAGCGCACGGTGAGGGAGCTGGTCATGACGGTCGGAAGGGAAGAGCGGGAAGAGCCCGGCGAGGACATCCGCGAAGCCGCAGGCCGGCCGCGCGGCGGTGACTCCGACTGGCTGAAGGGTGCCTGGATCACCGCCGTCCACGGTGTCTTCTACCGCCCGGAGGGGATCACGGGCGAACCCGAGGCCATCGAGTTCGTCCTCTCCGGGGGCGATTCGGTGCTCCTGACCTGCGCCTCCGACTGGACCCTGCGGATCACGCCCGGTGGCTGGCCGGAGCTCCCCGACTGGTGCGTACCGGCGGGTCAGTGGGAGTTCTCCCCCCTCACCAACCTGCCCGTGCCGCCGTACGGCGGAGCCTGGACGGTCACCGGCACGGAGGAGCGCCGCGACGAGAGGGGGGAAGTCCGCGAGGTGGTCATCCGGTGCGAGGACGGCGACTTCGTGGTCGTCGCGGGGGACACGATGGCGATCCGCTTCGTCCGCCCCTGACGGGGCCGTCGCGACAGCGGCCCGGCATGATCCGAACGAAACGCCCTAGGCGTGCGGCCCCACCGTCACCGTCCCGACGGTCAGCTCCGCCTTCCCCTCCAGCACCTCGGCCACGCGGTCGGCCTGTTCCTCCAGTTCCCTCAGCTGTACGGCGGTGAGCGGCGCCAGCGGTTCCACCGTCACCGTGATCCGGCGGCCCGAGCGGCGCTGGTGCCAGACCCCGGCGACCGTGCCGTCCACCAGCAGGACCGGGTAGTTCCCCGCCTGCCCGCCCCCGAGTGCGCGTGTCCGCGCGAGGCCGGGGAAGAGCCGCTCGCGCGGCTGGGACGCGATGGTGAACGCGTCGAAGTACGGCAGCAGACGTACGCCCCGGGCGGGCGTGGCTCGGAAGGCGGTGTCGCCCGCCGCCACCCAGGCCGGTGCGCCCTCGTACGTCACCTCCTCGACGGCCCCCGTCGCGGACAGGTCGGCGAACAGCCGGTTCGCCCAGCCGTTGGCGGTGGCGAGCCACTTGGCGAAGTGGGCCGGGGTCGCGGGGCCGTACGCGTGCAGATAGCGCCCGACGAGTGCGGCCAGGGCTTCCGGTCCGGGCAGCGGGGTGGCACCCGGGTTGGTGTAGGTGGCTTTGCGGCCCCGGTTCGCGGCGTAACAGAGCACGCCCCGGTGGCCGGCCAGATGCATCACCTGGCGCCAGCGCGGCCACATCCCCTGGAACGCCGGCATCACCGGGTCGGCCGCCCACGGTCCGGTGCGGGCGATGACCGCGTCCGACAGTTCGTCGATGGTCAGCTCGGCGCCGGTGAGGGCGTCGGCCACGGCGGCGAGAACCTGCTCGGTCTGCTCGGGGGTCATCCGGGCGTCCGCGCCCAGCCCGCTGGGACCGGTGGGCAGAGCGGACAGCGCACCGGTCCAGAGCGGGAGCTCCTCGGTGGGCAGCAGGTGAACGGTCCCGCGCGGACCGAACGTCTTCACCAGGGACCGGTCCGTCCACAGGGCCTCGCGTACGTCGGTCCGGATGGCTCCGGGCAGGCGCAGCGCGACGGAGAGTTCCGCCGCCGACAGCACCTGGGCGTGCGCCCCGAGCATCGCGCCGACCACGTCGGCCGGCGTGCGGGCTCCGGCGGGACCCCCGGAGGAGTCGGAGGAAGCGGCAGAGGAAGGAACGGCAGGAGGGGCGGAGGCGGCGGACAGTCCCTGGCGGGCGATCCGGCGGGCGTTCGCCTCGGGCCAGGTCACGGTCACGGTGCGGGCTCGTGTCGTCATGCCGCGAATCTAGGACGTCATCAGGCCGGAATCTGTCCCCTATCCCGATCCCCTATAACGGTTATCCGATCCCATATAAAGGTCCCACATGCCTGTGCGAGGGACACCTCCACGTCAAGGCGGCGCCCAGCGGCGTCCGCCTCCTTTTCCCACCCTCCCCAGGGGCCTCCACAGTGGTCAAAACCGTCTCCGCAGCGCAGTCCGCTGAATTCGGAGAGTAGTTGTGGAGTGGCGTGGCACGCAGCATCACTTACGAAGGGTTATGGTGGAAACCCCCCCTCGGGCCGGTCCGTAACCCCCCCCACGGACCGGCCCGATTTTTGTCTCCGGGGTTGTGAGGCCCCTGTGAGGGCCCGGTGCGGACCCTGTGTCACCCAGCCGGAATCAGCTGCGTCCCGCCCAGATGTTGGTGCCCGCGGTGTCCACGGCGAAGGCGTCGATCTCCTTCAACTCCTCCGCGGAAAGCGCCGGTCCGGCCAGAGCGGCCACGTTCTCCTCAAGCTGCTTCACGCTTGAGGCGCCGATCAGAGCCGACGTCATACGGCTGTCGCGCAGGACCCAGGTGAGGGCGAGCTGCGCCAGGGACTGGCCGCGGTTCTGCGCGATGTCGTTCAGCCCGTTGAGGCGGCGGACGACCTCGTCGGAAAGCAGGTCCGGGTCGAGGGACTTACCCTGCGTGGCGCGCGAACCCGCCGGGATGCCCGCCAGGTACTTGTCCGTGAGCAGACCCTGCGCGAGCGGCACGAAGGAGATGCATCCCATGCCCGCCGTCTCCAGCGTGTCGAGCAGCCCGTCGTCCTCCAGCCAGCGGTTGATCATCGAGTAGGACGGCTGGTGGATGAGGGCGGGCACCCCCATCTCCTTGAGCAGACGGGCCGCCTCGGCGGTCTGCTCCGCGTTGTACGAGGACACACCCGCGTACAGCGCCTTGCCCTGCCGGACGGCGGAGGCCAGTGCGCCCATCGTCTCCTCGAGGGGCGTGTCCGGGTCGAAGCGGTGGGAGTAGAAGATGTCGACGTAGTCGAGCCCCATGCGCTTGAGCGAGGCGTCGAGCGAGGAGAGCAGGTATTTGCGGGAGCCCCACTCGCCGTACGGGCCGGGGTGCATCTCGTATCCGGCCTTGGTGGAGATGATCAGCTCGTCCCGGTACGGGGCGAAGTCCTGCTGGAAGAGCTTTCCGAAATTGAGTTCGGCGGAGCCGGGCGGCGGACCGTAGTTATTGGCCAGGTCGAAGTGGGTCACACCGAGATCGAAGGCGCGGCGCAGGATCGCCCGCTGGGAGTCCAGTGTGCGGTCGTCGCCGAAGTTGTGCCACAGGCCGAGGGAGACGGCGGGGAGCTTGAGCCCGCTGCGGCCGGTGCGGCGGTACTCCATGGAGTCGTAGCGCGACTCGGCGGCGCGGTAGGAGAGGGAATCAGTCACGTTTCTCTGCTTATCACGGAGTTGTGACAGACCGGGTTGGGCCGGTGCGACCCCTGCGCAGTAATGTGGCCGCTTCGGGGAATGCCGAGCGCGGCGCGACGCCTGTCTGCGCGGACCGTGCGAACCATGCGGCTATCCCCCACGGGGGACGACCCCGGACCCCCGGCGACGGGGAGGGCGGGTCTGCGGCCCGTACGGAACCGAGAGGGTGAACTCAGTGAACTTGCGCGACCTGGTGTACGGGCTCTACGCACGCCGGGTGGAAGGCCGCCTGGATCACGACCAGGTGCCCAAGCACATCGGTGTCATCCTCGACGGCAACCGGCGGTGGGCGAAGGCGTCCGGCGGCTCTGCGGTGCAGGGGCACCAGGCCGGTGCGGACAAGATCTCCGAGCTGCTCGGCTGGTGCAGTGAGACCGATGTCGAGGTCGTCACCCTCTGGCTGCTCTCCACGGACAACTTCGACCGGCCCGAGGCGGAGCTGATCCCGCTGCTGGGCATCATCGAGAACACTGTGAGCAACCTCGCGGCCGACGGACGGTGGCGTGTCCACCACGTCGGCACGCTGGACCTGCTGCCGGCCCGTACGCAGACCGTCCTCAAGGAGGCGGAAGCGGCCACGGCCGGTATCGACGGAATAATCGTCAATGTCGCAGTCGGCTACGGCGGGCGCCAGGAGATCGCGGACGCGGTGCGTTCGCTGCTGCTGGACCACGCGTCGAAGGGCACGACCTTCGAGGAGCTGGCGGAGGTGGTCTCCACGGACCTGATCTCCGAGCACCTGTACACCCGGGGGCAGCCCGACCCGGATCTGGTGATCCGTACGAGTGGCGAGCAGCGGCTGTCGGGCTTCATGCTCTGGCAGAGCGCGCATTCGGAGTACTACTTCTGCGAGGTTTTCTGGCCGGCCTTCCGCAAGGTCGACTTCCTCCGTGCCCTCCGCGACTACGCGGCCCGGCACCGCCGCTACGGGGCCTGACGCCCCGCGCCCCCTCCCGGTAGAGGGCGCCGTCCCCGCGCGGTCACCCCGCGTCCACCAGGACTCTTCCGCACCGTGTCGCAGGCATCGGCATGGCTGGGCGTGTTCGAGGGAATACCCCTGACAGGTCGACATCCGGTCAGGAGCCGGGCGGATGTCGTGTCCAAGTGAGTGGCACCCAGTCCGCTCGCCCGGGAGGCCCTTTGCACACGAAGGACCGTACGCATAGTGCGGCCGACGCGGAGGGCCGGCGTTCGGCCCTCGCAGGGGGTTCCGAACCCGGTCCGTCCTCTTCCCTTGGGAAGTTCCGCGACGTCCGTCGCACTCCCCGACCTCGTCCGAGGGGGTACGTCCTTCCGTGGTGACCAGCACAAAGCGCCGCATGCCCGACAGGCGCACCTACGTTCTCGACACCAGCGTCCTGCTGGCCGATCCCAACGCCATGTCCCGCTTCGACGAGCACGAAGTCGTGCTGCCGATCGTCGTGGTCACGGAGCTGGAGGCCAAACGGCACCATCCGGAGCTCGGGTACTTCGCCCGGCAGGCACTGCGCCTGCTGGACGACTTGCGGGTCCGGTACGGCCGGCTGGACGCCCCGATCCCGCTCGGGGATCTGGGCGGGACGCTCCGCGTCGAACTCAACCACTCCGATCCCGGTGTACTGCCCGCCGGCTACCGGTTGGGGGACAACGACTCACGGATTCTCGCGGTCGCACGCAACCTCCAGGCCGAGGGGTACGACGTCACGGTCGTCTCCAAGGACCTCCCGTTGCGGATCAAGGCGTCCTCGGTCGGCCTCCTCGCCGAGGAGTACCGCGCCGAGCTCGCCATCACCGATTCCGGCTGGACCGGGATGACGGAGCTGGCGCTCGCCGGCGAGCAGGTGGACCTGCTGTTCACCGAGGAGACGCTGTACGTCCCCGAGGCCGCCGAACTGCCCGTGCACACCGGTCTCGTCCTCCAGTCCGAGCGCGGCAAGGCGCTGGGCCGGGTCACGGCCGAGGGCAACGTGCGGCTGGTGCGCGGTGACAGGGAGGTGTTCGGGATCCATGGACGCAGCGCCGAGCAGCGCATCGCGCTCGATCTGCTCCTCGACCAGGACGTCGGCATCGTGTCGCTGGGCGGCCGGGCCGGCACCGGCAAGTCCGCGCTGGCGCTCTGCGCGGGGCTGGAGGCGGTACTGGAGCGAAGGCAGCACCAGAAGGTGATGGTCTTCCGGCCGCTGTACGCGGTCGGCGGGCAGGAGCTCGGCTATCTCCCCGGCTCCGAGGCCGAGAAGATGAGCCCCTGGGCGCAGGCCGTCTTCGACACGCTCTCGGCGGTCGCCGGGCGCGAGGTGATCGAAGAGGTGCTGGGACGCGGCATGCTGGAGGTTCTGCCGCTCACTCACATCCGCGGCCGTTCGCTCCACGACGCGTTCGTCATCGTCGACGAGGCGCAGTCGCTCGAACGCAACGTCCTGCTGACCGTGTTGTCCCGGATCGGGTCGAATTCCCGGGTCGTGCTCACGCATGACGTGGCGCAGCGGGACAACCTCCGGGTCGGCCGGCACGACGGAGTCGTCGCCGTGGTCGAGAAGCTGAAGGGTCATCCGCTCTTCGCCCACGTCACGCTGACCCGCTCCGAGCGTTCACAGATCGCCGCACTGGTGACCGAAATGCTGGAGGAAGGCCAGATCTGATACGGGATAGGACAGTTGGTGCCGCCCGGCGAGCCGAAGAGCTTAGCCGGGCGGCATCGCGTTCTGCCGCTCATTCCGTAAAACTGTGGGGCCGAACGAGGTGTGAGCTTTCACACGCAACACAGAATTGCTTCACGGTGTCCGCGTCCGGCAGAGTCTTGCTTCCGTCAGGCCCCGCATACGGCACTCGGGCACCTCCAGAGGTGCAGCGCACCACACAACTCAACACTTGCCGTCCGTATGCCGCCCGCGAGCACCACGTGGCACTCCCGCAAGGGAGTTGCCCATCGGGCCCGTGCCTCCCGTGACCCAAGCAGTAGGGAGGCGAGTGTCAGGGGCACGATTGCGCCCGCGAGGTCACCTAAGCGGGCGATGCTGGAAGGACACCATGTGAGCCGGATCTCGGTCCGGGGGTTCGCGGTGGCATCTGCCACAGCGGTCACCACCGTAGGCGCCGTCGTAGGCGTTGCTTCGGGCGGCACTCCTGCCGCTGACGACAACAACTTCGAGGCGGCCGCAGCCGACACCACGCTGCTCGCAGACATTCCCGCGGGCCAGCAGGCCCAGGTGCAGACGGCCTCGCTGACACAGCAGGCCGACGCCCAGGCATCCGCGGCCGATGCGGCAGCGAAGAAGTCCGCAGAGGAATCAGCCCGTATCCAGGCCGCCAAGGACGCCGAGTCCAAGAAGCAGGCGGCCGAGGACAAGCTGGAGGCCGAGCGCAAGGCCGAGGAAGCGAAGAAGGAAGCCGAGCGCGCGAGCCGCTCGTCGGTCCGCGACGCCTCCTCGTTCTCCGCGCAGGGCTCGTACAGTGTGGCCGAAGTGCAGGCGATGGCACGCTCGATGATGCCCGCCGACCAGTTCCAGTGCTTCAGCAACATCGTGGACCGCGAGTCGGGCTGGAACTACAAGGCGACCAACCCGTCCTCGGGCGCGTACGGGATCATGCAGGCGCTGCCCGGCTCGAAGATGTCGACGGCCGGCTCGGACTGGATGACCAACCCGGCCACCCAGATCAAGTGGGGCCTGAGCTACATGAACAGCGACCGTTACGGCAGCCCGTGCGCGGCCTGGTCCTTCTGGCAGGCCAACCACTGGTACTAGGCGAGCCTCCGGCCCCTCATGAGGGGCCGGTTCTCAACCTCGTGAAGCCCCCCACCGTCCTACGGTGGGGGGTTTCACGCGTGTACGGTCACATGTCCGGACGACTCCGGGGCAGGGGTGGGGGGAGAGCGTGGGGGAGAGGGAACGATCATGTCGAAACTGCCAGGGTGGCTCGGCCGGCTCGGCGCCGAACTGACCGACATCGGTGAGCGCCTGGACCAGCGTCGTGCCGAGGCCGACGCGGAGGCCGACTCGGACGTCGGACTGAAGGACACGGTGACGGAGTACGTGCCTCCGCCTCCCTCGTACGCCCCGTCCGTCGCGGCGAAGCCCGATCCGGTCGCGGCGATTCCGTGGGGCATGCGGGTCGCGGCCGAGGCGGGCTGGCGGCTGCTCGTCCTGGCGGGCACCCTCTGGGTGCTGATGCGGATCATCAGCGCCGTGCAGCTGGTGGTCCTGGCCTTCGTCGCCGCGCTGCTCGTCACCGCGATGCTCCAGCCGACCGTGGTACGCCTGAAGCGGCTCGGCCTGCCACGCGGTCTGGCCACGGCGGTCACCGCGATCCTGGGCTTCGTCGTCATGGGTCTGGTCGGCTGGTTCGTGGTGTGGCAGGTGATGGACAACCTCGACACGCTCTCCGACCGGGTGCGCGACGGCATCGACGAGCTGAAGCGCTGGCTGCTCGACAGCCCCTTCCATGTCACCGAGTCGCAGATCAACGACATCGCGAAGAACCTCAGCGACACCATCGGCACCAACACGGAGGAGATCACCTCCGCCGGACTCCAGGGCGTCACCGTGATGGTGGAGGTCCTCACCGGGCTGCTGCTGGCGATGTTCTCGACGCTCTTCCTCCTGCACGACGGAAAGCGCATCTGGCACTGGGTGCTCAAGCTCGTGCCCACCCAGGCGAGGCCGGGCGTCGCGGGCGCCGGGCCGCGGGCCTGGCGCACGCTCACCGCCTATGTGCGGGGCACGGTGATAGTCGCGCTGATCGACGCCATCTTCATCGGGCTCGGGATCTACTTCCTCGACGTGCCGATGGCCGTGCCGCTCGCGGTGTTCATCTTCCTCTTCGCCTTCATCCCCCTCGTCGGGGCCGTGGTCTCCGGGGCGCTCGCGGTGGTCGTCTCACTCGTCACCCAGGGCGTGTTCACCGCGCTGATGGTGCTGATCGTGGTGCTCGCCGTGCAGCAGATCGAGGGCCACATCCTCCAGCCGTTCATCCTGGGACGTGCCGTGCGGGTCCATCCGCTGGCCGTCGTCCTCTCGGTCGCCGCGGGCGGGATGATCGCGGGCATCGGCGGCGCGGTGGTGGCCGTACCGCTGGTCGCCGTGACCAATACCGTGGTCGGCTACCTGCGGGCCTACGGGCAGGAGGAGTCCCGGCGGCACACGCCGGCGCCGCACGGTGCCACGGCGCACGAGCTGGCGCCGACCCCGGCCCCGGGTTCGCCGCCGAAGGCCCCGGACCTGCCTGTCGACCGCGCGCCGGAGGCACCCGGGGAGGGCCGGGCGGGCGGACCGGAGCAGTAGCAGGCGCAAGAAGGCAGTAAGAAGGGCCCCGAGGACGTAAGAAGGGCCCCGAGGACGGTCGGTCGTCCTCGGGGCCCTTCTCGTACAAGGGTACTGCGGTGTTACTCGGCGAGAACGGCCTCGGCTTCGAGGGTCACGCCGACCGCCTGGATCACCGAGGCGATCTTGACGGCTTCCTGAATGGTCTCACGGTCCACGCCGGCCTTGCGCAGCACCTGCTCGTGGGAGTCGAGGCACTGGCCGCAGCCGTTGATCGCGGAGACGGCGAGCGACCACAGCTCGAAGTCGACCTTCTCCACGCCCGGCTTGCCGATGACGTTCATCCGCAGGCCCGCACGGAGCGTCCCGTACTCCGGGTCCGACAGCAGGTGCCGGGTCCGGTAGAAGACGTTGTTCATCGCCATGATGGCCGCGGCCGACTTCGCCGCGGTGTACGCCTCGGCGGAGAGGTTGGCCTTGGCCTCCGGCTCCAGCTCGCGGAGCACCATCGGCGAGCGCGAGGCGATCGCGCAGGCGAGGACGGTGCCCCAGAGCTGCTGCTGGGGGAGTTCGCTGTTGCCGATGACCGAGCCGAGGTTCAGCTTCAGGTCCTTGGCGAAGTCCGGTATGGCGGACTTCAGTTCGTCGAGAGCCATGATCGTCTCAGCTCACTCGCCCGAGAGGAGCGCGACCGGGTCGAGGGTGTTCTCGCCCTTGGTCCAGTTGCAGGGGCACAGCTCGTCGGTCTGCAGGGCGTCGAGGACCCGCAGGACCTCCTTGGGGTTACGGCCCACGGAACCGGCGGTCACCATCGTGAACTGGATCTCGTTGTTCTGGTCGACGATGAAGACGGCGCGCTGCGCGAAGCCGTCCTCGCCCTCGATGCCGAGGTCACGCATGAGCTCGTGCTTCGAGTCGGCGAGCATCGGGAAGGGCAGGTCGGTCAGGTCCGGGTGGTCCTTGCGCCAGGCGTGGTGCACGAACTCGGAGTCACCGGAGAAGCCGAGGACCTGGGCGTCACGGTCGGCGAACTCTTCGTTCAGCTTGCCGAAGGCGGCGATCTCGGTGGGGCACACGAAGGTGAAGTCCTTCGGCCACGCGAAGACGATCTTCCACTGACCCTCGTAGGTCTTGTGGTTGATCTGCTCGAACTCCTTGCCCGCCTCCAGCGAGACACAAGCAGTCAGGTCGAACTCGGGGAACTTGTCACCGACAGTGAGCACGCGCTCTCCTTGCAGTGTAGGAATTCCCTTTTGGGGAGGTTCCTGAGGGTTGGACTGGATCCACCATGGCACAGAGTGCATTGATCACGGAAATCGCCTCCCCGGCTCGCATTGATCGCCCCACTCGATCAGTGGCGGGTTTCCGACCCTCTCCGGGGTGTGGCTCATTGATCGGTGGGGTGACTACACTCGATCGTGATGATCGGAGGTTCCTATCAATGAGCCAGGTGAACCAGGGCATCAGGCCCAAACAGCCAAGCCTGTCGCAGCTGCGCGCCTTCGCCGCCGTGGCGGAGCATCTGCACTTCCGTGACGCGGCCGCCGCGATCGGGATGAGTCAGCCCGCCCTTTCCGGAGCCGTCTCGGCGCTGGAGGAGGCACTGGGTGTCCAGCTCATCGAGCGTACGACGCGCAAGGTGCTGCTCTCGCCCGCCGGGGAGCGGCTGGCGGCGCGGACCCAGGTCGTTCTGGAGGCCGTCGGCGCGCTGATGGAGGAGGCGGAGGCCGTGCGGGCCCCGTTCACCGGAGTGCTCAGGCTCGGCGTGATCCCGACCGTCGCCCCGTATCTGCTGCCGACCGTGCTCCGGCTCGTCCACCGGCGCTACCCGGAGCTGGACCTCCAGGTCCACGAGGAGCAGACCTCCTCGCTGCTGGAGGGGCTGGCCGCCGGGCGGCTCGACCTGCTGCTGCTCGCCGTACCGCTCGGCGTGCCGGGGGTCACCGAACTGCCGCTCTTCGACGAGGACTTCGTGCTGGTCATGGAGCGGGACCACTGGCTGGGCGGGCGCGTCGACATTCCGCGCGAGGCGCTGCGCGAGCTGCCGCTGCTGCTCCTGGACGAGGGGCACTGTCTGCGTGACCAGGCCCTGGACATCTGCCGGGAGGCCGGGCGTACGCAGGGCGCGCCCGTGACGACGACGGCGGCCGGACTCTCCACCCTGGTGCAGCTGGTCGCCGGCGGGCTCGGCGTGACGCTGCTGCCGAGGACCGCGGTGACGGTGGAGGCGGGTCGCGACGACGCGCTGACGACGGGACACTTCGCGGACCCGGCACCCTCGCGGCGGGTGGCCCTGGCGATGCGCTCGGGTGCGGCCAGGCAGGAGGAGTTCGAGGAGTTCGCGGCGGCGCTGCGCGAGGCGATGGAGACGCTTCCGGTGCGGGTGGCCGGACAGGCGTGAAGGCCCGGCCCGTCCGGCCACCGTGCTCCGGTCACTCGGTGCGCAGACCGTCCGGGCGCATCAGGCGCCACAGCGGTGGCAGGCTGAGCAGCGTCACCACGGCGATCATCGCCGCACCCACCCCCACCAGGGGCAGGAAGATCAGCCAGTCGGTGATCTCCTTGTCGATCAGGTGGAGCATCACCCTGCCGAGGCCGACACCGCCGATGACGGCGAGCGCGGTGCCGAGGACGACCGGGATCGCGGTCTGCCACAGGACCGACCAGGCGAGTGTCGAGCGGCGCGTACCGAAGGCGACCAGGACCGACAACAGCTTCCTGCGCTCCCGCAGTTGCTCGATCTGCGAGACCAGCATGGAGGCCGCGATCAGGATCATGGTGGCGGTCGCCCCCACGAACAGACCGGTGCGGATGCTGTCGTACTGCTTGTCCCGCTGCGTCATCTGGTAGGTCCAGATCCGCAGGGACGGATCCATCAGATACGCGGTGTTGCGGACGTGTTCCTGGGCGTCGGGGACGCCCTCGTCCGTCTGGATCTGCGCCGTCGTCGAGGCGCTCGGCAGCTTGGCAGCGTCCAGGGCGCCGGGCGTCACGAAGATGCCGTGGCGCTCCTCGCCCGCCGGGTCCTTCCTGGGCGTCACCGTGCGGGCGTCCTTCGGGATCGTCCACAGCTGCGGCTTGAGCTTCTCCGAGCCCTCGTCCCTGTACCACTCGTTGAGATCGACCTGCTTGCCGGGACGGGCGACCTTCGTCACCCAACCCGCGTCCTTGTTCTCCTCGGTGTGCGAGATGAAGACGTCGCCGTCCTCGCAGCCGGGCAGATGTGCCAGCTCGCGCAGAGTGGCGCAGGTGCCGTAGGTCACCGGCGCGCCCTCCGGGTCGCCCCACTCGTCGAGCGCTCCGGCGCCGAGCACATAGGAGTCGATGGTGCCGATGACTCGCTTCACGCCCTCCGTGGCCCGGAACTCCTTGATCATGCGCTCGGCGAGGGCGCCGTTGGCGGACTCCGTCGCGACACCCATCTGGGCGCGCTTCGGGTCCTGGCCCGTCGTCGTGTTGAAGTCGTCGTTGATGCCGACGAAGTACATCTGGAGCGCGATCCCGCCGGCCACCGCGACCGTGATGCCGCTCACCGCGCGCGTCGCCGCGGTGCTGTTCAACTGGAGCCTGCGGACAGCGAGTTGCCAGGGCACCGGGCCGCCGCGCAGCCGGGCGACGACCGACTCGACCAACCAGGGGAGCAGGGTGACCATGCCGAGCAGGATCAGGATGATCCCGGCCGCGACGGCGGCCAGGTCGAGCACCGTGCTGTCGCCGCCGACGATGTCCGAGAACAGCAGCAGCACCACACCGATGACCGGCATCGGCAGCCGCCACCTCAGCCGGCGCTTGCGGGAACGCCCCTGCCGTACGACACCGAGCGGCTCGATCGCCACGGAGCGCAGCGCGAACAGGGTGACCAGGACCGCACACACCGGTACGGCCAGCACGATCAGCACGGCGAGACCGGGCATCGGGGCGAGGTCGGAGGGGAACGCCGAGATCCGCCAGAACTGCACCATGCCGATGAACTGACGCCCCACGAGGAAGAACAGGACTCCGAAGAGCAGTCCGACCCCGGTGCCGAACAGGGACTCACCGGCAGCGGCCCGCCGGGTCATCCGGATGTCCGCGCCGACGAGACGCAGCGCGGCGAGCCGGCGGTCGCGTCGTTCGCCGCCGAACCGGACGGCGGTGGCGATGAAGATCGCGACGGGGACCAGCAGGACGACGCAGATCAGGATGATGAGGATGATGAGGACGGGGTTCATCGGTTCCCCGGGCAGCTGATTGCCGCCGAACTGGGCGGTCCGCCCGCCGCCCTTCTGCGTGATGGTGTCGCTGCCGGCGTACATGTACAGGTCGTGCGGATCGCTCAGCCCCTCGTCGGCGATCGTCCCGACGATCCGGAACTTCAGACGCTCCTTGAGCAGTTTGCCTTCGGGGGATTGCAGCAGGTCCTTCAGTGCGGGCGAGACGACCATCTCGCCGGGCCCGGGGATTCTGTCGACGCCCGGCGGTATCGGCGGGCGCGCGCCGTCGGGGCGCAGGAAGAAGCCGCCGACCGAGTCGCCGCGGTACTCGGACGAGGCGTCGTCGTAGACCAGGGTGTCGTCGCCGGGCGCCAGGGGCGCGTCGTGGTTGGTGAAGTTGGGTGCGCGGCCCGCGGTGCGGTCGGACCGGTTGTCCAGGAGATTCGGTACGGAGGAGGCGACGAGGAGCAGGGTGACGCCGAGGCCCACGCCGACGGCCGTGAGGAGGGTGCGGATCCAGCCCTCGCGCCCGCCGCCGACCGCGAAGCGGATGCCGAGGCCGAGGTCGTGTATCCAGCCCGACCCCTTCCCCGGCGCCTTCGTGGAGCCGGCCGCTTCCTCGGTGCTCCGTTCTTCCAGCACTGTCATCCCGTGTACTCCAGGTCCCGGGACTTTCCGTCGCGTACGACGATCTCGCGGTCCGAGTAGGCGGCGACCCGCGCCTCGTGGGTGACGAGGACGACGGCGGTACCGGAGGACCGGGCCGCGTCCGTGAGCAGCTCCATCACGAGCTCGCCGTTGAGCGAGTCGAGGGCGCCGGTGGGCTCGTCGGCGAAGAGCACTCTGGGGCCGGCGGCGAGGGCGCGGGCGACGGCGACGCGCTGACCCTGCCCGCCGGACACCTCTCCGGGCCGCTTCTGTCTCAGATCGTCGACCTGAAGGCGCTCCATCCAGCCGAGGGCCTCGCGCTCGGCCTCCTTGCGCTTCACGCCGTTGAGGCGGAGGGGAAGGGCGACGTTCTCCACGCAGGTCAGCTCAGGTACGAGCTGGCCGAACTGGAACACGAACCCGAACTCGCTGCGACGCAGGGCGCTGCGCTCGGCGTCGGACAGGGTGGAGAGCTCGCGCCCGTCGTACGTGATCGTCCCGCTGTCCGGGGTGACGATCCCGCCGAGGCAGTGCAGCAGCGTCGACTTCCCGGAGCCGGAGGGGCCCATGACGGCGACGACCTCGCCCGGGTGGATGGAGAACGACGCCCCGTCGAGTGCGGGGGTGGGCCCGTAGGTCTTGCGCAGATCGCGGGCGTCGAGCAGGGAACCTTCGGGAGTCATGGACGTACCTCCGCGGCGAGCTGTTCCAGGCGCGCGGTGGTCAGTTCCAGCCAGCGCAGATCGGCTTCCAGGTGGAACAGCGCGTGGTCGCAGATCAGCTGGTCGGCGAGGTCGCCCCTGCGCTTGCGGTCGGTGAGGACCCGCATCAGGCGCAGGTGCTCGGTGCGCTGGGAGTCCAGCAGCTGGGCGGCGCTGCGGCCGGTGAGCAGGGCCAGGACGACCTTGGTGTACAGGGTCGACTGCAGGTACGGTTCCGGCTTCTCCGGGTGGGCGAGCCAGGCGGCCACGTCCGTGATCCCGGCGTCCGTGATGGCGTACCGCTTGCGTTCGGGACCACCCTCGCTCTCGACCCCGTCGACGACGACGAGCCCGTTCTTCAGCAGCCGGGACATGGTCGAGTAGACCTGTCCGTAGTGCAGAGGGCGGTCGTGGCCGAACTTCTCGTCGAACGTGCGTTTGAGGTCGTAGCCGTGGCGGGGGCCGGACTCGAGGAGTCCCAGGAGGGTGTGACCGATTGACATGGGAGGGACTATACATGCGGTGTATACGCAGGGTGCATACGAGGGTGACGCGTCCCGCCCGTATCCGTGGATTCCCCTGTCCTCGCAACCCTTCTTGCCCTTCATGAGTCGGTTCCTAGGGAAACGGGTGCTGATTGTCACGTCCGGAAAAGACCGGATCGCTTGCATTTCGTCCGACCCGACGGTGTTAGCTGGCGGGAACGGTTGAAGCCGGTCGAGCAGAGAAACGGGAGCACTACAGCGATGGGTCGAGCGGATGCGCGACGAGGCCAGGTGCGAGAAGCGCGCCGGGCCGGGAGGAGCGGCGGCATACGCGGACTCTTCACCTGGCGGAAACTGCTGGGCACGTTCTTCGGGTTCTGCCTGCTGGTCATGGGCGCCTTCCTGGCGCTCTACGTCTACGTGGACGTGCCCGCGGCCAACGCCACGGCCAACAAGCAGAGCAACGTCTACAAGTACAGCGACGGCACACTGCTTGCGCGCGCGGGCGAGGTCAACCGCGAGATCGTCGACCTCGCCGAGGTCCCCGAGGACGTACAGAAGGCTTTCGTCGCGGCCGAGAACAAGACCTTCTACCAGGACCAGGGCGTCGACCTGAAGGGCACCACGCGCGGGCTGTTCAACACGCTGTCCGGCAAGGGCAAGCAGGGTGGTTCGACGATCACCCAGCAGTACGTGAAGAACTACTACCTGACGCAGGACCCGACCATCAGCCGCAAGCTGAAGGAACTGGTGATCTCTCTCAAGGTCGACCAGAAGATGAGCAAGGAAGACATCCTCGCCGGGTACATGAACACCGCGTACTACGGCCGCGGCGCGAGCGGCGTCCAGGCCGCCGCGCAGGCGTACTACGGGGTCGACGCCAAGGATCTCAGCCTCTCCCAGGGCGCCTACCTCGCCTCGCTGCTCCAGGCCCCCAGCCAGTACGACTGGGCGGCCGCCTCGCCGACCGGCAAGAAGCTCGTCTCCGAGCGCTGGGGATACACGCTCGACAACATGGTCGAGAAGGGCTGGCTCGACGCCTCGAAGCGCGCCGGGATGAACTTCACCGTCCCGCAGCAGCCCAAGGCGGCCCCCGGCATGGAGGGCCAGACCGGCTATCTCGTCGAGGCGGCCAACGAGGAGCTGGAGCGCCAGGGCATCTCCGAGGAGGCCATCGAGGCCGGCGGCTGGACGATCACGCTCAACATAGACAAGAAGCGTCAGAAGGAGCTGGAGAAGGCGGTCGACCGGCAGCTGGAGTCCAAGCTCGACCGCGAGGGCAACAGGACCGACGCCACGGTCCAGGCCGGCGCCACCTCCGTGAACCCCAAGAACGGCGAGGTCGTCGCGCTGTACGGCGGCGTCAGCGCCACCCAGCACTGGATCTCCAACGCCACCCGCCAGGACTACCAGCCGGCCTCCACCTTCAAGCCGCTGGTGCTCGCCTCCGCGCTGGAGAACGGGTCGAAGACCCAGGACGGCAGGCTGATCGGCCTCGACACCGTCTACGACGGCACCAGCAGGCGGCCCGTCGTCGGCAGCGACATCCCGTTCAAGCCGCAGAACGAGGACGGCCGCAGCTACGGCGACATCAGCGTCCAGACGGCGATGGACAGGTCGGTCAACTCGGTCTTCGCGCAGATGGTCGTCGACGTGTCGCCCACCACCGTGAAGCAGACCGCCCTCGACCTGGGCATGCCGGACAAGGGATTCCCCGCGGTCCCCTCGATCACCCTGGGCACCATGAACGCCTCGACCTGGGACATGGCCGGTGTGTTCGCGACCCTCGACAACCACGGCAAGAAGGTCAACCCGCACATCATCAAGTCGGCCGAGCACCGGGACCGCACGGCGGCACCGGTCGACGGCACCGGCGGCCAGGCGATCAGCCGCAAGACCGCGGACACCGTGACCAGGTCGCTCACCGGAGTCGTGGACAACGGCTCCGGACACGAGGCCGACACCTCGGCCTTCGACGCGGCGGGCAAGACCGGCACGTCCGAGAACAACAAGGCCGCCTGGTTCGCCGGCTACACCCCGGAGCTCACCACGGTCGTCGCGCTCTACGGCGAGTCCGCCAAGGCCGGCGGCGAGCAGGTCACGCTGACCGGCACGGCCAACTCGGGCCGGGCCAACGGCGGCGGCTTCCCGGCGAAGATATGGGCCGACTACACGCTCGCCGCGCTGAACGGCGGCTCGACCGCCACCTTCGACCTGGAGGACGTCGAGCGCGGTGAATCGGGCATCACGCAGGCCCCCACCACGGCGCCGGCCGAGACCGAGGAGCCCGAGGAGACGGAGCCGCCCGAGACCGAGTCACCGTCCCCGTCGTCGAGCGCGCCCGTCACGCAGAGCCCGTCGACGCAGCCGCCGCCCAGCCGGACGACACCGCCCACGCCCAGCGAGTCGACGACCGTACCGACCGAGCCGGTCGACCCGGTCGACCCACCGGACGAACGGCCTGGCCGTGACGAGGACAGCCTGCCCGGCCAGTGAGCGGGGAACAGCGCTGAGTGCGTGAAGGGAGGGGCGGGGCCCGCGGGCACCGCCCCTCCCTTCACGCATTGCCTCTTACTGGCTCCGGGTGGACATCTCGAACCAGACCACCTTGCCGGTCGAGAGCCGGGTGGCTCCCCACCGCCTGGCCAGACGGTTCACCAGGAACAGACCGCGGCCGCCCTCGTCCGTCTCCCTGGCCCGCCGCTGCCTGGGCAGCTGCGGGGAGTCGTCGCCGACCTCGCAGCGCAGGATGTCCGTGCGCAGGAGGCGCAGGGTCACCGGCCGCTCCGCGTACCGCACGGCGTTGGTCACCACCTCACTGACCAGCAGTTCCACCTCGTCCGACAGCTCGTCGAGGCCCCACCGGCTGAGCGCCCTGCGGGCCAGCTTGCGGGCCCGGCCCGGTGCCTCGTTCTCCGGCTCCAGGAACCAGTACGCGACATCGCTGGGCGCGATCCCGTCGAAGCGGGCGGCGAGCAGTGCGATGTCGTCGTCCCGGTCGCCGGGACCGAGCATGTCGAGCACGTCGTCGCAGAGCGCCTCCAGCGGAGGCGCGTGGTCGGGACCGGTCAGCCGGGCGGTGGCGGCGAGCCGCTCCCGCAGCTGCTCGATGCCGGTCCACACGTCCCGCAGCCGGGACTCGACCAGACCGTCCGTGTACAGCAGGAGCGTGGCGCCCGCGGGCGCGTCCAGTTCCACGGCCTCGAAGTCGACCCCACCGACACCGATCGGGGCGCCGGGCGGCACCCGGAGCACCTCGGCCCGGCCGCCCAGGTGGAGCAGGACGGGCGGCGGGTGGCCGGCGTTGGCGATGGTGATCCGGTGCGCGACCGGGTCGTACACCGCGTACAGGCAGGTCGCCATGCGGTCGCTGCCGAGCCGCTGCGCCTGCTCGTCGAGGTGGTGCAGCACCTCCTGCGGCGGCAGGTCGAGCCCGGCCAGGGTCTGCGCGGTCGTGCGCAGCTGGCCCATGATCGCGGCAGAGGTCATGGAGTGGCCCATGACGTCACCGACGACGAGCGCCACGCGGCTGCCGGGCAGCGGGATCGCGTCGTACCAGTCGCCGCCGACCCTGGCCGTCTCGGCGGCCGGGAGGTACCGGGAGGCGAGGCGGACGCCGGTCGGCTGCGGCAGCGAATCGGGCAGCATGGTGCGCTGGAGCTCGTCCGCGATGTACGCCTCGCGGCCGTACAGCACGGCCTTGTCGATGCCGAGCGCGGTGTGCGTCGCCAACTGGGCAGCGACCAGCAGGTCGTTGGCCTCGAACGCCGGGCGTTCGGTGCCGCGCAGGAAGACGGCCGCGCCGATGACCCGCCGCCGCCCGCGCAGCGGCGCCAGGATCGCGCGGTGTCCGGTGGGCACGGCACGTCCGGCCCCGAGCAGTTCGGGCAGCGCTGCGCGCGCTGCCGCGGAGTCCCCGAAGACGGGCCGTACTCCGCGCAGCACCTCGGCCAGCGCTCCGCCCGAGCGGACCTCGCACAGTTCGGCCGCGGGCATCAGGTCGGACTGGGGGTCGGCGCCGGGCAGCCGGAGACGCTCGGTCTCCGGGCTGTTCTCATTCTCCTCGTCGGGTAAACGCAGCCGGTCGGTACGGCGCAGCCGCAGCACGAACGGGGAGACGGGGCGCTCGTCGCCCACCGGGAGCGGGTCGCGGAGGTAGACGAGTATCGCGTCGGAGAAGGTCGGCACGCTGGCCCGGCAGAGGCCGAGGACGATCTCGTCCAGGTCTATGCCCCGGGCGATACGGCGGGTCGCCGCCCCAACGAAGCGCAGCCGGTCACCTTCGCGACGGGCCGCCGCCTGGGCGTCCGCCGCCGTCGGATTCGACGAGGCGTGCGGTACGGGATTCGGCCCGGGGTTCGGCGCGGCGGCCGGTCCGGGGATCGCGGCGGTGGCAGGGGTCGCGGTCGCGGCGTCCTGCTGCCGCGGCCGGGTGCGCTCCTGAGACCGGGCCGCGAGGGGCTGCCGGCCTTCGTGGGAGGTGGGATGCTCCGTCACGCGTGGGATTCCGTCCGTCCGGGCCGGTTGTATGAGGCAGTGACCTCGTGGGGCGCTACTGTGCCCCGGCAAGAGCGGTAAGAACAACGGCTGTCACCGGATGCCCCCGTGGGCGGGGCCGAAACCGGCTGCTCACGATCTGGTGTGGTGACATCGTTTCCCGCGAAGGGACGGCGGACAGCGAGCACGTCTCCACCCCCTCGTAGTGGTTCATGCGAGCGTGCGGCCCGCTCCGGGCTGTGCGCCCAGTGCGGTTCGTACGGTTCGTGCGTCGACTTGTGGTCGCTCCAAGGATCTCACGACGGCATATGGGCCGGGGTGCGGTCCCAGTCATCCGGCAGAGGGGGTACCTGCCAGTGCGGCTCCGGCCGCCAGTGCTCCCAGCCGTCCCGGAACGGCGTCCCCCACTCCTGGATGACCTCGACGGCCGCGCGGCCCGCCTCCCGCACCCGCGCCGCGGTGGCCCGGTCCATCAGACCGACCCGCTGCGCCTGGGCGAACTCGTCCTCGTCGAGCCACCGCCAGCTGCGGTCGGGGTTCACGGAGATGTCGAGGAAGTGGTCCTCGGAGTCGACGCCGCCGGACCAGCGCAGGAGCGGCTCCTCCAGATTCACGTACCAGTTGCGGAAGGTCCAGCCGCGGTCCCAGAACAGCCACACCGACCAGGGGTCGCCGGGCCGGGCCAGCTTCAGCACGCCGGTGCCGAACCACGTCGAGCGGGCCGTGGTGCGCGGCGCGGTGTAGCGGGTGGCGAGCGGTTCGGCGTGTACCTGGGTGCCGTCGGCGAGGACCGGTCTCACACACTCGGTGCCCGGTGCCATCCAGACGGCGAGCAGCTCGTCGGTGTCCTGGACGACGGTGACCGGACGGCAGATGTGCACGGCACACCGGCCGTTCCCGTCGCCGTCGCCGCGGTCACTGCCACCGTTGTCGCGGTAGCGCCAGAGGATCTGGTCCCCGGGCGCCCAGCGCACCTCTCCCGTACCTGCCATGAAGAGATCTTAGAGATCCGGCCGCCCGCTCGCTGCGATACGCGTCACGGGCGGGTCATGCGCAACACGTCCAGGGCCTCGTCGAGTTGTTCCACCGTGAGGTCGCCGCGCTCGACATATCCCGAGGCCAGCACCGTTTCGCGGATGGTCGTGCCCTGAGCGAGGGACTTCTTGGCGACCTTCGCCGCCTCCTCGTAACCGATGTACTTGTTCAGCGGGGTGACGACGGAGGGCGAGGACTCCGCGTACATGCGGGCCCGTTCCACGTTGGCCGTGATGCCGTCGACCGTGCGGTCGGCGAGGAGGCGGGAGGCGTTGGCGAGCAGCCGTACCGACTCCAGCAGGTTCCTCGCGATCACGGGCAGCATGACGTTGAGTTCGAAGTTGCCCGCGGCGCCCGCGGTGGCGACCGTGGCGTCGTTCCCCATGACTTGCGCCGCGACCATCAGCACGGCTTCGGGGATGACCGGATTGACCTTGCCCGGCATGATCGACGAGCCCGGCTGGAGGTCGGGCAGGTTGATCTCGGCCAGTCCGGTGCGGGGGCCCGAGGCCATCCAGCGCAGATCGTTGGAGATCTTCGTCAGGGAGACCGCGATCGTGCGGAGCTGCCCGGATGCCTCGACCAGTCCGTCGCGGGCCCCCTGTGCCTCGAAGTGGTCGCGTGCCTCGGTGAGCGGCAGCCCGGTGGTGCGGGCGACCTCGGCGATGACGGCGGCGGAGAAGCCGGGCGGGGTGTTGATGCCCGTGCCCACCGCCGTACCGCCCAGGGGCAGTTCGGCCAGGCGGGGCAGGGCGGACCGCAGGCGCTCGACGCCGTAACGGATCTGCGCCGCGTAGCCGCCGAACTCCTGGCCCAGGGTGACGGGTGTGGCGTCCATCAGGTGCGTACGGCCCGACTTCACGACCTCCGCGAATTCGGCCGATTTTCGCTCCAGCGCGGTCGCCAGATGGTCGAGCGCGGGGATCAGGTCCGCGGTGACGGCGGCGGTCGCGGCGATGTGGATGGAGGAGGGGAAGACGTCGTTGGACGACTGCGAGGCGTTGACGTGGTCGTTGGGGTGGACCTCGCGTCCCAGCCGCTCGGTGGCGAGCGTGGCGACGACCTCGTTTGTGTTCATGTTGGATGAGGTGCCGGACCCCGTCTGGAACACGTCGATGGGGAAGTGCTCGTCCCAGCGGCCTTCGGCGACCTCGGCGGCGGCCTCCTGGATCGCGCCGGCGATGTCCGGGTCGAGGACCTTCAGCTCAGCGTTGACCTTGGCGGCGGCCGCCTTGATCCGGGCCAGGGCCTCGATGTGGGCGCGCTCCAGGCGCTGCCCCGAGATGGGGAAGTTCTCCACCGCGCGCTGGGTCTGGGCCCGCCACTTGGCGTGCGCGGGGACCTTCACCTCCCCCATCGAATCGTGCTCGGTGCGGTACTGCGGGGTGCCTGATGAGCCGTCCATGTTTCAAACCTCCTGAAGAAGATGAGCACTTGTCTTGTTCTACGTATTCCCTTGTCGCCTACCGGCCAGTAAATACCTGGGGTAACCCCACAATCCGGGAGGCGCAATGAGGCGCACCAGGCACAGACTTCGCGCACTTCGCTGTACGGTCGCGGCTGCCGCCGCGCTCGCGGCGACCGTCGGCTCCATGACCGTCGCCGGACCGGCGGGCGCGACGGAGATCCGTACCACCACTACCGCATCCACCCCGCTCCCGCCCGATCTCGAAGCCGTCCGGGCAGCGGAGGCCACCCAGCTGTACGGCAGCCCCGCCGAGCGGCCGCTCGCCGACCGCAAGACCGGGCTGATCTCGCTCGGCGACAGCGAGATCTCCGGCGAGGGCGTCGGCACGTACGAATCCGGCACCAACGGCCCGGACAACTGGTGCCACCGGTCGCCCGACGCGGCCATCCACCGCACGGGCATCGCGGCGGACGTCACGTACAACGTCTCCTGCTCCGGCGCCTATACCGGGAACATCAGAATCGGAGGTTCCAAGCAGTACGCCGACGAGCTGGTCCAGAGCGACAGCCTCGCCGTGAAGGCCCGCAACACCCGGATCAAGATGATCGTCCTGGTGGCCGGGGCCAACGACGACCTCCAGTTCGGCCCGGTCATGACCGACTGCGTCGTGCGCTATCTCACCCTCCAGGGTCCCTGCGAGTCCAAGTACGCGGGCGGCTGGCAGGCCCGCGTCGACGCGCTCGTCCCCAAGGTCGAACAGACCGTGCGCGACCTGCGCACCGTCATGACGGACGCCGGCTACGCCAACGGCGACTACAAGCTCGTCGTCATGGGCTACCCGAGCCCGATCGGTCCCGACTTCCGGGACAACCCGGACTTCCCCGGAAAGATCGCCTGCGGCGGTCTGGGATACGACTCCGACACGGTCTGGGGCCGCAACACCGCCGTACCCGCCTTCCAGGTGGGCATGCGCAGGGCGGCCGCCTCCACGGGCGCCGTCTACCTCGACAACTCCCGTCTCTTCCACGGCCACGAGGTCTGCACCCAGAGCGCCTGGGCCCGCGGCCTGTACATCGACGTGACCAAGCCGGGTCTCCCGGACGCGAATTCGGTACGTCAGTCCTTCCACCCCAACCTGGCCGGGCACGGGGCCTTCGCCTCCTGCCTCACCCAGATGTACAACTCCGGGGCCCGTGAGGCGAGCTGCGCCGACCCGGCGAGCGCCGGCAGGCCGGTGCTCCAGCCGGTCGCCTGGGACGACGTGTTCGACCCGCTGAAGAACGAGGCCACCGGAACGTGCGTGGACGTCCCGGCGTCGGTGACCCGCAACGGCACCGGGGTCACCGGCTGGGACTGCCACGGCGGCCGGAACCAGGACTGGTGGTACGACGCCGTCGAGCGGGCGGTGCGTACGGAACTCAGCCACGACCGCTGCCTGGACGTGCCGGGCGCGGAGTACCGGGCGGGCGCCGCGCTCGTCCTGTGGGACTGCTCGGGTGCGGCGAACCAGAAGTTCGTTAAGGAGTCGGGCACGCTGCGCCCGGCGGCCGCCACCGGGCTCTGCCTGACGCTCGCGTCGGCGAAGGACCCGCTGAGGCTCCAGGCGTGCAACGGCGGGGCCGCGCAGCGTTTCGCGTAGTCCGCCGACCGGGAAGGGGGCGGCCGAGGTCTCGCGGTCGCCCCCTTCCGCCGCGCCGGCCGCGGGGTCAGGGGGCCAGTGCCTCGCTGAGCGTCCGTATGGTCGGGGTCAGATACAGCTGGCGCAGGGGGACCGGGGGCAGACCGCGTTCCCGGGCGGCCGTGCCGATCCGGATCGCGTACAGCGAATTGCCGCCCAGGTCCCAGAAGTTGTCGTCCGGGCCGATCGCCGGGACGCCCAGGACCTCCTGCCACACCTCGGTGAGCACCGCCGCCGGTCCGGTGTCCCGCGCGGGGGCGGGGGCCGGCGCCGGAGCGGGGTGCCGGGGGGCCGGCAGCCGGGCGGGGTCGAGTTTGCCGTTCACGGTGAGGGGGAGCCGGGGCAGGGCCGTCACCGTGGCGGGCAGCATGTGGGACGGGAGCAGGCGCGCGGCCCGGTGGCGTACGGGAGCGGTGCCGCCGTCCGCGTCCGGGGCCAGGACCACGTACGCGTCGATGCGGACGGCCGCGGCGTCGCCCTCTTCGTGACCGGTGACCGTCACCGCGGCCGCCGTCACCGCCGGGTCCTCCAGGAGGGCGTGACGGATCTCGTCGGGCTCGATGCGAAAGCCCCGTACCTTCACCTGGTCGTCGATCCGGCCCAGGTGTTCCAGGGTGCCGTCGGGGAGCAGCCGGCCCAGGTCCCCGCTGCGGTACAGCCGGCCCCCGTGCCAGGGGTCGGGGACGAACCGTTCGGCGGTGAGGGCGGGCCGGTGCAGATACCCGTCGGCGACACCCTCACCGCCGACGTGGATCTCACCGGGGGCGCCCGGGGGCACGGGGCGGCCCCGGGGGTCGAGGACGTGGACGTGCCGGCCGGGCAGGGGGCGGCCGACGGACCGGGAGCCCTCCATCGCCGCGCGGCGGGTGAGCGTCTGGGCGGTCACGTGGACCGTCGTCTCCGTGATGCCGAACATGTTGACCAGCCGGCAGCGGTCCTCCGGCCGGCGGTCGAACCACAAGCGCAGGGGCCGGGTGTCCAGGGGCTCGCCGCCCAGCACGACCAGGCGGAGGGGCAGTTCGCCGCCGGCGTCCCGGTCGGCCGCCATGAACTGGGTGAACGCCGAGGGGGTCTGGCTGAGCACGGTGACCCCCTCGCGGACCACCAGGGCGTGGAAGTCCGCGGGGGAGCGCGTCGTCCAGTGGTCGACGACGACCAGGCGTCCGCCCGTGAGCAGGGTGCCCCAGATCTCCCAGACGGAGAAGTCGAACGCCGCCGAGTGGAAGAACGTCCAGGTGTCGGCGGGGGTGAGCCCGAAGTCCTCGCGGGTGGCGTCGACGAGCGCGGTCACATGGGCGTGCGGGACCACGACGCCCTTGGGGCGGCCAGTCGAGCCCGAGGTGTGGATGACGTAGGCGGGGGACGTGGGCGGGCCCGTCGGCGGGCGGGGGTGTGCGGGGTGGCCGGTGAGCGGGGCGGTGTCGTCGACGGTCAGGCGGAGCCCGGCGTCCTCGGCGGTGCGGGTGCGGCGGTCGGCCGGATGGTCCGGGTCCAGCGGTACGTACACCGCGTCCGCCTTCAGGACCGCGAGCATCGTCGCCACCAGGTCCGTCGAGCGGGGCAGGCAGATGCCCACGAGGTCCCCGGGGGCGACGCCCGCGGCGTGCAGCCCGGCGGCCAGTTCGTCGGCGCGGGCGTTCAGCTCCCGGTACGTGAGCGTGGTACCGGCGCAGGTGAGGGCGGGGGCGTCCGGGTGGGAGGCGGCCCGCTCGGCGAAGCGCTCGTCGATGCGGCGGGGGGTGCGGGGCTCGGCGGGGGCGCCGCGGCCCAGGGCGAGCTGGGCGGCGGCCTCCTCGTCGCCGAGCGGGTACAGCTCGGCGAGAGGGGTGCCGGGGGGAAGGGAGAGGAGCTGGTCCCGTACGCGGAGCACCTGGCGTGCGAAGCCGGTGGTGGCGGACGCAGTGGCGTCGGTGGTGTCCGCGTCGTGCGGGAGGGTGCGGGCGTAGGGCCGCTCGGTGTACGGCAGGACGGTGACCGCCTCCAGCCCGGCGGCCGGTCCCGGGTCGACGATGCCGACGGCCGGTGCGGGGCCGTCCGGGAAGGGGGAGAGCGGGGTGGCGAGGAGGTCCCCGATGGTGCGGCCCTCGGTGAGGTCCGCCGCGAAGACCGCCCGCCCGGCGAAGGCCCCCAGGGTGCGCGGCGGGCGGCCGGGAGCGGGGACGGGGACGCCCACGGGGACGTACGACAGGCCCTCGTACCGCCCCGCGACGACCGCGAGCGCGGCCATGAGCGAGCGCATCGCGGGGTCGGGGTGCGGGGCCGGGGCGACCCCGGTCCGGGGGGCCGGGGTGCCTGCCGGGTTCGGGGTGTCTGCCCGGGGGCGTACGTCATGGGGGCCCAGTTCTCCCCGCAGCACCCCGGCGATCAGCCACAGGGACGGCGGGTCCAGCTCCTCCGCGTCCGCGACCAGGACCAGGTCGGCTGCGCCCCCGTCCTCGTACCGCAGGAACAGGGCGCGCAGCCGGTGGCCGGGGGCGAGGGGCCGGTGGGTCTCCGTGGCGAGCCTGCCGAGGGCGGCCGGGGAGTCCGCGGGCGCGCGGACGGAGTCCGTCCACAGGCGGGGGCGCGGGCCCTCGGGCCACCACAGCTCCGCCGCCGCAGTGAGCGCGGCGGCCGGCCGGGCGTCCGTCGCGCCCCGCGGGAGGCGGACGGTCAGCGCGTGGCGGGCAGAGGGCACGTACGTACTCCTTGTCGTGCGGCAGGGACCGAGGATGCTTCAGCGGACGGTGAAGCCGCCGTCGACCGTGACGACGCTGCCCGTCACCCGGCGGGACTCGTCCGAGGCCAGCCACAGCGCCGCGTCCGCGACGTCCCAGGGCTCCACCAGGGTGTGCATCGGCTGGTCGCGCACGAACGTCTCCTCGTGTTCCTCGACCGGCACCTCCAGCGAGCGGGCGATCTCGGCCAGCATGCGGCCCTCCATCGCCTCGTCGTCCCGGACCGAGCCGGGGCACACCGCGTTGACCCGGACCTTGCGGGGCGCGTAGTCGAGGGCGACGGCCTTCGTCAGGCCGACCAGGCCGTGCTTGGCGGCGACGTAACCGGCGAAGTGCCGGTAGCCGACCAGTCCCGCGGTCGAGGCGATGTTGATGATGGAACCGGAGCCCTGGGCAGCCATACGGCCACCGACCGCCCGGATCGCACGCCAGGCACCTCCCAGGTCCACATCGATCATCAGCTGCCACTCGGACTCGTCGATCTCGTGCGCGGGACGGCCCGAAGGGGCCGCGATCCCCGCGTTGTTGACGAGGACATCGATCCGGCCGAAGCGTTCCTCGGCGTCCTCCGCCACCGCCTCCAGCGCCGCGAGATCGCGCACGTCGGCCTGCCGGGTCAGGACGGCGGCGCCCGCCGCCCGGCACAGGTCCGCCGTGTACGCGAGCTGGCCGGCCGAACCGAGCGGATAGGGGACGCCCGGCAGGTCGGCCGCCACGTCCAGCAGCACCAGGTCCGCTCCCTCCCGGGCGAAGGTCAGCGCACAGGCCCGGCCGAGCCCGCGGGCCGCCCCCGTGATCAGGGCCGTCCGCCCGGCCAGCCGGGCGCCGCCGCCACTCACCGGTCCTGCGGGGCGCGGAGCCCGGCGGCCACCAGCTCCAGCAGCTCACGCGGGTGTTCCGCCAGATACATGTGGCCGCCCGGCAGCTCGGCCACGGTCAGCCTCCCCATCGTCGCCGCGCCCCACTGCGCGGCGTCGGCCGCACCGACCAGCGTGTCCGCACGGCCCCTGAGCGAGGTGACGTCCACCGCCAGCGGACGGTCCGAGGACGGTATGTACGTCTCGTGGAGCCGCACGTCGGCCCGCAGCGGCGGCAGCAGCAGCTCCCGCATCTCCGGGTTCTCCAGTGCCGGATGGGCGTACCCGGCGAAGGTCCTCACCCGGGCCACGAACTCCTCGTCCGGCAGCTCGCCCGCCCGGTCGGTCCTCGGCGTCCACGGGCCGGGCGAACCGCTCACGACGAGGCCCTCCAGCCGCAGCCCCGCGTTGTTGGGCGCCTGCTCGATCCGGTGCGCCAGCTCGTACGCGAGGACGGCGCCCATGCTGTGCCCGAACAGCACCACCCGGCGTCCGGAGACCCCGAGCGCGGCCGTGACCTGCTCGTACGCGTCGGTCACCGCCGGAACCGCTGAGGTGTACGCGGCCTCGGCGAACCGCTTCTCCCGGCCCGGCAGATGCACCGGCAGGACACGCAGCCCGTCCGGCGCGGACGCCTGCCACGGGGTGAAGAACGACGGCCCCGCCCCGGCGAAGGGCAGGCAGATCAGGACGGTCTCTTCCACGGTCTCTCTTCCGGTCGTCGGGCGGGGTCGTTGCGTCGGGCGGGGTCGTTGCGGAGGGCGTGCGGGCGGAGCGGCTCTCCGGTCAGCCGGCCGTCATGAACTCACCGAGGATGGCGGACAGATACCCCGGATCGTCCGCCCCGCACAACTCGCGTGCCGAGTGCATGGACAGGCCGGGCACCCCGACGTCCACGGTCGTGACCCCGAGCCTGGCCGCGGTCAGCGGACCGATCGACGTCCCGCACGGCATGGCGTTGTTGGAGACGAACGGCTGCCATGGCGCACCTGCCCGCTCGCACGCCGCGGTGAACATCGCGACGCCCGTGCTGTCCGTGGCGTACCGCTGGTTGACGTTGACCTTGACCGTCGGGCCGCCGTTGGGCAGTGGGCGGTGGTCCGGGTCGTGGCGCTCCGCGTAGTTGGGGTGCACCGCGTGCGCCATGTCGGCGGACACGCAGAAGGAGCCCGACAGGGCACGCGACCAGTCCTCGCCCGAGCCGCCCCGTGCGGTGACCGTGCGGCCGAGCACCCTTTCGAGCAGCGGGCTCTGGGCGCCCGTCTCCGAGCCGCTGCCCACCTCCTCGTGGTCGAAAGCGGCCAGCACGGGTACGTAACCGGGCTGCTCGACGCCGGTCGCGGCAGCCACCAGCGCGGTGACGCCCGCATGCACCGAGATCAGGTTGTCGAGCCGGGACGCGACCACGAACTCCCGGTCCGCACCGAGGTATCCGGGCGGCTGGATGTCGTGCAGCATCAGGTCCCAGGCCAGGACATCGCCCGGCTCCTCCTCGGCCGCCGCAGCCACCCGGCGCAGCAGCGCACCCTCCTCCGGGTCGCCGAGCGCCCACACCGGGGCGATGTGGCGCTGCCGGTCCAGGGCGACACCTTCGTTGACCGTACGGTCCAGGTGGATGGCCAACTGCGGTACGCGCAGGAGGGGTTCGTCGATCTGGACGAGCTTCGTGCGGGGGGCGCCGTCCGGGCCGCGCAGGGCCAGCCGGCCGGAGATGCCCAGATCGCGGTCGAGCCAGGTGTTGAGGGGGACGCCGCCGTAGATCTCCACGCCGATCTGCCGCCAGCCGGCCGAACCGGTGTCGGGGTTCGGCTTGATCCGCAGGTTCGGGGAGTCGGTGTGGGTCCCGACGATCCGGAAAGGCGTGCGGGCGGGGGCGTCCTCGGGGGCGTACCAGGCGATCAGCGCGCCGGCGCGGGCGACGAAGCACCCGCCGGTCGCGCCGGTCCAGTCGTCCGTTCCGCGCAGCTCGCGGAAACCGGCCTTCTCCAGTCGCTGGGTGGCGCTCGCCACCGCGTGGTACGGCGAGGGGCTGGCCGCGATGAAGGAGAGCAGGTCGTCGGTGTGGCTGCGGTGGGGGGCCGGCGTCATACGGCTTCCGCCTTTCCGGTGTTCGGCAGTGACTGCGAGGGTGAAGGCACTGTTGGTTCGGGGCGTTCTCCGTGCAGCAGCTCCCTGACCGGCCGGTCAGGACGCGCGCAGAACTCTGCGAGCAGGTCGGTGTAACCGGTGAGGAGCCGTTCGGCGGTGTCCCGGTTCCAGAGGTCCGAGGAGAACTCCAGGAACGTCCGATAACCCATCGCAGGGTCCCGCCGGGGCGCAAGTCCGAAGCACAGCTCGCTGCGGGAAAGCAACGGTGCGAGGTCCTCCACCTCGACCCCGAGCCCGGGGATCTCGATGTCCGTGTCGACGGAGTTCTGGAAGGCGAGCACGTGTGGAACCCGGTCCGGTACGTGCTCCGCGCCCGCGTCCCGCATCGCCTGCATGATCCTGGCGGTGGGCAGCACATGCGCCATGGCACCCAAGGCACCCGCACCGGTACGCACGGCCAGCTCCGCACAACTTTCCCCGGGATTGGCTGAATCCAGCCGTACGCGGACCATGACCGCGGTCGACGTCATCGCCACCAGAGACTCGTACGCCGTGCCTTCGCGGTTGGCGTACGGAACGCTGAGCAGGATGTCCGGTTCCCCCGAGAGCCGGGTCAGGAACACCCCGAGGGCCGTCGCCGCCACCGCGAAAGGCGTGGTGTGCAGGGAGCCGGCGAACGCCTCCACCGCCGCGCGCAGCTCGCCGGACGCCTCCCCGCGGACCGTGTCGCCGCGCCCGCTGAGCGTCGTGGGACGCGGATGGTCGGTGGGTACGGGGACCCCCGCCGGCACCCCGTCGAGATAGGCGGCGCAGTGCGCGGCCCGGCGTGCCTCCGTCCCGGGATCGTGCTGGGCGCGCTGACGGCGGGCGTACTCGGTGGGCTGGGCGCCGGGAGCGGCCAGCCCGTGCGGGACACCGGCGGACGCCGCCGTGTAGAGCGTGGCGATCTCGGCGAGCAGCAGGGACAGGGACCAGCCGTCCGCGGTGATGTGGTGCAGGACGAACATCAGGGCCCAGCGGTCCTCCTCGATGCGCAGCAGCCGCAGTGCGGGCAGGGCGGGGCGGGCGAGATCGAAGCTGCTTCCCGCCGTCTCCCGGCACAACGCGTCGGCTCGTTCCCGCCGCTCGCCCGGCGGCAGCCCGGTCAGGTCCTCGACCGGCAGGTCCAGCGGCGCCGTCGGGAGTACTTCCTGCCACCAGGCGCCGTCCGGGTCCTGGACGAAGCGGGTGCGCAGCGAGTGGTGGCGGGCGATGACCTCGGCGAGCGCGGAGCGCAGCGCGCCGGGGTCCAGGTGGCCGGTGAAGGTGATGCGTGTGGGGACGTTCCAGACCTCGGGGTGGGGTACGGAGTGATGGCCGGCGATCATGCGGGCCTGCTGGTCGCTGACGGGCGCGCGGTCGACGGGTGTGCCGGGCCCTTCGGCGGTCTCTGTCGTCTCCGCTGTGCCCGCTGTACCCGCTGTACCCGTTGTGTCCGTCAGCTGGCGTGTCATGGCCCGCAGCGTGGCGTCGGAGAAGAAGTCGGCCATCGGGTAGTCCACTCCCAGCGCGTCACGCACCCGGTTCACCAGGCGGATGGCGGCGATGGAATTGCCCCCGAGGTCGAAGAAGTTGGCCGTGCCGGAGAACCCGCGGACGTCGAGGACCGACTCCCAGACCGTGCGCAGGATCGCCCCGATGTCCCCTTCGGCGTCCTCCGCGGTGTCCGCCGGAGGATCGACCATGTCGGCCAGCGTCTCGTCCAGTTCGGTGAGACAGCCGCGTACGGTCTCCGCGTCGAACAGGTCCGCGTCGTAGCGCAGCCGCAGGCGCAGCCCCGCATCCGTGCGGGTGGCCATCAGCGCCAGCTCCAGCGGAGCCGACTCCGTGCCGGCCGCCACCTCCTCACCGCGCAGGCCCGGCAGCTCGATCCGGGACAGGGCCGCGGTGTCGAGGTCCACCGACACGGTGATCAGCGGGCGGGGGTTGCCCGGGTCCGGATGTCCGTCGGCGAGCAGCGCGTCCATATCGACGTCGCTGTGCTCGTCGGCCTCGAACAGGGCCCGCCCCGTGGCCCGTACCGCCTCCGCGACCGGCGTGCCTTCGGGCAGCGACACCCGCAGCGGCAGCAGCGCGACATGGAAGCCGACCGTGTCCCGGGTGGCGCTCGTGCGCCGCCCGAACGTCGAGCCGAGCACGAACTCCTGCTGTCCCGAGCGGTGCCGCAGGACAAACTGCCAGGCCGTGCACAGCGTCGCGAACAGGGTGACGCCCTGCTCCCCGCTCCACTCCTGGAGCCGCGCGGTCCGCTCCCGGCCGATCCGCACGGCCTCGGCGCCCCCGCGCCCCGCGACCCGCCGCCCGCGCGGCCGGTCCGTGGGCAGTTCGAGCACGGGCGGCTTCTCACCCAGCCGCTCACGCCACCACGCGAGGCCGGCCTCATTCCGGGGCGGTTCCGCCGCACCGAGCGTCGTGCCCGCGGGGCGTGCGAAGACCGGCGCCCGTCCCTCCACCGCGGCCCGGTACAGCTCCTCCAGGTCCGTCGTGACCAGCGCCGCCGAGTGGGCGTCCGTGACGATGTGGTGCATCCCGAACACCAGCACATGGTCGTCGGCGGCCAGCCGGATCAGGCGGGGGGTGAAGAGGGGGCCCTCGGCCAGGTCGTAGGCACGGGTGCTCTCCTCGGAGAGCACCGCTCCGATCGCCTCCTCGGCCCGCTGCCCCCGCGCATCGGTCACCCGCAGCGCCGCACGCTGCCCGTCCCGAACGACCTGGAGCACGGTCTCGTCCCGCTGCCCGGTCCGGAACACCGTGCGCAGCCCCGCGTGGCGGTCGACCAGTCCGTCCACGGCGGTGCGCAGCGCGGCTTCGTCGAGCGGGCCGTACAGCCGTACCGCCTGCGTCTCGTTGTACGCGGCGGGGTTGCCGAGCAGCGAGGAGGCGAGCCAGAGCCGGCGCTGGCCGGAGGTGGCGGGCGCGACCACCTCCCGTACCCGTGCCCGCTCCCGTGCCCGCTCCTCCTCCCGCTCCTGGGTGCGGCGTCGCAGCACCTCCAGCTGACCGAGCCCGGCCCGTAACTGCTCCCCGCTCACCCCGAAGTCGACCAGTGCGGCGATCTCGTCGACACCCGCCCGGTGCAGCGCGTCGACGAACGGTGCCGCGGTCTCCGGCGAACCGATCAGTGCCCGCTGGTCGCAGTACCGGTCGTAGGCCCGCCGGAACAGATGGTCCAGGTCCTGTTCGCTCGCCGCCGCCACGTCCTGCGGGCTGTGGCCGAGCGCGCCCGCCGCCGACCGCATCAGAAGTGAGGCACGCAGATAGCGGCTCATCGGCTCCCGCGCCTCGGCCCGCGCGGTGTCGTGGTCCGGCGCGAGGTAGGTGTGCACCAGGACGGTCACCCGGCCCGCGTCCGGGTCGAGACCGCACCGGGTCCGTACGCGCCGGTAGTGCGCGATGTTCTCGGCCAGCTCGTCCACGGTCTGGCTCATCAGGTTGGTGACGATGCCGAGGCCGCGCCGGGCCGCCTCCTCGTACGAACCCCGCTGCCCGGACGTGGCGAGGAACATCGGCGGCTCGGCCTGCACCGGCCGGGGATGGGTGCGTACGCCGGTCTCCGAGCCGTCCCCCGTCCGGCGCCGCACGGCCTCGCCGCGCCACAGCGCGCGCACCTCGTCCAGGTGCGCGAACGCGATCTCCCTGCGGTCCTCGAACCGGTCCGGGTGCAGGGCGAAGTCCTGGACGTGCCAGCCCGTGGCACACCCGATGCCTACCCGCCCGCCGGACAGGTTGTCGACGACCGACCACTCCTCCGCGACCCGCACCGGGTCGTGCAGCGGCAGGACGACGGATCCGGCGTTGATCCGGATGCGGTCGGTCTCGCGCGCGATCGCGGAGGCGAGGACGGCCGGGTTGGGGAAGAGGCCGCCGAAGGAGTGGAAGTGCCGTTCGGGCAGCCAGACCGAGTCGAACCCGTGCGCGTCGGCGAAGCGGGCGGTCTCGAAGACCGTTCCGTACGCCTCCGGGGTGTCGGCGCTCTCGGGGTGGTCGCCGAAGAAGTAGACACCGAAGCCGGGAGCGGGCCGGGGTTCCTTGTGCCCGTCCCGCGCGGGCTTCAGGGGCTTCGGACGTTTCGGAGCGGGGAAGAAGCCGCCGTCGCGCAGTTCGCGCAGGGACCCCTTCACCGCGTCCGAGATCTCCGCGACGTCCTCGTCCGTGTGCGCGGTGGAGAGGTAGAAGCTGCGCCACTCCCAGACGTACAGACCGCGCAGCAGCAGGTGGTGGTAGAGCAGCTCCATGTCGGCGCGGTGGGTGAAGCGGAACATCGATCCGAAGTGGGCGAGATCCAGGGGGAACTCCTCGTCCCTGAAGAAGGCGTTCAGATCGGTGGCGAGCGCGTCCGTGCGGGCGTTCAGCCGGTCCTGGAGTGCCGGTCCCCGTTCCTTGAGGTGGGTGAGCACCGCCCTGGCCGCCGCCATGGAGAGCGGGTGCTGCATATACGTGCCGCCGATGAAGGTGGTCTCGTGCGGGGGCCCGCTGTCGTCCCCGTACCTCCAGAACCCTCCGTCGACCCCGTCGAGGAGGTCGGCCCGGCCGGCCACCGCGCCGACCGGGAAGCCGCTGCCGAGCGCCTTGCCGTAGGTGGCGAGGTCGGGCACGACACCGAAGTGGTGCTGGGCGCCGCGCGGGTGCGGGCGCAGACCGGTGAGCATCTCGTCGAAGAGCAGCACGATGCCCCGGCGTTCGGTGAGGTCACGCAGCGAGCGCAGGAAGTCCACCGGCCGGAGGCCCGGATTGCGGCACTGGACGGGCTCGACCAGGACGGCGGCGATGCTGTCGCCGAGCGCGGCGATGGTGTCCAGGGCCTCCTGGCTGCCGTACTCCAGCACGATCAGCTCGGCGACGGCCGAGGCGGGGATGCCGCGCGAGACGGGTACGGCGTGGTGGTCCGGTCCGCCGGGCCGGCCGAGTACGGAGTCGATGTGCCCGTGGTACGAGCCGCGGAACATGACCACCTTGTCGCGACCGGTGGCGGCGCGTGCCAGCCGGACGGCCGCCGAGTTCGCCTCCGTACCGGAGCCGGCGAAGGCCACCCGTTCCATCCCGGTCAGCTCGGCGAGGAGCGCCGCCACCTCGCCGGTGTCGGGGGAGCGGGGGCCGAAGCGGAGCCCCTGGGAGAGGTGGCGCCGCACGGCATCGGTCACGAACTCGGGCTCGTGGCCGAAGAGCAGCGCACCGAATCCCATGGTGATGTCGGTGTAGTCGTTGCCGTCGACATCGGTGAGGTGGGCACCGCGTGCCGAACGGGCGGCGATCGGATACAGCATTTCCTTCGTGGCGCCCCGGAAGCCGACGACGGCCCGGCTGTCGGCGAGCACCGGCCGGTGCTGCTGGGCGAGGGCCTTCGAGGTGCCGGTGCGTGCGGTGAACCGGCGGACGAGGGAGGCGGTGTGGGCGCGTTGGTCCGCGTCGGCCGCTGCTCCGGCCATCCCGGCCGACGGATCGACCAGGAGGCGGGGGCCGTGGGAGGCGGGGGATGCCGGTAACGCCGGTAACGCCGGTAACGCCGGTAACGCGGGGGACGCCGGTAACGCTGGGGCTGCCGGTGGGGGGACGAGAGGAGCCGGAGATGCCGGTGGAGGTGCCAGGGGTGGCCGGGGAGCCTGGGAGGCCGCCGCCAGTTGTTCGGTCAGCCGGCGGGAGAGCGCTGCGGCCCTGTCCACCGCGGCGGCGGAACCTTCCGTCTCGCTCATCGGCCCGTCGTCCCGGTGGAACGGCCGAGGAGGGCGACGGCATCCGAGAGCTGGGTCAGCATGGCAGCCTGCGTCTGCGCCAACTGCTGTATCTGACGCGCCAGTTCATCGATCTCGGCGCGCGTCGCGCAGACGGCTTCCCCGCCCGTGACCGCCGGGGCGGCTGCCGTCCGCACCGGCTCCTGCGCCGTGCGGCTCACTATGAGCCCGGCCGCCAGGCGCGGTGTCCCCGCCTCCTCCAGGATCTCCCGCATCGAGATCTCCGTGCCGAACTCCGCCTCCAGCTGCCGCACCATCCCGATGAGCTGGAGCGAATCCGCGCCCAGGGCGACGAACGACCGGTCGGCACCGATCTCCGACGGCGCGTGGCCGAGATGGCGGGCCGTCAGCTCCAGCACGCGCTCCAGCACGTGCTCCGGCGCCCGTTCCCGTACGGCCTGTTCGGTCATGTCGTCCTCCGTCGTGCGTCCGTGGGTGTGCGGGGATACCGGAACCGGTGGTGGACCGGTCCAGTACGACTGATGCCGGAACGGGTACGTCGGCAGCGGCACCCGGCGGCCGCCGCAGCCGTCGAGCAGCGCCCGCCAGTCGACCGCGACGCCCGCGCAGTGCAGCCGGGCCACGGCCTGCTCCCACCGCTGTGTCGGTACGCGCACGGCGTCCGGGAGCGCGCGGCGCACCATGCCGGTCAGGGTGGCGGACGGCCCGAGCTCGACCACCACGGGAGCGGCGCTCCCGCCGGTCCCCTCCGGTGGGCCGAGCGAGGCGAGTACGGCGGCGAAGTCAGCGGTCGTGCGGGCCTGCCGGACCAGGTAACCGGCGTCCGGCAGCCATCCCGGAGGGTGTACGGCTCCGTCGAGGCCGCTCACGAACTCCAGCCGCGCCGGACGGAGTTCCGTCTTGTCGGCGGCGACCCGCAGGGCGTCGAGCACCGGGTCGAGCAGCGCCGTGTGGAAGGCCCGGTCCACGTCCACCCGCTCGTACGCCTCGCCGCGGGCCGTCAGCAGGGCCCGCGCTTCCGCGACCGCCGCCGGGGGACCGGCGACGACGTGATGGGCGGCCCCGTTGACCACGGCGAGCTCCAGGCCGTCGACCGCGGCCAGTAACTCCCGCACCCGCCCGCGCGATACGAACACCGCGAGCATCGCGCCGACGGCCGAGCCCCGCTGCATCAGCCGCCCGCGCCGGCACAGCAGCCGCATCCCGTCCTCCACCCCCAGGGCCCCGGCCACGCACAGCGCCGCGTACTCCCCGACGCTGTGCCCGGCCACCCGCGAAGGGACGACACCGAGCTGTGCCCACAGTCCGGCCTGGGCGACCTGGAGGGCGAACAGGGCCGGCTGCGCGAAGTCCGTGTCCCACCGCTCGGGCCCGTGGCCGTCGACGACACGGGCCAGGAAGTCACCGCGCCCCGTCTCCCGCTCGTACACCCGGGCGCAGGTGGCGAGTGTCGTGGCGACCTCGGGGAAGCGGGCCGCGAGCCGGCCCGCCATGCCGGGGTGCCCGCCGCCCTGCCCGCTGAAGAGGAAGACGGGCTCGGCCACCCGCTCCACCACTCCGCTCTCGTACGCCCCTTCGGCCGCCGCCCCCGACAGGAAGGCGTCCAGCCCCGCGACCGGGTCCGGTGAGGTCACGACCAGCCGGTGCGGCAGGAGGCGCCTGCCCAGCGCAGCCGTGACCAGCAGATCGGCGGGCGCCGGCACGGGCCCGCCAACCAGCCGCTCGCGGAAGGCGCGGGCGTAGGCCACGAGCGCCTCATGGCTCGCACCGGACAGCGGGAGCAGCCCCGGGGCCTCGGCGGCCGCCGGGCGGACGGGCGGAGCGGGGGCCTGTTCCAGGATCACGTGCGCGTTCGTACCGCCCATGCCGATGGAGTGGACCCCGGCCCTGCGTACCCCCGGCAGCGGCCACGCCAGCTCGCGGTCGGGTAGCAGGAACGGGCTCTCCCCGGCAGCGAGGGCGGGGTTGGGCCGGGAGAAGTTCACCAGCGGGGGAACCACCCCGTGGCGCAGCACCTCGATCGCCTTGACGAGCCCGGCCAGCCCGGCCGCGCTGTCCAGATGGCCGATGGCGGGCTTGGTCGAGCCCAGTGCGCAGAAACCCGTCCGGTCGGTGTCCCGGCGGAACGCCGCTGTGAGGGCGGCGAATTCGATGGGGTCGCCCTTGAGGGTGCCCGTGCCGTGCGCCTCCACGTACCCCACGGAACCGGCGGTCACCCCCGCGGCATCCAGCGCGCCCAGCACCGCGTCACGCTGCCCGGCGACCCCTGGAGCGGCGAAACCCCGCTTGTCCGCACCGTCGTTGGTGACGGCCGAGCCGAGGATCACCGCGTGCACGGTGTCACCGTCGGCGAGTGCCCGGTCGAGCCGCTTCAGCAGGACGGCCACCACACCGTTGCCGCCGACGGTCCCGTCCGCGTCCGCGTCGAAGGCCCGGACCGTTCCGGTGGGGGAGAGTGTGGAGCCCTTCACCCGGTGATGCCCGGTGACCTGCGGTAAGTGCAGGGCGGCGGAGGCCGCCAGCATCAGATCGGCGTCGCCCGCGCGCAGCGCCTGACAGGCCAGGTGTACGGAGACCAGCGCACTCGAACAGGCCGTGGCCACATTGACGGCGGGGCCGGTGAGGCCCAGCCGGTACGCGGCCCGGTTGGCCGCGAAGTCCGGGTAGGTGCCCACCTGGACCTGTTTGTGGGTCATCCAGTCGCCGGACCGGACCTCCTCGGTGAGGTTCCCGGCGAGATAGCTGTGCAGCGAGTACAGGCGGTATCCGGTGCTCCCGTACACCCCGGTCCGGACGGCGGGGTCCGGCTCCGCGTAGCCGCCGTCCTCCAGTGCGTGGAAGCAGCACTCCAGCAGGAGCCGCTGCTGCGGATCGGTGAGCGTCGCCTCCCGGCCGCTCATCGCGAAGAAGCCGGCGTCGAACGAGTCCACGGAGTCCAGGAGGGCACTCGCCCCGGTGAAGCCCGGCGCGGTGTAGTCCTTCTCCGGCACCCCGGCGGCGGCGAACTCGGCCGGGGTGAAACGGCGTACGTGCGAGACACCGGCGCGGATGTCGCGCCAGAACTCCGCGGTGTCACTGGCTCCGGGGAGTCTCAGCGCCGTCCCGATCACCGCGATACGGTTCTCCCCCACGTGCGTCTTCCCCTTCGCCCGCCCTGCCCCGCCCCGGTTCTGCGCGCCGCGGCCCCACCGCCCGGATTCCGGGCGCCCGCAGCCCCGCTACCCGCGGTCGGGCCACCCGAAGCAGGAACGCCAGTGCGACCACGATGGCAGCCCCATGGGACCACGCGACCACTGTCAGGGGGCTGTGCCCGTCGAGGGCCGCGGCGACGAGGATCATGCCGACACCGAAGCCGAGGTTCTCGAAGGTCGCGGAGAGCCCGAAGGCGTGCCCGCGCGGTCCGGTCGGCAGCGTCTGGAGGTGCGAGGTGTACGACACCTCGGTCAGCCCGTCGGCAGCCCCCGCGACCAGCGCGACGACCGCCGTCGCGGCCGCCGGGAAGCCGGCGAACGCGAGGATGAAGGCCGAGGACATCACGACCGTCCCGTAGCCGAAGCCCAGCGCCCCGACCGCCCCACCCGTGCGCTTCGTGTACCGCTGGATCACCTGCTGGGCCGCGACGTTGCCGAGCGCCCACAGACACCAGAACGCGCTGACGAACACGGCGGGGTTGGCCGTGTCCACGTCGCTCGAATAGACCGGGAGCGCCGCGTTGTGGGAGGACGAGCCGAAGGCGTCCACCCCGCGCAGCGCCACCATGAGGCCCAGACCGGGTGCGGCGGCGAGCGCGAGGAACGCGACCGGCTTACGCCGTCGTCCCGTTCTCTCCCGCGCCGCCGCCCCCTTGGCCGGCCGGTCTGCCGGCCCTCCTTCGGTACGCCCGCCGGAATCCCCCTCCGAATCCGGCGATGCGTCCCCGCCTCTGCCTCCCCCCGCGATCGGCAGCAGAGCCACCGTCACCGCGCAGGCCACAAAGGTCGCCATGTCGACCACGAAGGCCGCTGTGTACCCCACCAGGGACACCACCACACCGGCCGATGCGAAGCCGGCCACCATCGCCAGCGAACGCCCCGTGATGGAGAGGGAGTTCGCCCAGGCCCTGCGGTCCGCGCCGACCATCTCGGGAATGGAGCTGCGCAACGACACCATGAAGAGCGTCCCGCACGCCCCGATCACCACCGAGACGGCCACCAGGGCCGTCGTCCGCAGCCCGTCCGGCGCCACGATCAGCAGCAGCATCACGGCCGCCTGCGCCACATTGGCCCAGAGCATGATGCTCTTCGCCGGGAAACGCGCGAGCAGTCCGCCTGCCGTCAGCCCGGCGACGAATCCGGAAGCCAGCCGCACCGCCATGAACAGGCCCATGGCGAGCGCTCTGCCCGTTGTCGCATAGACGAACAGATTGAGCGCCACCATATTCAGGAAGGTGCCGTACGAGGAGACCGCGTAACCGGCGACGAGGATTCGATATCGCCGTTCCGAACGTGCCGCGCTGTCCGTCTCGTTGTCCCGTGTGTTCGATTCGCCGTCTGCGCCGTTACTGCCGAGCGTCACCCGCTCATAGTCGTGCAGGTACCGCGCTCACCGCTGCCGGCCCGTTGGTACAAATGTAATCTGCATACTTGTGAAGGACGATCATTCCACCCCACCGGCATGTGATTGCCGCGAATCGACTTCGGGCCGCTCGCCGAGCGAGCGGCCCTGCGACACGGCACTCGCCATATACCGGCGCGCGCTCGTGGAGGGGAGCCTTCCGCGGGACGAGGTGGCCGACTGCCTGCGGGCCCTGCATCTGATGGTGGCGGACCGTGACTCACCGGGCTTCATGATCCCCGTACCGCCGGAGACGGCGTCGTTCGCCGCGCTCGCCCCGATCGAGGAGGCGATCGTCGAGCAGCGCCGCACGCTGCGGTCCGCCCGCGCGGCCCTTTCCGTCTTCGAAACGCTGTACGCCGATGTGCACCGGCTCCAGCAGCCCACGCTCACCCGGCTCACCGGCGAGGCCGTGATCAGCAAGGCGCTCGACGCGGGAGTGGCCGGCTGCCGCGAGGAGGTCCGCACCGCGCACCCGGGAGGCGGCCGGCCGGCGCACATCCTGAAGGAGTCGCTGATCCGGGACCTGGGCAACCTGCGGCGGGGCATCCGGCAGCGGACGATCTATCAGCACACGGTGCGCGCGGACCGTACGACGCTCTCCTACATCGAGCAGGTGACCGCGGCCGGGGCCGAGATCAGGACGCTCGCCGAGGTGGTGGACCGGGTCATCGTGTTCGACCGGACCGTGGCGTTCATCCCGTTCTCCGACGAGCCGCACAACGCCCTGCGCGTCCAGCACCCCTCACTGGTCCGCTTCCTGGTCCGCAACTTCGACGAGGCGTGGGCGCGCTCGGTGCCGGTCCGGCCCGAGCGCACTCCGCTGCGTACCCCTGTGATCACGTCCGACCTCCAGCGCGTGATCCTCCAGGCGGTCGTCAACGGCGAGACCGACGCGTCGATCGCCCGCCGCCTCGGCATGAGCCGCCGCAGCGTCGCCGAACACATGCGCAAGGTCTCCGGCCGGCTGGGCAGCAACAGCCGCGCCCAGCTCGGCTATCTGGTCGCGAACTCGGGGATCCTGGACGCGCCCGACGCCTGAGAACGGCTGAAAAGGAACGCGGGCGGGGGCGCCCCGGCCGAAGCCGGAACGCCCCCGCGGGCACGTACAAGAGGCAGGACCCACGGCCCCACCGGAAGCCCGGAGCCCGGTCAGCCGAGGCCGGGGCCCCGCACCGGAATGCTGGTGAACGTCGGTGCCGGGGCCGGCTCGGTGAAGAAGTCGTTGCCCTTGTCGTCGACCACGACGAACGCGGGGAAGTCCTCGACCTCGATCTTCCAGACCGCCTCCATGCCGAGCTCCTCGTACTCGACGACCTCGACCTTCTTGATGCAGTCCTGCGCGAGCCGCGCCGCAGGACCACCGATCGAGCCGAGGTAGAAGCCGCCGTGCGCGTCGCACGCGTCGGTGACCTGCTTCGAGCGGTTGCCCTTGGCCAGCATCACCTTCGAGCCGCCCGCCGCCTGGAACTGCGCGACGTAGCTGTCCATGCGGCCGGCCGTCGTCGGGCCGAACGAACCGGACGCGTAACCCTCGGGCGTCTTCGCCGGACCCGCGTAGTAGACCGGGTGGTCCTTGAGGTACTGCGGCATCTCCTCGCCCGCGTCGAGCCGCTCCTTGATCTTGGCGTGCGCGATGTCGCGGGCCACGACCAGCGGACCGGTCAGCGAGAGCCTGGTCTTCACGGGGTACTTGGTCAGCTCGGCGAGGATCTCGTCCATGGGACGGTTGAGGTCGATCCTCACGACGTCCCCCGCCTCGTCGAGGTGCTCGTCCGTCGTGTCCGGCAGGAAGCGGGCCGGGTCCTTCTCCAGCTGCTCCAGGAACACGCCCTCGGCGGTGATCTTCGCGGTGGCCTGGCGGTCCGCCGAGCAGGACACGGCGATCGCGACGGGCAGCGAGGCGCCGTGCCGGGGCAGGCGCACGACCCGCACGTCGTGGCAGAAGTACTTGCCGCCGAACTGCGCACCGATCCCGATCTTCTGCGTCAGCTCGAAGACCTTCTCCTCCAGTTCCTTGTCACGGAAGCCGTGACCGGTGGGGGAGCCCTCGGCGGGCAGCTCGTCCAGGTAGTGCGCGGAGGCGTACTTCGCGGTCTTCAGCGCGAACTCAGCCGACGTACCGCCGACGACGATCGCCAGGTGGTACGGCGGGCAGGCCGCCGTACCCAGGGAGCGGATCTTCTCCTCCAGGAACTTCATCATGGAGGACTCGTTCAGTACGGCCTTGGTCTCCTGGAACAGGAACGACTTGTTGGCCGAGCCGCCGCCCTTCGCCATGAAGAGGAACTTGTACGCGCCGCCGTCCGTCGCGTACAGCTCGATCTGGGCCGGGAGGTTCGAGCCGGTGTTCTTCTCGTCCCACATGGTCAGCGGGGCCATCTGCGAGTAGCGCAGGTTGAGCTTGGTGTAGGCGTCGAAGATGCCGTGCGACAGGGCCTCCTCGTCACCGCCCTCGGTGAGCACGTTCTGCCCGCGCTTGCCCATGACGATCGCCGTGCCGGTGTCCTGACACATCGGCAGCACACCCGCGGCGGCGATGTTCGCGTTCTTCAGCAGGTCGAGCGCGACGAACTTGTCGTTCGACGACGCCTCAGGGTCGTCCACGATCCGCCGCAGCTGCGCCAGGTGCGCGGGCCGCAGGTAGTGCGAGATGTCGTGCATCGCCTCGGCGGCGAGCGTGCGCAGAGCCTCCGGCGCGACCTTGAGGAACGTACGGCCGTCGGCCTCGAAGGTGGATACACCCTCGGAGGTCACCAGACGATAGGGCGTGGAGTCCTCTCCCAGGGGGAGCAGATCGGAGTACGCAAACTCTGGCATTACGGCCATTCCTCACTCGGCGGATGCTGCTGACCTCCCTCGGGCAGCGCACCCACCAGGGTAGAGCGCCGTTCACGGGCCCAGCTTGTGAGGTAGGGCTCACCTGTTTCCGGCCGGTCGCGGAGCCCTCGCCCCCCTGTCCTCGCCGGGCCCTCCGCTCCCGTCGCCGCCACGCCCCGACCCGCAACCCCTAGTCGCGATCTATCGCGTTTGGGTACGCTGGTTCGGTGGACCTCGAAAAGCAGCCCCAGCAGCCGCAGCCGCCCGCCGCCCCGGCCGGTACCACTCCCGCCGAACCAGCCCCCGTCGGCATCCGCGCCTCCGATGCCGACCGCGACCGGATCGCGGACATCCTGCGGGACGCCGTGGCCGACGGCCGGCTGACCGCGGAGGAGCACGCGGAGCGGATCGACCTGGTCTACCGGTCCAAGACCGTCGGCGATCTCGAACCGCTGGTGCGGGATCTGCCGGCCGGGGGAGAGGGCGCCCAGCGCGCCGCGTCGCCCTCGCACACCTACGGCCCCGACGGACCCGCAGGGCCCGCCGACAACATGGTCGCCGTCTTCAGCAGCTCCACTCGGCGGGGGCGCTGGCGGGTCGGCGGCCGGACCAACGCCTTCGCGCTCTTCGGCAGTATCGAGATCGATCTGACCGAGTCTCTTTTCGGTCAGAGGCTGAGCGTCATCAACGTCACGTCCCTCTTCGGCAGCGTCGAGATCAGGGTGCCCGAGAACATCTCGCTGCGCGGCAGCGGGACAGGAATTTTCGGCAATTTCGAAGTGGTCACACTCGAATCCACGGACCCGGAAGCGCCGGTGGTCGTAGTGAACGGCTATTCGGTGTTCGGGCACATCGAGGCAAAACCCAAGCGCGGCAAGCTCATTGCCAACCTCCACGACCAGTTGCGCAAACACCTCGGCCACTGAGGCGCACGGCTGTCACACTTCGAGTTTCGGCCATACGGGCCGCGGTCGCAATTACGTACGGCGCAAGTCAGTGCCACTCAGTGCATAGGCGCGCGCACAGCGGGTAGGGAGGCTGCATCGTCTCTCGCTCGCGAAGCCGTCGTCAGGAGTAGACCCGTGCTGCAACCGCCGCTTCAGTCTCTGCAGGTCGCCGCCGTGCCTTCCCAGCGCGCTCCCGCGCGGGAGGACGAGGCCGGTCCCTGGCACGCGGAGGCGGTGTGCCGCCGGGACGAAGCCGGACTGTTCTTCGCCCCGTCGAAGGAGCCGACCGCCGCCAGGCTGTCCCGCGAGGAGGCCGCGAAGCGGGTCTGCGCGCGCTGCCCCGTGATGGTGGAATGCCAGGAACACGCCCTGGTCCAGCCCGAGCCGTACGGAGTGTGGGGCGGCCTCACCGCCGCCGAGCGCCGCGTGGTGCTCGCCCGCAGGCGCAGGCGTGACATCGAACTGAAGGCGACGGCCACGACGGAGCACATCGCCGCGGCCGGCTGACCCGCGGGCGGCACGGCCGGCCCGCGAGCCGTCGGCGGCCTACGGGCCAGGGGCCGCCCCGACCGGCAGCCCCTGACCCAGACCGTTCTTCGCCCGCGCGGCACCGCGTACGGGATCCCGGCAGCCCGCGCCGCCGGGATTCCACGCGTACGGGTGCTACTTGGCGCGGTCGAAGTCGATGGCGCTGTACGCGCGCAGCTTCGAGAGACGGTGCGTCGAGTCGATCTTCCGGATCGTGCCCGACTTGGAGCGCATGACGATCGACTCGGTCGTCGCGGTCTCCGCGCGGTACCGCACCCCGCGCATGAGCTCGCCGTCGGTGATCCCCGTCGCGACGAAGAACACGTTGTCGCCGCTGACCAGGTCGTTCGTGGACAGCACCCGGTCCAGGTCGTGCCCGGCGTCCAGCGCGCGCCGGCGCTCGGCGTCGTCCTTCGGCCAGAGCTTGCCCTGGATGACACCGCCGAGGCACTTGATGGCGCACGCCGAGATGATGCCCTCGGGGGTGCCGCCGATGCCCATGAGCAGGTCGACGCCGGTCCCTTCGCGGGCGGCCATGATCGAGCCGGCCACGTCGCCGTCGGAGATGAACTTGATCCGGGCGCCGGTCTCCCGGATCTCCTTGACGATGCCGTCGTGGCGGGGGCGGTCGAGGATGACGACGGTGACGTCCTCGGGGGTGGAGTTCTTCGCCTTGGCGACCCGGCGGATGTTGACCGAGACGGGGGCGTTGATGTCGACGAAGTCGGCGGCCTCGGGGCCGGTGACGAGCTTGTCCATGTAGAAGACCGCGGACGGGTCGAACATGGTGCCGCGGTCGGCCGCGGCGAGCACGGCGATGGCGTTCGGCATGCCCTTGGCGTTGAGTGTGGTGCCGTCGATCGGGTCGACGGCGATGTCGACCTCGGCACCGGTGCCGTCACCGACCCGCTCGCCGTTGTAGAGCATGGGGGCTTCGTCCTTCTCGCCCTCACCGATGACGACGACGCCGTTCATCGAGACGGTCGAGACGAGGGTCCGCATGGCGTTCACCGCGGCGCCGTCGGCACCGATCTTGTCGCCGCGACCGACCCAGCGGCCCGCGGCCATGGCCGCGGCCTCGGTGACCCGGACCAGTTCAAGGGCCAGGTTACGGTCGGGGGCCTCCGGGGAGACCTCGAGCTGGGACGGCAGGTGATGATGCTCGGACATCGGAGCGCACCTTTCTGTACGACGACGACCGGATAAAGAGGGTGCCTGTGACTCTATCGGTAGGTCGATAAAATGAGCAGGCCGGGTCACGTATGAGCGGACGCCCCGTGGTCGGGCGCTCGGAGCCGCATGCCACCATTGAGCGCGTGGCAAGCAAGCGAGGCAAGCAGACCGTGCGGGACATGCTCCTGTCGATGATCGTGATCTCGGCCGTCGCCGGGGTCATCTACATCTTCATTCCGCACGACGACACGGCCGACCCGGTGAAGGCCGTCGACTACCGGGTGGAGCTTCTGACGGCACGGCGTGCCGCGCCGTACCCGGTGGCGGCGCCCGACGGGCTTCCCAAGGGCTGGAAGCCGACCTCGGTCTCGTACGAGCGTCAGGCGGCCAACAGCTGGCACCTGGGATTCCTCGACCCGGACGGCAAGTACGTCGCGGTGGAGCAGTCCACGGCCCCGGCGAAGAAGTACGTCACCGAGGTCAGCCAGCGCGCGACGGACACCGGACGCACGCACGAGGTGGCGGGCGAGACGTGGCAGCACTGGAAGGGCCCGAAGTACGACGCCCTCGTGCTGCGCGCGGACGGCGCGACCACGGTGGTGACGGGTTCGGCCTCCACGGAGCGGCTGACGCAGATGGCCGCGGCGCTCAAGACGTCCTGACCCGGCCCGGAACGAACGGAAGAAGGCCCCGGAGCACTTGGTGCTCCGGGGCCTTCTCGGTTCAGCGGGCTGGGTGCCGTCCGTCAGACGGTCGTGACGACCTCGTCGTAGGAGAGGCGCGGCAGGCGCGGGAGCCAGGCGTCCTCGCCCGGCTTGCCGATGTTGACGACCAAGAGGACCTTGTGGTCGCCGTCGAGGAACTCCTTCTCGATGCCCGCGGCGTCGTAGCCGGTCATCGGGCCTGCGGCGAGACCGGCGGCGCGGACGCCGACGATGAAGTAGCCGGCCTGCAGCGAGGCGTTCAGCGCGGCGGCCTGCTCGCGGACCGGGCGCTCGGAGAAGAACGCGTCCTTGGCCTGCGGGAAGTGCGGCAGAAGCGCCGGGAGCTCCTCGTGGAACTCGTTGTCGGCGGCGAGGATCGCGACCAGCGGTGCGGTGGCGGTCTTCGGCTGGTTGCCCTCGGCCATGTGCTTGACGAGACGCTCGCGACCCTCGGCCGAGCGGACCAGGACGACGCGCAGCGGCGACTGGTTGAAGGCGGTCGGGCCGTACTTGACCAGGTCGTAAATCGCCTGGACCTGCTCGTCGGTCACCGGCTCGTCGGTGAACGTGTTGGCGCTGCGGGCCTCACGGAAGAGGAGGTCCTGGGCGGCGGGGTCAAGAGCGAGGGTCATCGTACGAGTTACCTTCCGGACGTACAGGGGATCAAGCGATGGCACGACCGTAACCGAGAGGTAGGTTAACTTTCAACTAAAACGCGCCCGAAGTGATCCACCGCACAACCACTCGCTCACACCGGCCACGCGGCGTGCGGGGCCGGGAGCAACGGCCCCCACCTCAGCCCCGCCGGCGTTCGAGGCGCGGTGTCCGGGGCGGAGCCCGGGTCACCGAACCCCCGCCCTCAGCCCTCGCCGCCCACACCCTCCGCCTCGCCGGAACGCTCCTCCGGCCGCGCCAGGGCCGCGTCGAGGCGCGCCCGCGCGCCCTCCAGCCAGCGCCGGCAGACCCTGGCCAGCTCCTCGCCGCGCTCCCACAGAGCCAGCGACTCCTCCAGCGTGGTGCCGCCCGCCTCCAAGCGGCGCACGACCTCGATCAGCTCGTCCCGCGCCTGCTCGTAGCCGAGCGTGCCCGTCGCGGCAGCCGTCGTCGTCCCGTCGTCCGTCATGTGATCCACCCTATGTGTGAGCTACGACCGCTGAACCGCTGAACCGCACCGGCCGCTCACTCGGCGACCCGCACGGTGAACTCGCCCTCCGACACCCGCGCACGCAGCTCCTCGCCGGGCGCCCCGGCCTCGGCGGGGGAACGCACCACATGGCCGTCCGGCCGCTGGAGCACCGCGTAACCCCGCTCCAGCGTGGCGGCGGGCGACAGGGACACCACTCGGGCGAGGGTGTGTGAGATCTCCGACTCGGCGCGGTCCAGGAGATGACCGAGCACCCGCCGGCTGCGCCCCACCAGCGCGTCGACCTCCGCCTCCCGCTCGTCCACCAGCCGCTGGGGGCGCTCCATCGCGGGGCGGCCCAGCGCGTGCGCCAGCCCCCGTTCCTCCCGCTCCAGCAAGCCGCGCACCGTGCGCAGCGCCCGGTCCCGCAGCTGCTGCACCCGGTCCAGCTCCTCGCCGACATCCGGCACGACCTTCTTCGCCGCGTCGGTGGGCGTCGAGGCCCGCAGGTCCGCGACCAGGTCGAGCAGCGGGGAGTCCGGTTCGTGCCCGATCGCCGACACCACGGGCGTACGGCACGCGGCCACCGCCCGGATCAGCTGCTCGTCGGAGAACGGCAGCAGATCCTCCACACTCCCGCCGCCCCGGGCGACGACGATCACGTCGACCTCGTCCAGCGCGTCGAGCTCGCGCACCGCCTGGACCACCTGATTCACCGCGTGCACGCCCTGCACCGCGGTGTTGCGGACCTCGAAGCGAACGGCGGGCCAGCGCCGCCGCGCGTTCTCCAGTACGTCGCGCTCGGCCGCCGACGCCCGCCCGCAGACCAGTCCGATCAGTTGCGGCAGGAACGGCAGGGGCTTCTTGCGGTCCAAGGCGAAGAGCCCCTCGGCCGCGAGCGACTTCTTCAGCTGCTCCAGCCGCACGAGCAGCTCGCCGATGCCCACCGGCCGTATCTCCGTCGCGCGCAGCGAGAGCTGTCCACGGGGCGCGTACCACTCGGGCTTGGCGAGCACGACGACACGCGCGCCCTCGGTCACCACGTCGGCGATCCGGTCGAAGACCTGCCGGAAGCAGGTGACGCTCACCGAGATGTCGTGCGAGGGGTCGCGCAGCGTCAGGAAGACCACGCCGGCGCCCGGCCGCCGCGACAGCTGTGTGATCTGCCCCTCGACCCAGACCGCACCGAGCCGGTCGATCCAGCCGCCGATGAGCCGTGACACCTCACCGACGGGCAGCGGGGCTTCCGCGGACGTATTGAGAGCCATGCGGCGAGCGTATCGGCCCTCACCGACAGGAGCCCCGGCCAAGCGCCCACCCGCGGCCGCGGAGCCTGCCGACTCCCGCCTCCGACACTCCCGCCCCCGCCCCCGCCGGTCAGCGCGTGCCCGCGGTCCTCTCGGGTCCGGACCCCGACCCGGGTCCGTCCGGCCCCGGCCTGCGCCCCCACTGCATCGCGAGCACCACGAGACCAACCCCGAACCAGCACAGACCGACCACCTGTGCGCTCGTCGTGGCCTCCACGATCACCGCGATCAGTACGGCCGCACCGACCACCGGCACCAGCACATGGCGCCACCAGCTCGGCGGCCCCGCCATCCGGCGTACGGCGAACCAGCCCACCACCGACGCGTGGAGCAGGACGAACGCCGACAGCGCGCCGATGTCCACGACCGATACGAGGTGGTCCAGGCCGTCGTCCCGCCGGGCCGCCCACACCGCAGCCACCAGCGTCACGATCGCCGCGCCCAGGATCGCGGTCCTGGGGACCCCGGAATGTACGTCGACCTTGGCCAGGAACCCCGGCAGCCGCCGCTCCCGCGCCATCGCGAACACCAGCCGGCCCGCAGCGGCCTGCCCGGCCAGGGCGGCGAACGCGGCGCCGATCGCCTTGCTCGCCGCCACCAGGTCATGCAGCCACGTACCGACCGAGGCATCCACGGCGTCGTAGAACGCCGACCCCTGCGCCGCCGGATCGGCCGCCAGTTCCGCGGAGCTCAGCGGCTCCAGCAGCGCCGCCAGATACGACTGCGCGATGAACAGCGCACCCGCCAGCACCAGGCAGAACAGGACCGCACGGGCCACCTTCGCCGACCCGCCGGTCACCTCCTCGGCGAACGAGGCGATCGCGTCGAAGCCCAGATACGACAGCACGGCCACCGACACCGCCCCCAGCACCGCCGTCATCGAGAACCCGGAATCCCCAGTCAACGGGGTCAGCCACCCGCGCTGCGCCCCGTCCCGTACGAGCACCCACACCGCCGACACCACGAACACCGCCAGCACCACGATCTCCATGGCGAGCACCGCGAAGCCGACCCGGGCCGCCGCCCGCACGCCCCACAGGTTCAGCAGCGTGGTGACCAGCACGGCGATGGCCGTCCAGACCCACCGCGACACCTCGGGGACCAGCGCGTTCATCGCGATCCCGGAGAAGAGGTAGGCGACTGCCGGGATGAGCAGGTAGTCGAGCATCGCCATCCACCCGGCGATGAACCCCGGCCCTTCCCCGAGACCCTTGCGCGCATACGTGAAGACCGAACCGGCCAGGGGGGCGACCCGCACCATCTGGGCATAACTGAAGGCGGTGAACGCCATGACGACCGTGGCCACGACATAGACCAGCGCGACCGCGCCGCCGGACTTCGCGTCGAGCGTGCCGAACACCCCGACCGGAGCCATGGGGGCGATGAACAGGAGCCCGTAGACGACCAGATCCCGGAAGCCGAGAGTCCGTCGCAACGTCCCCCGATCCGCGTCGTGGTCCTTGGTGCCGCCGGCCATGAACCCTCCGTCGTCGGGGTGTGCGCGTGGTGCCCCAGTCTCCCGACCCGGCCGGAGCCGCGCCTGTTCGGTACGGCCTTACGATGGGACGCATGACCGCAACGCCTGCACGCCGTGTCCTGCTCGCCGCTCCCCGTGGCTACTGCGCGGGCGTGGACCGTGCCGTTATCGCCGTCGAGAAGGCCCTGGAGCAGTACGGGGCCCCGATCTATGTGCGCCACGAGATCGTGCACAACAAGTACGTCGTCCAGACGCTGGAGAAGAAGGGCGCGATCTTCGTCGACGTGACCGCGGAGGTCCCCGAGGGGTCCATCGTGATGTTCTCCGCGCACGGCGTCGCGCCGGCCGTCCACGCCGAGGCCGCCGAGCGCAAGCTCGCCACGATCGACGCCACGTGCCCGCTGGTCACCAAGGTCCACAAGGAAGCCGTCCGCTTCGCCAAGGAGGACTACGACATCCTCCTGATCGGCCACGAGGGCCACGAGGAGGTCATCGGCACCAGCGGCGAGGCGCCCGACCACATCACGCTGGTCGACGGCCCCGAGGACGTCGCGAATGTCTCGGTACGCGACGAGTCGAAGGTCGTCTGGCTCTCCCAGACGACGCTCTCCGTCGACGAGACGATGGAGACGGTCGACGCCCTCAAGGAGAAGTTCCCGAACCTCCTCTCGCCGCCCAGCGACGACATCTGCTACGCCACGCAGAACCGTCAGATCGCGGTGAAGAAGCTGGCCGAGGACGCCGAGCTGGTCATCGTGGTCGGCTCCAAGAACTCATCGAACTCGATCCGCATGGTCGAGGTCGCCCTCGACGCGGGCGCCCCCGCCGCCCATCTGGTGGACTTCGCGGACGAGATCGACGAGGCATGGCTGGAGGGCGTCACCACGGTGGGCCTCACCTCCGGCGCCTCCGTCCCGGACGTCCTCGTGGACGGCGTACTGGAATGGCTGGCCGAGCGGGGTTACGGCGACGTCGAGACGGTGAAGACGGCCGACGAGTCGATCACCTTCTCGCTCCCCAAGGAGCTCCGCCGCGACCTGCGGGCCGAGGCGGCGGAACTCTCCGGCAAGTAGCAGGGCGCGCGGCCCCACCTGCCCGTACGGTGGACCGCATGCAGATCTTCGGCGTGGACATCGGCGGCTCTGGGATCAAGGGTGCTCCCGTGGACCTGGACCGCGGAGACCTGGCGCAGGAGCGCCACAAAGTACTGACACCGCAACCGGCCACGCCCGACGGCGTGGCCGGCTGCGTGGCCGAGGTGGTCGGCCACTTCGACTGGCAGGGGCCCGTCGGCATCACCTTCCCGGGCGTCGTCACGGGCGGGATCACCCGTACCGCGGCCAATGTCGACAAGGGCTGGATCGATACGGACGCCCGCTCCCTCCTCAGTGAGCGGATCGGCCGGCCGGTCACGATCCTCAACGACGCCGACGCGGCCGGAATGGCCGAGATGGCCTTCGGCGCGGGCCGTGGACGCAAGGGCACGGTCATCGTGCTGACCTTCGGCACGGGCATCGGCAGCGCGGTCTTCACGGACGGCGTGCTGGTTCCCAACACGGAACTGGGCCATCTGGAGCTGCACGGTCACGACGCGGAGAAGCGTGCGTCCACGAAGGCCAAGGAGGACGAGGACCTGAGCTGGCAGCACTGGGCACACCGGGTGCAGAAGTACCTGACCCATGTGGAGATGCTCTTCTCGCCCGAGCTGTTCATCATCGGCGGCGGAGTGAGCCGCAAGGCGGAGAAGTTCCTGCCCCTGATCGAACACGTGCGGGCCGAGATGGTCCCGGCCGAACTCCAGAACAACGCGGGCATCGTCGGCGCGGCGATGGCCGCATCGAAGGGCCCTGGAGCCTGACCGGCCCGACCCCGAGCGCTCGGTCCCAGCGGACGGCCGGAACTACGGCTGCGGCTGCTGGGGCCGGCGCGCACTCTGTACGCCGCGCTCACCCGGTACGCCGCGTGCGGCCTGTGCTGCCTGCGCCACGCGGAGCAGGTGCCGCTGACGCATGTGCCGGACCTTGCGCACGCTCGCGATGAGACCGGCGACGAGTGTGCCCCCGTACAGCCAGCCGGCGTGGACGGCGAGAGCGGTGACGACCGCCATGGTCTGCCCGCCGAGGCCCCCGCCGCCTCCGGAGATCGGGATCACCCCGACGGCGAAGGCGATCGGCACGCTGATCGGCGCCGTGACCAGGTCGGCGGGCCGGACCCAGAGCGCGGTCAGGGCGCTGACCGGCAGGAACAGCAGCCCGAACACCGTCTCGGAGCTGTCGAGGAGCAGCCGGTCCAGGCAGGCGAGCACGAACATGGTCACGGCGGCGAAGAGCCCCGCCCCGATGCCGGTCAGCCGGGGATTGGGGAACCTGCGCAGCGCCGCCACGGCGGGCGGCACCGTACGGGGCCCGGCGCCGGGCGCACCCACCCGGTAGACGGCTGCGGTCTCACCGATCGTGGCCTGCGGGGACAGCGGGGCCGGCTGACGAGGCTGCCTGCGCTGCGGGGGACGTGTCCTGTGCTGCTCCACCAGCACAACGTAGGTCGCTTGAAGGGAGGAATCAGGCGTTGGACACGCCCTTTGGCCGAGCTTGGCGTTGAGTTCGATGTCACACGGCCGAAACGCACCCTGTTCGGCCCTGCGGCCGACCCGTGGCTGCCTGCCCGGCCCCGCCCGTAAACTGGACCCTCTCTCCTTCATCCTTACTCCAGGAAGTCGCCAAAGTGTCGCTCACGATCGGAATCGTCGGTCTGCCGAATGTCGGCAAGTCGACCCTGTTCAACGCCCTGACCAAGAACGACGTGCTGGCGGCCAACTACCCGTTCGCCACGATCGAGCCGAACGTCGGTGTCGTGGGTGTCCCGGACCCGCGCCTGAACAAGCTGGCCGAGATCTTCGGCTCGCAGAAGCTGCTCCCCGCCACGGTCGACTTCGTCGACATCGCGGGCATCGTGCGCGGCGCGAGCGAGGGCGAGGGCCTGGGCAACAAGTTCCTCGCGAACATTCGCGAGTCCGACGCGATCTGCCAGGTCATCCGCGCCTTCAAGGACGAGAACGTCGTCCACGTCGACGGCAAGGTCTCGCCGAAGGACGACATCGAGACGATCAACACGGAGCTGATCCTCGCCGACCTCCAGTCCGTCGAGAAGCAGATCCCGCGCCTCCAGAAGGAATCCCGCCTCCAGAAGGAGAAGGTCGCGGTCCTCGCCGCGGTCGAGGAGGCCCAGAAGATCATGGAGGCGGGCCAGACCCTCTTCTCCGCGGGCATCACCGCGAACACGGAGAAGGGCCGCCTCCTCCACGAGCTGCACCTCCTGACGACGAAGCCCTTCCTGTACGTCTTCAACGTCGACGAGGACGAGCTGGTCGACGAGGACTTCAAGAACGAGCAGCGCGCCCTGGTCGCCCCGGCCGAGGCGATCTTCCTCAACGCCAAGATCGAGTCCGAGCTCATCGAGCTCGACGACGACGAGGCCCTGGAACTGCTCCAGTCGATGGGCCAGGAAGAGCCCGGCCTGGCCACCCTCGGCCGCGTCGGCTTCGACACCCTGGGCCTCCAGACCTACCTCACGGCAGGCCCGAAGGAGACCCGCGCCTGGACGATCAAGAAGGGCGCGACCGCCCCCGAGGCGGCCGGTGTGATCCACACCGACTTCCAGAAGGGCTTCATCAAGGCGGAGATCATCTCCTACGAGGACCTGATCGAAACGGGCTCGGTGGCCGAGGCCCGCGCCAAGGGCAAGGCCCGCATGGAGGGCAAGGACTACGTGATGCAGGACGGCGACGTGGTGGAGTTCCGCTTCAACGTCTAGCGGCTGACATATCACCACGTCACTGATCTGGCAAACATGCAGGTCAGTCAGGGTCCGGCTCTTTTGAGTCGGGCCCTTGATTTTTTCCCGTGCTGGGATGGCGCTGGGGTAGCTGACCCTTCGTCACCTGTCGTCATCCCTGGTCATCCGTGCCGTGCTGGGATGGTGCTGGGACGTGGATGCGGCGCCGGTGCTGGGTTCAAAGTGATCGGCACTGCTAGACGATTCTCGTGAGGAACTTGTGAGCGCGCTCGGTAGCTTCATCTGGTCTATCGCTGACCAACTTCGGGGCCCCTATCGTCCCAACCAGTACGGGACTGTGGTCCTCCCGTTCACGATCCTGCGGCGGCTCGACTGCATCCTTGAGCCCGATCAGGCGACGGTGCGAGAGCTGGCAGCGAAGTTCGAGAACCCGAACCGGCTCAAAGTCGAGGTCAAGAAGGCCACAGGCCGGACCTTCTACAACACCTCCAACTACTCGTTCGCGAACCTGCTGGCCGACGCGGACGGGCTGGCGGACAACCTGGCCGACCACATCGACCGGTTTTCGGGCGACGTGGATGTGTTCGAGTACTTCGACTTCAAGAAGGAGATCCTGGCTCTTGAGAAGGCCGGGCTCCTGCGCGAGATCGTCAAGTCATTCGGCAAGGTCGACCTCCACCCTGATGCGGTGTCGAACTCCGACATGGGCGATGCCTTCGAATACATCATCCGCAAGTTCAACGAAGCAGCGAACGAGACCTCTGGCGACCACTACACGCCCCGCGATGCGATCCGACTGCTGGTCGACCTGCTCTTCGCGGAGAAGGACGTCGACCTCACCGAGGGCGGCATCATCTGATCGCTGTACGACCCCACCGCCGGCACCGGCGGCATGCTCTCCCTAGCGGAAGAGCACCTGCTCGCTGGGAACCCCGACGCGAAGCTGGGTCTGTACGGCCAGGAGTACAACCCGCAGTCGTACGCCATCTGCAAGTCCGACCTGCTTGCTAAGGGCCACGACGCGACCAACATCGCCTTTGGCAACACGCTCACCGACGACGCCTTCAAGGGCCGCCAGTTCGACTACTGCATGTCTAACCCGCCCTACGGCGTGGACTGGAAGCAGTACGCCAAGGCGGTCAAGGAGGAGCGAGACTCCGCCGGCCCCTACGGCCGCTTCGCCCCGGGCCTCCCCGCGACGTCCGACGGGCAGATGCTCTTCCTGCTCCACCTGGCCCACAAGATGCGCGCGCCCGAGGACGGGGGAGGCCGCGTCGGCATCGTCATGAACGGCTCTCCGCTCTTCAACGGCGCCGCCGAATCCGGCCCTTCCAACATCCGCCGGTGGCTGCTGGAGAACGACCTCGTCGAGACGATCGTCGCCCTGCCGACCAACATGTTCTTCAACACCGGCATCGCCACCTACATCTGGATCCTCGACAACACCAAGCACCCCGACCGCCAGGGCAAGGTGCAACTGATCGACGGCACGTCGTTCTGGACCAAGATGCGCAAGAACCTCGGAGCCAAGGGACGCGAGATCAGCGACGCCGACCGTGCCGAGGTCGTGCGGCTCTACGCCGACTTCGAGGACGCCGATCCCGACTTCTCCAAGGTGCTGCGCAACGACGAGTTCGGCTACTGGACGGTCACCGTCGAGCGGCCCCTGCTGGACGAGGACGGGAACCCTGTCGTCAACCGCAAGGGTGAGGCGAAGCCCGATTCGAAGAAGCGTGACACCGAGAACGTGCCGTTCACCTACGGCGGCTCGACCCTCGGCGCGGCAGGGGAGCGAGAGGTCATCCAGCGCTACTTCGACGCGGAGGTGAAGCCGCACGTCCCGGACGCCTGGATCGACTGGGGCAAGTGCAAGACTGGCTACGAGATCCCTTTCACCCGGCAGTTCTACAAGTATGTCCCACCCCGCCCGCTCGCCGAGATTGATGCAGACCTAGAGAAGCAGGTCGCCAAGATCATCGATCTCCTGCGAGAGGTCGAGCAGTGACGGACAGGTCTTGGCCCATCGAGAAGCTGGGGCGCACCGCTCGCATCGGCAACGGTTCGACTCCAAGGCGGGAGAACGCCATCTATTGGGACAGCGGGGACGTTCGATCTTCTTGCGCCTGCTGGAGAAGGTGATTGCCGAGTCCGCTTGGGCGGCCGACGTGGATCTCTCCGACGTTGTGCTGGTCGGGGTCAAGCACAACAAGGCGATCGCGGTCGACATCTCACTCGTGGGTGACGGACAACTGAAGGGCATCAGCGCCGCCGGCACAGGGGCGAAGAAGGACCCGAAGTACGTCGCGCTTCAGGTCGTCATAGACAAGATGAACGACCTCTTCGGCGCCGAAACGTTCGCTGCCTCCCAGGTCAGGGAATTCGTGCAGGGCCTCGTGCAGCTGCTGCTCGCCGACCCGAACTTGGTCCAGCAGACCAAGGTGAATTCCAAGAAGCAGTTCCTGGAGTCACAGGATTTCCAAGCCGCCGTCACGGAGGCGGTCGCAGAGAATCAGTACGCCCACAACACGTTGGCTGACTACTTCTTCACCGACGGGCCGGCCATCAACGCGATCATCATCGCCCTAGCCGACGCCTTCTACGAAGCGGCAGTTGATCAGCAGGTGGAATCAACTTGAGTAAACGCCGAGGTCAGACGTCCTTGATCTGTACGCGGTCGCCGCACAGTTTCGACCAGTCGTCGCGGTCCGAGGTCAGTACGAGGACGGGGGCCGGGGAGCGGAGCGCCATCGCGGCGACGAGGGCGTCGATGGCGTACTTGTGGCCGTGCAGGCCGCCGGCGTCGCTCAGCAGCTGCACCGCGGTGAGGCTGTCTGCCTGGGTAACGTCCTGGACCTGAAGGCGGGAGAGAAGCCAGCGCAGTCGGGCGGCGTCCGTCTTCCCGTAGACGGCCTCCACCACCGTCAGGGCCGACACGAGGACGGGCACGCCCACGCGACGAGCGGCCTCGATTCGGGTCACCATCTGACGGTCGTTGCGCAGGAGCAGCGACAGTGCCTGGGAGTCCAGGACCAGGGTCCTGGCCGCGGGCTCCTTCATGCGGCGCTGTCGTTCGACGCGTAGGGCGCCGGTGCGTCACCGAACAGTTCGCTCTGCGCGGCCTGGACTTCGGCTTCGCTAAGCGGCTCGTGCTCGGCTTCGTAGGCGGCCACGATCTCGGCGAGGCCGTCCATCGCGAGCTGATGACGGACCGCTGCCGTCACATACGCGGACACGCCGCGCTTGCCGGTACGTGTGCGCAGAGCACCGAGGAGTTCCGCGGGCATCGAGACGGAGATGTTCTCCGTGCCGCCGGGGCGGGGTGGCTTCATGGCTGCAAGTCTAGTACAGAAACTATTACAGCGTATGGAGTGATGCGCGGCCTGTATCCCGGCGGCGTTGATGCGTAGTCTTGGTGCTTCTGGATCTTTTGTACTTTGCAGTGAATCCCGTGCTGGGATGGTGCTGGGATGTGTCCGCATAACCGCAGGTCAGAGCGGTTGTGGTGGAGTTCCGCTTCAACGTGTAGCGGGTTGGTTACTGCAAGCTAACTATTTCGTCAAGAATGCTGGTCAGAGGGGTCGGACTTGGGTAAGTCCGGCCCCTACCGCATTTCCGTACTGACGTGGTGCTGACTCAGCCGCGGCGGGGTGGAGCGAGCTTCTCCAGGTCGAGGTTGATCTCGAAGGGCACCGGACGGTTGAGCGAGCCCCTGAAGATGCCAACGGGTACATAGGTGGCGGTTGGCTCGTCAAGTTCGTAGACGTGGACGATGGGTGCTCCGTCCTCGTCCTCGATGCGCCAGTAGTGCGGGATGCCGGCCTCTGCGTATTTGTGGAGCTTTACCGTGCGGTCCCGGTGTGCGGACTCGGGGGAGACCACCTCGACGGCGAGTCGTACTTCATCCGGTGCGAACCAGGTGCGGTCACCGTCGAAGTCGGCCGTCGTCACCAGCAGATCCGGCTCGGGCCGATTGCGTTGATCGAGTTTGATGGTCATCTCCCGTCCGACCCTTACGTCGGCCGGCGCCTGCTCCATGAGAGCCACGGTGAGCATCGTGACGAGATGGCCGTGCCACCACCGCTGCGGGGACATCATGAATACGAGGGCTCCGTCGATCAGCTCGGTGTGGCGCGGTGCTTCCGGGAGGCAGTCCAGGTCCTCCGCGAACCAGCCTTCCGCGCGAGGCGGGCGCATCCAGTCGGGCAGTGCGGTCATGGCTCAACCGTAGCGACTCAGCGAGGTCCGGGCCACGAGGTCGACGACGGCCGAAACGAGAACCGCCCTCGTCACCCGAACGCGGGCCGTCTGCCCGCGCCTGCGCTGCACGCTCATCAGGGACTCACCTCGTCCGAGAACATCGGGAGCGGCGAGTCGGGCGAGTAGTCGACCGGCACGTGGGCGGGTTGGTCGGGGTGGCGCTTCGTGCCCCACGCGGAAACCCCCACCGAGGTGATGCCGCGCTTCCGGCCGGCGAGCTCCTCCAGGAGCCAGGTCTCCTGGCGCGTGAAGTACACACTCTTCGCGTCCCGGCCGTGCGCATCCGACCAGGCGAGCGCTTCGTCACCGGCTCGGCTCTGTGGGTAGCCGGTGGGGTACGCAGGTACCGGGACGCCGACTTCCGTACGAGCGTCCTTATCAGGCGGGTCGCCGTAGCGTCGGGCCAGTCACGGCCGTAGGTGGCCGCAAGATCCGAAGCATCGTCCAGCGCCCCCGCTGCGATGCGCAGTTCGTCCGCGTCCGGCTCCCAGTCGAGACGGCCCTTCAGCTCGTCGAGGGATGCATAGCAGAATCCTTGAGCTGTGATCACAGAATCCTCCAACGCGCCACACAGGACGCCTATCTCCGTACACGATGACGGTCATGGCCGACAGGTGAAGACTCGGGAGATAGGGGGCAAGGAGGGAACCTTGTCCTCGGCATGGTGGAACAAGGTGGCCATCGGCGAGATGCCCCCTCCGCCTGAGCCGAAGTACATCGCCGGCATCGCCGCAGTGCTAGAGCTCCCCGAGCGACACGTGAGGCAGCTCATCTGTGACCAGTGGTACGGGGTCAGTCTTGTTGCGGAGCGAAACGAGTACATGCGAGCCCTGGTGGACCAGGGCGTGGACAACCTGGATACAAGTAGTAGCCAGTGCGCCTGCTGCCCCATCCGGAGCCCGTCCAGTTCCCGGAGTGGTTCCACCTCAATTCCCCGTTGCTCACGCGCGTGGGAATTTGGTGACCGCCCGGGACGCCAGCCGGCCCTGGTCAGCTCCTGGTACTGGCGCCAGAACCGGCCCACGAACCACGGCGGCATGGCGGCGAAGATCACCACTCCCACGAACCGGCTCCCCAGCGGAAGCCACGAGGGCACCAGGGAGACCGCCACGACACCGGCCGCCAGAAACGCGACCAGGACCAGGGCCGCCGGACGGACCCTGCCGGGCTGCCGGCCCGACAGGAACGCGGTGATCACGGTCGGCACGGCCCACCACGGGCTCGCCACACTCAGTCCGGCCGCCGCCGCCGTGGCCGCCGCCGGCAGGTTGCCCGGATCGAGCAGCCGCCGGAGGGCGGTATCCCCGGCCGGGCCCGCGCTCTCGACCGAGGACGTCATGGTGGTGGTCTCGTTCACGGTGGTGAGGCTACGGAAGACGTCCGCCGTCCGGCACTGCCGAAAGTCATGGGTCCGTGATCCTGCCGTGGAGCCCGGCCGGAGTGCTCAGCGCACGGCGAGCGGTGCGAGGAACGCGCCGCGTTCCGGGCCCGAGCCGACCACCGAGAAGCACACCAGGTCGCCGGGGGCCAGGGCGCCGGTCCGCTGGTCGGCGTGCAGGAGCGCGAGGGTGGAGGGGGCGGCGGTGTTGCCGATGGCGCGGGCGTTGCCCGGGGCCCGCTCCGCGGGGATGTCCGTCTGGGCCAGGAACGCGTCGACGAGGAAGGGGTGCGCCTGGTGCGTGTACAGGCGGGTGATCTCCTTGAGGTAGCCGGGACGTGCGGACTCCAGCGCCTCGTGGTTCAGCGTCATGCCGGCGGTGTAGTAGCGGCGGATCTCGGGTGAGTTCATGCCGTACGCGGAGAGCTCGTCGGCTCCCGGAGTGCCGGCCGGATGGCTGCTGCCGCCGCCCAGGACGTGGATCAGCGGGTCGGTGATGCCGGGGCCGTCCCCGAAGGACAGGCTGTCGCGGGAGTAGAGCAGGACGCCGTCGGCGTCCGCGCTGCGGCGCAGGACCAGGGCCGCGACTCCGTCCGAGAAGAGGGCGGGGGAGGCCCACATGTTCCTGCCGTACGGATGGGCCGTGTTCTCGGCGTACTGCGGCAGCAGCGTGCCGTCGGGGCCGGTGCTCACGCGGCTCGTGATGTTGTACGCGACGACCAGGGCGCGTTCGGCACGCATCGCCGAGACGACCGAAGCCGCGCGGGCCAGACCCCCGCAGCCCGCGCCCAGCTGGACCGGCGGGACGCGGTCGGGAATGCCCAGCTGCCGCATGAGGGCGAACGCGTCCTGGTCGAGCATCACCTGGTAGGGCGTGCAGGTGACGACGACGACCGCGGTGATGTCGGAGGGGGCGAGACCGGCGCGGTCCAGGGCCTGCCGGGCGACGGCCACGACCGAGTCGATGCCCGCGAAGTGTGCCGGGTCCCAGCTCTTGCCCTGTACGCCGAGCAGCTTGGTGATGGTCGCGCCGTTCAGACGGCGGCCGGGGCGGTGGCGGTCCGGGACGCGGGCCCGCCCGGCCCAGTCGTCCATGCCGACGACGGTTCCCAGATCCGCGTGGGCGCCGGTGATCTCGTACGGGAACGGCTCGGTGTCCGCCGGGTGGCCGAGGGGGGCGGTGCCGGGGGCGGAGGTGGAGGAATCCATGGTGAGGGGCATCCCGTGGTTCGGTGGCCGACTGTGTCGACGGGCTCTGGGGGGCTGGTTGATTTTCGGCCTCCGAAGGGACAACTTCCAAGTCAGGGACCCTCATTCGGGTGACCGGGCCGCCGTAGCCACCCGGCCGGACGTGTCGTTTCGGCTGCCTCGTACGACCGTGCGAGACAAGGGCTCCGGAATCACTCCGGCGTGGGCGTGTAGGACGGCGAGTCGCCGTGAACCCGGTGGCACGATGACCGCTGACCAGGTGGAACGACAGAAGGTTGGCCCATGGGCGCCCCGAGTGTTGATTCGATTCCGATGGTGACCGGTGGGCCGGTACCCGGCCGCGGGACGGCTGAACACCCGCGCGGCGAAGGGGTTCTCGCAGGGCTGCGGGCGGTCGTCACGGGCGGCACCGCCGGGCTCGGCCTGCACCTCGCCGCGGGGTTCCTCGAAGCGGGCGCCCAGGTCATGTGCGGTGCGCGGGGTGAGGGGCGGTCCGGTGAACTCGTCGAACGTTACGGTGAGTTCGCGGGCTACACCGCGGCCGATGTGCGCGATCCCTCGTCCGTCGACGGACTGATGGCCGAGGCGGCCGACCGGTTCGGTGGTGTGGACATCGTCGTCGCCAACGCCGGCATCACGCGCAACGGCACCGTGCGAAAGCTCAGCCCGGCGGACTGGCGGGATGTGATGAGCACGAACGTGGACGGTGTGTTCCACACCGTGCAGGCCGCGTTGCCCCATCTGGAGCGCAGCGGCGGCGGCACCATCCTGACCCTGTCCTCCGCGATGACCGGCCGGATCGCCCCCGGAGCGAGCGCGTACGTGGCGTCGAAAGCGGCGATCGAGGCGTTCACCCGCTGCTGCGCGGTGGAGTTCGCCGGCCGGAGCGTCCGGGTGAACTGTCTGTCGCCCGGCATCCTCACCGTCGGGATGGGCGAAGCGGTCTGCGCCGACGAACGGTTGAGAGCGGCGTACTGGCCGCGCCTGCTCGCCGGACGGGCCGGAACGCCCCAGGAGGCGGTCAACGCCGCGGTGTTCCTGGTCAGCCCGGCCGCCTCGTACATCAACGGGCAGGTCCTCGAAGTGAACGGCGGACTGCTGTGACGGTGCGGGTCACCTACGAGGACGCCGTGGCCTGGGTGTGCATGGACCGGCCGCCGCTCAACCTCTTCGACACCTCCCAGCAGCTCGGCGCCGAACTGGTGCTGAGCGAACTGGAGGTCCGGGACGGTCTGCGCGCCGTCGTCTTCACCGGTGCCCACGGTCACTTCTCGGCCGGTGGCGACGTCAAGGAGATGGGCACGCTGCCGGTGGACGAGGTGGCCGGGTACGCCGACCGGATCAGCCGTCTGACCCGCCAGGTCGCGGCACTGCCCGTCCCCGTCATCGCGGCCATGGAGGGATTCGTCCTGGGCGGCGGCTGCGAGCTCGCCCTGGCCGCCGACGTACGCGTCTGCGCGCCCAGCGCCCGCTTCGCCCTTCCCGAGACACCGCTGGGACTGATCCCCGGCGCCGGAGGCACCCAGCGGCTGCCCCGGCTCGTCGGGCTGTCCCGGGCGAAGGACATCATCTTCTCCGGGCGCATGGTGTACGCCGACGAGGCGGCGCGTATCGGACTGGTCGACGCCGTCGTCCCCGAGGAGGCGCTGACTCGGACGGCCCGCGAGTGGGCCCTGCGCTACACCGCATGCCCGGCCGGGGCGCTGGCCGCCGCCAAGCAGGCCATCGACGCGAGCATGGAGGGCCCGCTCGGGGCCGGACTCGACCTGGAACGGGCCCTGTTCACCCCCTTGCTGGCCGCCGGGGAACGTACCGCGCACTTCCACCGCTTCCAGCAATCGCGCGCCGGAGCCCCCGCCCCCGCAAACGCCCCAGCCGCCGCCTCGGTGTCGCGCGACGCCCTCGGCGGGGTGTGAGAGGTACGGGGGCCCTGGCGGGGCTGCCGGGCACGGAGTGGGCCGGGCTCGGTCCCGGTGGCCGGCCGCCGGTCAGGCCGGGGCGGCCAGGCCGCTCTTGAGCCCGGCGCCGCACAGGGGCACGACCACACTGCGGTCGGTCCAGTCACCCACGGCCGCCCAGCAGGCGACCCCGGTCGTCTCCACGTAGAAGCCGCGGGCGGCGAGGTCCAGCTGTGCGCTGCGGATGCGGTCCTCCGGCACGGTGAGGAAGGTGCCGCCCGATTCGCGTACGGCCGCCAGGATCTGGCGGGCGCGGGGCGGACGGGGGATGGCGATGCCCTCGGCGAGCGTGGGGGCGGCGGGGCCGTCGGCCGCGTCGCCGGGCAGGTCGTCGGCGCCGGACCGGAAGGCGGCGGCCAGTGGGGAGACGGCCTCGGCCTGCACGGCGATGAGTGCGGGGCGCCGCTCGATCAGGCCCTGGGCGTGCAGTTCCGCGGTGGCCAGGGCCGCGCCGAGAAGGAGCGTCCCGTTGCCGACGGGGACGGCGATGGCGTCCGGCAGGCTCCCGCCGAGGTCCTCCCACATCTCGTACACATAGGTCTTGGTGCCGTGCAGGAAGTACGGGTTGAAGACGTGCGAGGCGTAGAAGGTGCCGGGAGCGTCGGCGGCGGCGCGGGCGGCCAGTGCGGTGGCCTCGCGGTCACCGGGGACGATTTCGAGCCGGGCGCCGTGGGCCCGGATCTGCTCGGTCTTCTTCGGGGAGGTCCCCTCGGGGACGTACACGGTGCAGGGCAGCCCGGCCCGGGCGCAGTAGGCGGCGACGGCCGTTCCCGCGTTACCGCTGCTGTCGGCCACCACGCGTTCCGGGTTCAGCCGCCGGGCGAGCTCGGCGAGCATGACGGCGCCGCGGTCCTTGAACGAAAGCGTCGGCATGAGGAAGTCGAGCTTGGCCGAGACCGTGCCGGTGAGGGGGACGAGCGGCGTGCGTCCCTCGCCGAGCGTGGTCGCCGGGGCGGCGAGCGGCAGCACCTCTTCGTAACGCCACAGTGAATTGACGCGACCGGCCAGGGAGTTGAGGGAGAGCGGTTCGGTGACCTCGAAGTCGAGGTCCCAGGGTCCCCGGCAGACCGGACAGCACCAGGTCAGCGTGGTGGTGTCGGCTCGGATGCCGTCCTGAGGGCAGCGGTATGCGGTCACACGGCCAGCATGCCAGGCGGATGGCAGGTGAATGTCGGGTGCATTGCGAACCCCACGGCACTCTTGTGGGATTCCTATGGATGAGTCAATCTTTCGTCGGCAGCGGGTCATGCCAACCCTCGGAACAGCGCGCACGGCGTGGCGTTGTGATGGCTGGATTGTCATGCCCATGCTGTATATCCCCCACCAGGGCACCGCCGATGAGGAGGCTCCTCACATGCGTCACACCCCCTACACGCGTCGAAGACTGGCCGCGGCAAGCGTCATAGCCGGTGCCGCGATGGCACTCACCACCGCGGCGGCCTTCCCCGCCACCGCCTCGGAGGCCGCGCCGGAAGGCCGGATCGAGAACGCCGGCGCCCCGGGCGCCATCAGCGGCAGCTACATCGTCACCCTCGACGAAGCGGCGGCCGACGCGGGCTCCGCGTCCGGCAAGGCGCTGGCCAAGGAGTACGGCGCCGAGATCAAGAAGACCTACCGCGCCGCCCTCAACGGCTACGCCGTCGAGCTCTCGGCCGCGCAGGCGAAGAAGTTCGCCGCGGACCCGGCCGTCGAGTCCGTCGTCCAGAACCGCACCTTCACGATCTCGGCCACCCAGCCCTCGCCGCCCTCGTGGGGCCTGGACCGGATCGACCAGAAGGCGCTTCCGCTGAACCAGAGCTACACCTACCCCGACACGGCGGGCCAGGGTGTCACCGCGTACGTCATCGACACCGGTGTGCGGATCAGCCACAGCGACTTCGGCGGCCGGGCCTCGTACGGCTACGACGCCATCGACAACGACAACACCGCGCAGGACGGCCACGGCCACGGCACCCACGTGGCGGGCACCGTCGGCGGCACGGCGTACGGCGTCGCCAAGAAGGCGAAGATCGTCGGCGTCCGCGTGCTGGACAACAGCGGGTCCGGCACCACCGCGCAGGTCGTCGCCGGCATCGACTGGGTGACGGCCAACGCCGTCAAGCCGGCCGTGGCCAACATGAGCCTCGGCGGCGGGGCGGACAGCGCGCTCGACACCGCCGTACGCAACTCCATCGCCTCCGGCATCACCTACGCCGTCGCGGCGGGCAACGAGTCGACCAACGCCTCCACCAAGTCCCCGGCGCGCGTCACCGAGGCCATCACCGTCGGTTCCACCACGAACACCGACGCCCGCTCCAGCTTCTCCAACTACGGCACGGTCGTGGACCTGTTCGCCCCGGGTTCCTCGATCACCTCGACGTGGAGCACCAGCGACACCGCCACGAACACCATCTCCGGTACGTCGATGGCGAGCCCGCACGTGGCCGGCGCCGCCGCCCTCTACCTGGCTGCCAACCCGGGCCAGACCCCGGCGCAGGTCTCGGCCGGTCTGGTCGCGGCGTCCTCGACCGGCGTGGTGACCAACCCGGGCACCGGCTCGCCGAACCGCCTGCTGAACGTCGGCAGCGGCACGGTCACGCCGCCCGGACCGAAGTTCGAGAACACGACGGGCTACGCGATCGCGGACAACTCCACGGTCGAGGCCCCGGTCACCGTCACGGGTGTCGCGGGTAACGCACCGGCCGCGCTGAGCGTCCCGGTCAACATCACGCACACCTACATCGGCGACCTGAAGATCGACCTGGTCGCGCCCGACGGGTCGGTCTACACCCTGAAGGCGTACGGAACGGGCGGCAGCGCCGACAACGTGAACACCACCTACTCGGTGAACGCGTCGTCGGAGGTCGCCAACGGCACCTGGAAGCTCCGCGTCAGCGACAACGCGGCCGCCGACACGGGCCGGCTCAACTCCTGGGCCCTGCAGTTCTGACGGCTCCGCATGATCTGACCGGGTCCGCCGGCCTCACGCGTCCGTGAGGCGATGGACCGGTGTGGGGGCGCGGGGCCCCCGCCCCGCCCCCCCCCCCCCGGGGGGCGAGCGCCGTTAGACCCGACGAGACCCCGCGGAAAACCGAGACCCCGACACGGAGAACCACCCGACACCCGAACAAACAACAACCCA
>NZ_JBHXQO010000015.1:122725-162386 GCF_042717135.1 Streptomyces sp. NPDC058620
GGGTGGGCGGCCCCCCGCCCCCCCCCCCCCCCCACGACGCGCTGGGTCAGCGCCCGTTGAGCCCCTTGTCGACCGCGGTCATCAGCTCGCCGTCGTCCGTGTCCCCGTCCAGCGACCAGAACATCGCACCGCCGAGACCGTGGTCACGGATGTACGAGGTCTTCGTGCGCAGGACCTGCGGGTCGTCGTACGTCCACAGGGTGGTGCCGTCGAACAGCCAGGCATGGCCGTTCCGCGCGTCCCGGTGGACCGTGTACGCGCCCGAATCAGCCAGCTTCCTGAGTGCCTTGTAGTCCTCGTACCCGGCGGCCCAGGTGGCCGGCGCGGGAGCCGCGGCGGGCTGTCCCAGCCCGTCACCGCCGCCCGTCACACCGGTCCAGCCCTGCCCGTAGAACGGCATGCCGACCACCAGCTTGCGGGCGGGCGCGCCCCGCCTGATCCAGTCGCGCACCGTCTGGTCGACGCTGAAATCGCCCTTCGCGTACAGCGCGGACTGCTGGGCGGTGTTCTTCTCGCCGGAGACGTGGAAGTCGTACCCCTGGAGGTTCACGAAGTCGAAGTCCCGCATGATCCGCCGGACATCGAAGCCGGCGTCGATCTTGGCGGGGGCGGTCGGGACGAACGCCGACAGCTCGTAGTGCTTGGGCCTGGTGTGCCGCGCGGAGCTCCTGGCGTACGCGTCGAGCTGGGTGCGGAACTCGTGCACCAGCGCGGTGAAGTTCCGCTTGTCCTCGGGGCGGTAGACCGTGTCCGTGTCACCGGCCGAGCCGGGCCACTCCCAGTCGAGGTCGACACCGTCGAAGAGGCCGGCCGCTGCTCCCTCGCCGCCGCGCGCCCCGTCGACCGGCAGATTCCCCTTGATGTACAGGTCGAGGCAGGAGGAGACCAGGGCCTTGCGGGAGGCGGCGGTCCGGGCCGCGTCCGAGAAGTGGGTGGACCAGCTCCAGCCGCCGAGGGAGATCATCACCTTGAGCCCGGGGTGCTTGGCCTTGAGCTCGCGCAGCTGGTTGAAGTTGCCGGCGAGAGGCTGGGTGCCGGTGTCGGCGACCCCGTCCACGGAGCCCGCGGCATCCAGCGGACGGGCGTAGTCCGCCCAGGCGTCGGCCTCGCCGGGCACATTGCCGGTGAAGCACTTTCCTTCGGCGTTCACGTTGCCGAAGGCGTAGTTGATGTGGGTGAGCTTGGCCGCGGCGCCGCTCGTGTCCAGGTCCTTGACCTGGAAGTCACGGCCGTAGACGCCCCATTGGGTGAAGTAGCCGACGCTCCGGTAGGCGGGCTTGTGGTGCGCCGTGTCCCGGCCCTGGTCGGGGCCGGCCGTGGCGGCGGGGGCGATACCGGCCAGCAGTGTGAAGGTGCAGGCGGCAACGGTCAGTCTGGACAGGCTTCTTCGACGCATGAGGCTCGTTCCTGTGCGTGGGACGGGCTGGACGGGGGATGAGAGCCGTGCTGCACAGGAAGGTATTGGTCTGGACCAAAGGGGGTCAAGGGTGCGGAGGTTACCGGGGGTCCGGCGGGGCAGGAACTGGCCAGGACTCCTGTGGTGCTGATGTTCGAGGTATGCGCCGGCCGCGGTTGAATCATCACTTCGAGTGAAACTTTGGCCAGTGCTTGCGGTTCACAACCGACGGTTGCGACGCTGTCGCAGTCTGTCAACCTGTTGGGAGTGGCCTGTGACTTTCGGTGAGCAGCCCGCCTATCTGCGCGTTGCGAGCGATCTCAGAGAGAAGATCGTCAACGGTGCTCTGCCGCCCCATACCCGCCTGCCGTCGCAGGCCCGTATCCGCGAGGAATACGGAGTCTCGGACACCGTCGCCCTGGAGGCGCGCAAAGTGCTGATGGCCGAGGGGCTGGTCGAAGGGCGCTCCGGCTCCGGCACCTATGTGCGCGAGCGCCCCGTCCCGCGCCGGATCGCCCGCTCCGGGTACCGGACGGGCGTCGGCACCAACCCCTTCCGTCAGGAGCAGACGGCGGAGGGGACGCGTGGCACCTGGGAGTCGCGCAGTGAGCAGGAGGAGGCCGGACCGGAGATCGCCGAACGGCTCGGCATCGAACCGGGCGACCGGGTGATGCGTACGAGATACGTGTTCCGGGAAGCGGGCGAGCCGACGATGCTCTCCACCTCCTGGGAGCCGCTGGCGGTCACGGGACGCACGCCGGTGATGCTGCCGGAGGAGGGTCCGCTGGGCGGCTGCGGGGTGGTCGACCGGATGGCGGCCATCGATGTCGTCGTGGACAACGTGGCCGAGGACGTCGGTGCGAGGCCGGGGCTTGCGGAGGAGCTCCTGGCGCTCGGCGGCGTACCGGGCCATGTGGTGATGGTGATCGAGCGGACGTACTACGCGTCGGGCCGGGCCGTCGAGACGGCGGATGTGGTGGTGCCCGCCGACCGCTACCGGATCGCCTACCACCTGCCGGTCAAGTGAGTCCGGCCGCTCGTCCCGCGTGACCCGGGTTGCCCGTTCCACCTGCCCCCATCAGCGGAGCGTTCCTGTCGCGTGACCGGTATCCGAACGGCTTGTGCGTCGCCCGTGACACCGAGTTAACGCCTCCTCGGCTCCCGTTACGCCTGGGCAATCACCGGTATCAACAATTTGTCATGTCCGGCTCCTAACTTCCCGTTCGTCACCCGCACTCCGGACCGACGAACGGGAAGCCGCCGATGACGGACACCGCCACCCCCACCACGGCCGAAGTGCCGGACGCGGGGGCTCCGGGAGGAACCGGAGCGCCTGGGCGCAGCTATGCGCGGCTAGCCGCCGACGAGAGCCGTGAGGACTACTCGCTCCGATACGCGCCGCATTCCTTCCGGCGCTGGTCACCGTCGGTGGTCGCCGGTACGGCGCTCGGCGGAATCGCCTATCTCGCCGACTTCGCCATCGGGGCCTCGATCGTCTTCACGTACGGCTTCACCAGCGGGCTCACCTCGATCCTCGCCGCCGCGGTGATCATCTTCGTGACGGGCATACCGATCGCGCGGGCCTGCGCGAAGTACGGCCTGGACATGGACCTGGTCACGCGGGGCGCGGGCTTCGGCTACTTCGGCTCGACGCTGACCTCGCTGATCTACGCGTCCTTCACCTTCATCTTCTTCGCTCTCGAAGGCTCGATCATGGCGCAGGCCATGCATCAGGCCGTCGGGCTTCCCGTGGAGGCCGGCTATCTGGTCACGACGCTGATCGTCATCCCGATCGTCTTCCGGGGCATGGGCGCACTGGCCAAGGTGCAGGCGTGGACGCAGCCGGTCTGGATCATCGGGATGGTGCTGCCGTTCGTGGTCCTCGCCTTCGAAGCCCCCGATGCCTGGGGCGACTTCACCTCCTTCGGAGGGACGGAGGGGGCGGGTTCCGGCTTCTCCTGGATCGCGTTCGGGCTGGGTACGGGGGTCGCGCTCTCGCTCATCGCCCAGATCGGCGAGCAGGCCGACTATCTGCGCTTCATGCCGGCCAGGACGGAGGCCAACAAGCGGCGGTGGAATCTCGCAGTCCTCGCGGCCGGACCCGGCTGGGTGGTCATCGGCGCCGCGAAGCAGCTCGGCGGGGCACTGCTCGCCTTCGTCGCACTGGAGGCGGTCGGCAAGACGCACGCGCTGGAGCCGATCGCCCCGCAGATCGAGGCCCTCAAGCCGTGGCTGGGGTCCTTCGCCCTGCCCGCCGCCGCGGTCTTCGTGATCGTTTCGCAGGTCAAGATCAATGTGACCAACGCCTACAGCGGCTCGCTGTCCTGGTCGAACTTCTTCTCCCGGATCACCCACAAGCACCCGGGCCGGGTCTGGTACATCTTCCTCAACCTCGCCATCGCGCTCACGCTGATGGAGATGAACATGTTCGCGGCCCTCAACAAGCTGCTGGGGTTCTACTCCAATGTGGGCATCGCCTGGATCGTGGCCGTCGCCGCGGACCTGGTCATCAACAAGAGGACCGGACTCAGCCCGCCGTACATCGAGTTCAAGCGGGCCTATCTCCACGCGGTGAACCCGGCGGGATTCGGAGCGATGGTGGTCGCCTCGACCGTCTCGATCCTGGCGTTCTTCGGGCTCTTCGGGGAGTACGCGGAGGCGTTCTCGACCTTCATCGCGGCCGGGCTCTCGCTCGTGCTCTGCCCGCTGATCGCCTGGGCCACCAAGGGGAAGTACTACCTGGCCCGCCCGAACCCGGTGAACGGGCCGGACGTCGAGGTCGCCGACATCACCGCGACCCACCGGTGCGCGGTGTGCGAGACCGCGTACGAACTGCCGGACATCGCGGACTGCCCGGTCCAGGCGGGGCCGATCTGTTCGCTGTGCTGCTCGCTGGACGCCGAGTGCGGGGACGTGTGCCGCAGGGAGCCGTCCGCCGGGCCGGTGCCGCTGCCGATGCCTTCCGTATTGCCTGTGCGTGCGGACGGCTGAGGGCCCCGCCCCGTCACCGCCCGCGGGCCGCTGAAACGGGCGCGTCGAGGACCGAGGGGCGCATTCGGAAGAGTGCGCCCCTGCCCGCTTGGCTTGATGCGTATCTCTTTGTGTAAAGACGCATCCGCTGAGTAAAGGTCAGGCGTAGGCTCGGGCATATGCGTACTGCGGTTTCCTGGGGATCCTTAGAGACGTGCACTCCGGTGGGGAGAGGGGCAACATGCTGGGGAGGGCCACGATGAGCGACAGCGGTGCCGTGCTCCCGTGGCTGGTGATACGGCAGGACGACAACGGCAACCGCTACCGCGTCGGCAGGTACGCCACGCAGGACGAGGCCCAGAAGATCGCGGACGGCCTCGACAGTCGCGGCCACAAGCAGCTGTACTGGGTGGAGCGCGTGGGACAGAGCGCCCGACCGTGACAACGGCGCTGATTTCCCGGCCCGCCCCGTACGAGCCCGGCATCTTCCGGAGTGGCCGGGGGCGGCTACGCTCCCGCGTATGAACGCTTCCGTGGTGGTGGCCGGCGCCGTCTTCGACCAGGGACGGCTGCTGGCCGCCCGCCGCAGCGCCCCGCCCGAGCTGGCGGGCCGCTGGGAGCTGCCCGGCGGCAAGGTGGAGCCGGGGGAGAGCGGCGAACAGGCACTCGTCCGGGAGCTCCGCGAGGAACTGGGCGTGGAGTCGCGGGCGCTGGAGCGCATTCCCGGTGAGTGGCCGCTGAAGCCCGGATACGTGCTCCACGTGTGGACGGTGGCACTGGTCACCGGTGAGCCCCGCGCCCTCCAGGACCATGACGCGCTGCGGTGGCTCGGGCCCGACGAGGTGGACGACGTCGACTGGCTGGACCAGGACCGGCCCGCGGTCGCCGAGGCGGCGCGCCGCCTGCGGGGTGCCGCCCACCGCTGAGCACCGGCGTACACCCGTACGCCCTATGCGCCGCCTCGGGCGGTAGGCCGCACCGAATGCCGGGTATGTGCTGATTATTCCCCTTTCCGGGGGTGCGACCTGTTGCTGGTCTTGGGAAGTGATCGGCGTGATCGACATCGATGGCGACTGTGCCGCCTGGACTTTTCCGGCGGTTCCGGGCTCCGTGCGCAGCGCCCGGCACGCGGTTCGTGACGCACTGCGTTCCTGGGGGCTCGACGGAGCGCTCGCCGATGTGACCGAACTGCTCGTCAGCGAGTTGGTGACCAATTCCCTGCGCTACGCCTCCGGGCCCATCGGCGTACGGCTGGTGAGGCCCCGCCCCGACGAGGGCGCCGAGGCCGACCGTTCGTCCCCGTCCGAAGCACCTGCCCCGTCCGGACTGCTGGTGGAAGTCTCCGATCCGCTTCCGGATGTGCCCACCGAACGCAGCGCGGGACCGGACGACGAAGGGGGGCGCGGACTGCAGCTGGTGGCCTGTTCCGCGCGCCGCTGGGGGACCCGTCGTGGAAAGAGTGGCAAGACGGTGTGGTTCGAGCTGGCTCTCCCCGGTTAGGAGTGGGGTGGAACGCACAGCGATCACCAGAGGTCGGGCAGAACCTGGCTGAAAGGGACTGAGACCTTGCTGTGATCGTGAACGCCGTGTCGGTAGCGGCCGTAGTGCTGAATACTGCGGGCAGGACCGGTCCGGTGTGTGAGCTGGAGGGGACGGTCGCGTGAGCGAGATACCTGGGACAGCGGGCGACATCGTGTGGCAGAGCAGCCCACCTGGCTCGATCTATGACTACGTCAGGATCGCCTCCTTCTCGATCGGGCCCGACGGGCTGATCGAGCAGTGGAGCCGGCGTGCCGCCGGTCTGTTCGGCATGACCTCCCACGAGGTGGTGGGCAGGGACCCGGTCGAGGCGTTCATGCCTGCCGAGCTCCGGGACGAGGGTCGTCGGAGGGTCGCCGAGATCCTCGACGGCAAGGAGTGGACGGGCTACGTCCCGTTCCGGATGCCGGGCGAGGACGGTGCGCACGGCGTCGCCGAGATCTATGTCATGCCGAGCGAGACGGCGAACGGGGAACGGGCCGCGCTCTGCATCGTGGTCGACGTACGGGCCCTTCGTCTGGTCGAAACGGACCTCGCGGCATCGCAAGCCATTTTCGGCCAATCTCCTTTCGGTTTCGTGCTGTTCGGTATGGACTTCACCGTCGTACGGGCCAACCAGCGGTTCGCCACCGTCTTCGGCGGGGAAGCCGACGACCACCGTGGGCGCACGGTCGACGACTATCTCTCCGGCCCCGAGGCCGACCGGCTGTCCAGGACCCTGAAGCGGGTGCTGGAGACCGGGCAGGCCGTCACGGACCTTCAGCTGGTGGGCAGCGCGCCCGGCGCGGGTGAAAGCCGTCACTGGTCGATGAACCTCTACCGGGTGCACAGCGGGGCCGGGCGGCCGGTCGGTGTGGCGGGGCTGGCCACCGACGTCACCCGCCGGCACATGGCCGCCCGCGAGGCGGCCAGCGCCCGCCGCAACCTCGCCCTCCTCAACGAAGCCGGCGCGCGCATCGGCAACTCCCTGGACCTGGAGACCACCGCGCGCGAACTTCTCGATGTGGCCGTGCCCGGCTTCTGCGACCTCGCTTCCGTCGATCTGTACCAAGGACTGCTCACGGGCGAAGAGGCACCACCCGGCAGCTGGGGCTCCCGCAACCCGGCGCAGTCCGTCGGATCGGCCGAACTGCGCCGGGTCGCCATGGCCAGCGCCGTCTCCGACGCCCTGTCCGCCACCGAACCGGAGAGCGCCGCATCCGACGGGCACACCGGACCGCCGGCCCTCGGCTCGGTCCACCGCTACCCGTTCCACTCGCCCTGTGCCGTCGCCCTGCGCACCGGACTCGTCGAGGACGTGCCCGGCGACGACAGCAGCTTCGTCCATTCCACGCTCGCCGTGCCGATGGTCGCCCATGACACGGTCGTCGGCCTCGTCCAGTTCTCCCGGACCAAGGGCAGCGAGTCCTTCGGGGAGCGGGACCGGGCACTGGCCACCGAACTGGCCGCCCGGGCGGCCGTCTGCATCGACAACGCCCGTCTCTACCGCCGCGAACACGAACGCGCCCTGATCCTCCAGCGCAGCCTGCTCCCTCCGGGCGACCCCGAGGCCGCGGGGCTCGACATCGCCTGTCGCTATCTGCCGGGCAACACGGCCACCGAGGTCGGCGGCGACTGGTTCGACGTGATCGAACTCCCCGGCCACCGCACCGCGCTCGTCGTCGGTGACGTCATGGGCCGTGGCCTGCGGGCCGCCGTCGCCATGGGTGAGCTGCGCACCGCCGTACGGACGCTGGCCCTTCTCGACCTGGAACCGGCGGAGGTGCTGTCCGCCCTCGACGAGGTCGCCCGCGGCCTCGGTACCCCCGGTGGCGGCGAGCGGAGCGACGGCTTCGGCGGAGGCGGCGGCGCCCAGTGGCCCTCGCGGGCCGCCCACAAGTCCCGTGAGGCGGACCTCTCCGAGGTGTATCTGGCGACCTGCGTGTACGCCGTCTACGACCCGGTCACCCGCCGGTGCACGTTCGCCAACGCCGGTCACCTCCCTCCTGTCGTGGTCGAACCCGGCGAACCGGCACTGCTGCTCGACGTCCCGCCGGGGATGCCGCTCGGCGTCGGCGGCGAACCCTTCGAGGAGGTCGAGGTGGAGCTCAGGGAGGGCGCCCTCCTCGCCCTCTATACGGACGGCCTCGTCGAATCCCGCGACCACCCGCTCGACGAGGGCCTGGAGGCACTGCGCGAGGCCCTCACCTCGCCGGTCCGGCCGCTGGAGAATGTCTGTGACCACGTGCTGACGACACTGGACACCCGCCACGGCGAGGACGACATAGCCCTGCTGATGGCCCGTATCCAGGGACTGCCGGCGGACGCGATCGGCGACTGGACCCTGCCGCGCGAACCGCGCTCGGTCGGCCGTGCCCGGGAACTGGCCCGCACCCAGTTGCTCGCCTGGGACCTGGACGACCTGGTGGACACCACCGAACTGCTCGTCAGCGAACTCGTCACCAACGCGCTCCGGTACGGCGAGGGCGAGATCCGGCTCAGGCTGCTGCGCGACCGTACGCTCGTGTGCGAGGTATGGGACGCGGGCCTCGTCCAGCCGCGGCGTCGGCGGGCACGCGACACGGACGAGGGCGGGCGCGGGCTGCAGCTGGTCGGGTTGCTGAGCGCGGCGTGGGGGTCGAGGCGGACACCACGCGGCAAGACGGTCTGGTTCGAACTGGCCCTGCCCGACGGAGCGCCTGCCGCCGAGCTCTCGGTCGAGCAACTGCTGAGCATGTACTGAGCACGAGCACGAGCACGAGCGTGTGTATGGACATGAGCGTGTGCTGAGCCCCCCTCGGGTTGTCGGCGCTTGTCAGGGCGTCTTCAGGGCGGCGAGGCGGGCTTCGATCTCGGCACTGTCACCCAGGCTGTCCAGTTGCTCGAACTGGGCGTCCAGCGACGACGCCGCGAGCTCCTGTTTGCCCACGGCTCTGGCCTCTTCCCGCCGCACCTTGTCCTCGAAGCGGCTGAGTTCGCTGGTCGGGTCGAGCACGTCGATGTTCTTCACGGCGTCCATCATCTGGTTCTGCGCCTGCGCCGACTTGGCGCGGGCCACGAGCTCGTCACGCTTGGACTTCAGCTCCGTCAGTTTGGTCCTCATCTGGTCGAGACCGGATTTGAGCTTGTCCACCACCACTGTCTGGGAGGCGATGGTCGGCTCGGCGGTCTTCGCCTCCTTCTCCGCCTGGAGCTGACGGCCCAGAGCGACCTTCGCCAGGTTGTCGAACTTGTCCGCATCGGCGGCCGATCCGCCGCCGCGCAGTTCGTCGGCCTTCCTGCTGGCTGCGAGCGCCTTCTGCCCCCACTCCCTGGCCGCGTCGACATCCTCGCGGTGGTCCTGCTCCATCAGCCGGAGGTTGCCGATGGTGGCGGCGACCGCCTGCTCGGCCTCGGCGATATTGCTCGTGTAGTCACGGATCAGCTGGTCCAGCATCTTCTGCGGGTCCTCCGCCTGGTCCAGCAGGGCGTTGATGTTGGCCTTCGCCAGCTGAGTGACGCGGCCGAGGACGGTCTGCTTGGTCATGGCACCTCTCCTTGGGTGAGAACGACTGACGACATACGACGACGGACGAACGAAGGTGGACGAACGAAGGCGGACGAACAAAGGCGGACGAACGAAGGAGCGCGGCGCGGAACGCCGAACACGGAGGGAGGGCGAGCCGTGCCGCCGTAGGTCAGAAGCGGCCGCCGCCGCCCCGGCGGCCGCGTGTGCCCCCGCCGCCGAAACTGCCCGGCCCGCCACCGAAACCGCCGCCCCCGGACCCCCCGAACCCTCCTCCGAAACCGCCGTTCCCGCCCCGGCCGCCCCCGCCGCCGAAGAGTCCGCCGAGGATGATCCCGCCCAGGACTGCCCCGCTCATCCCGCCTCCACCTCCTTGTCCACCGCCCGGTCCCATCTGGTTCCCGTAGCTCCGCACGTCCTGCTCGGCCAGGCTCTGCGCCTGGCCGGCCAGCGCGTCCGCCTGCTGTGCCTCGGCCAGCGCACCCTGCGGATCGTCCGCCCCCGCCAGTTCCCCGGCCCGCTCCCACCGCCGCTGGGCCTCCGCCAGCCGGGTGCGGGCCTGGCTTCCCACGGCGCCCCGGTGTGTGGTGATGAAGTCGGCGGCGGCGCCGATCGTGGCGCGTGCGGTGAGCATCGCCTGATCGAGGAGCGAGCGGGCCCGGAGGGTTCCCTGTTCCCGTTCACGGGCTCCCGCCAGCGCCTCGTCCAGTGCGGCGTCCGCCTCCTCGACCCTGCGCAGCGCGTCGATCGGGTCGTACGGACCGGCTGCCAGCTCGGCCCGTACGTCCTTGAGTACCGCCTCGGCACGGGCGACACGGCCGCGCAGATCGGCGGTCGACATCCCCTCGGTGGTGCCTTCGAGGAGCCCGCCGGCGTCCGCCAGGTCCGTCTCGGTCTCGGTGAGCGAGGCCGGCAGCCTGCCCGCGGCCTCGGCGAATTCCGTGGCGCGCCGGTCCACGGCGTCGGCCAGCGTGGCCGCCTGGCCGATCGCCCCTTCGGCCGCCCGCACGTATACGGCGGCTCTGGAGTTGTCCCCGCCGTCCACGGCCTGGCGGGCCTCGTTGAGACTGGTGGTCGCGAAGAGGAGCCGGTCCTTGGCCTGTTCGATGCCGCTCGCGACGGGGGCGGCAGCCGATTCCGCGTACCGGCTGCGCATGCCGGTGAGGGTCGCCTCGGCCGTGGAGACCCGGCCCGCGAGCGCGCGGAAGGCCGACTCGGCGGTGGCCAGGGCCTGCGGGGCGGTGCGCTCCAGGGCCCGCAGCCGGTCGAAGTCCTCCGACACGGCGTCCAGTCGCTCGTTGGCCTCCGCGCAGCGGCTGATGATCTCGTCGAGCATCCGCCGCCGCGCCGCGTCGTCCTCCGGGAAGGCGTCGTCGAGCTGCTGCCGCAGCCTGAAGGCGGCCGTCAGCTCCGTCTTGGCACGGGTGACCGCTTCCGTGAACGGGACCGCCGCCTCTTCCCCGAACTGCGCGGTGGCGAAACCGAGTTCCTCCTCGCTCGTGCGCACCGCGTCATCCGTGTCCACCAGCACTTCCTTGGCCCGGCCGTCGAGCTCCGGCAGCGGAGTCGGCGGCTCCGTGTCCGCGGCTCCGGAGCCCCAGCCGGCCGCGGCGGGGGTGGTGCGGCCCGAAGCGCGTCGCTTGCGCCGTGTGTACGCGTAGACGGCGACCGCGCCCGCCCCGCCGACGAGCGCCACCGGCAGGATCAGGTCCCCGGCGCCGCCGCTGTCGGAACCGCCCGTTCCGGGATCGGCGGCGCCAGGGGTGAGCGTGGGGGTGGGCACGGGCTGTCCCGCCAGCACGGCGGAGTAGCCGTTGGCGGCTCCGATGGCGGCGCCCGCCCAGTCGTTCGCCGTGAGGGCGGGTTCGATGGCGGTGCTCGCCACGTCCCGCAACTGCTGATCGGTGAGCCGCGAACCGGCGTCGACCGAATAGGCGTACTGCCGGTCGTGCGTGGCCACGGCCAGCAGCACGTCCTCCTGCCCGAGGCCGTTGCGGTTGGCCGTCTCATCGGCCCAGGTCTGCGCGGACCGGCCGGAGAAGTCGCGTACGTACACGACGAAGAGCTGGACGCGGCGGTCCTGGTAGAGCGCGTCGAGCGCGGCCTCCACCGGTACCTCGCGGTCTCCGACCGCCCCCACCCTGTCGGTGATCTGCCCCTCGCGGGACAGCGTCACGGGGTCGTCGGCGCGTGCGGCCGGTGTGGGGGGCAGGAGCAGCCAGCACACCGGGATCAGCGCGGTGAGGAGGGCTCTGCCGAATCCGGACATCCGGGTACGACTCGCAGGCGGCGTCACATTTGGGAGGCTATGTCCGGCCTTCCGTGACCGCGACCCGGCGGAGCCCGGCAGGAGCCTCGGACGGCCGCGGCGGACCGCCCGGCGGTGAGGGCCGACCAGGCATGGCGAGAAGCCCCGTCCTTCGGAACGGGGAGGAGTCTCCAGAACCTCTCGACGAAGAGCCGGAGCCGAGAGAGCCGGCCGCCGATGGTCTTCGGCGGGCAGCATTCGGTCGTTTTCCGGGAAGGTGCGGCTCACTCGGCTTTTGAAAGCGCATTCACCCTAGATTGCGGGGCCCCGCACGGGCAAGGCCATCCGGTGCGGGGCGGCCGGTAAGCAGCGGTGCGGGAGAGTCCTGGCGCCCACGGTGCCGGCACGGCCGGACGCCGCACACGGAGCACAAGTTCTCGAGCGCGACGGCAGCACCTCACGCCCCGTCGCGTCGACGGCCGATCCTGTTGCCCAGCCAGACCAGCGGGTCGTACTTGCGGTCCGCGGCGCGCTCCTTCAACGGGATCAGCGCGTTGTCCGTGATCTTGATGTTCTCGGGGCACACCTCCGTACAGCACTTCGTGATGTTGCAGTAGCCCAGGCCGTGCTCCTCCTGTGCCGTCGCCTTCCGGTCGAGGCCAGACCTGGCCGCGGCGTCCAAGGGATGCATGTCCAGCTCGGCCACCCGCATCAGGAAGCGCGGACCGGCGAACGACGCCTTGTTCTCCTCGTGGTCGCGCACCACATGGCAGGTGTCCTGGCACAGGAAGCACTCGATGCACTTACGGAACTCCTGTGAGCGTTCCACGTCGACCTGCTGCATCCGGTAGTCACCCGCCTTCACCCCCTCGGGCGGCACGAAGGCGGGCACCTCCCGCGCCTTCGCGTAGTTGAACGTCACGTCCGTCACCAGATCGCGGACGACGGGGAAGGCCCGCAGCGGTGTGACGGTGATCGTCTCCCGGCGGTCGAACACCGACATCCGGGTCATGCACAGCAGCCGCGGCCGGCCGTTGATCTCCGCGCTGCACGAACCGCATTTGCCCGCCTTGCAGTTCCAGCGGACCGCGAGATCGCCCGCCTGGGTGGCCTGGATGCGGTGGATGATGTCGAGGACGACCTCACCGTCGTTCACCTCGACCGTGAAGTCCTCCAGGTCGCCGCCGCCGGTGTCCCCGCGCCAGACCCTGAACCGCGCGTTGTAGCTGCTCACTCGTACAGCTCCTCTTCGGCGAGGTACTTGACCAGCTCTTCCTTCTCGAACAGGGCGAGCAGGTCCGGACGGATGGGTTCGGTGGACTTCCTCACGAGCTCGATCCGGCCGCGCAGCGGGTCCTCCGGCGCCCGGCCGTGCCCTCCTTCGTTCCGGCCGTCCCCGGACGCGCTCCCGCCCTCCGGATCGGCGAGCCGGCACAACAGGTTCACCGGGCGCCAGGCGCGTTCCATGGCGGGGCAGTCCTCGCGGGTGTGACCGCCCCGGCTCTCGGTACGCTCCAGCGCCGCCCGCGCGACGCACTCGCTGACCAGCAGCATGTTCCGCAGGTCCAGGGAGAGGTGCCAACCGGGGTTGAACTGCCGGTGGCCCTCCACCGCGGCGCGGCGCGCCCGTACGCGCAGTCCGGCCAGCTTCTCCAGGGCCTGCGCCATCTCCGGCGCACGGCGGATGATGCCGACCAGGTCGTTCATCGTCTGCTGGAGTTCCTGGTGCAGGGTGTACGGATTCTCGGCGGCGGCCCCGTCCTCCAGCTCCTCCGCGGCGAACGGACGCAGGGCTTCCGCCGCGGCCGCGTCGATCTGCTCCTCGTCCACGGCCGGGAGGGCGGAGAGCCCCGCCGCGTAGGCGGCGGCGTGCAGGCCCGCCCGCCTCCCGAAGACGAGCAGGTCGGAGAGGGAGTTGCCGCCCAGCCGGTTGGAGCCGTGCATACCGCCCGCCACCTCGCCCGCCGCGTAGAGCCCCGGTACGGCGAGCGCGGAAGCGCTGTCGGATTCGACGGCGATCCCGCCCATCACGTAGTGACAGGTCGGCCCGACCTCCATCGCCTCGGCGGTGATGTCGACATCCGCCAGCTCCTTGAACTGGTGGTACATCGAGGGCAGCCGGCGGCGGATCGTGTCCGCGGGCATCCGGGTCGACACATCCAGGAACACCCCGCCGTGCGGTGAACCGCGGCCGGCCTTCACCTCGGCGTTGATGGCGCGCGCGACCTCGTCGCGCGGCAGCAGCTCGGGCGGGCGGCGGTTGTGGTCCGGGTCCTCGTACCAGCGGTCGCCCTCCTCCTCCGACCGCGCGTACTTCTCCTTGAACACATCGGGGACGTAGTCGAACATGAACCGCTTGCCCTCGGAGTTGCGCAGCACCCCGCCGTCGCCCCGCACCGACTCGGTGACGAGGATCCCCTTCACCGACGGCGGCCAGACCATGCCGGTCGGGTGGAACTGCACGAACTCCATGTTCAGCAGGGGAGCGCCGGCCAGCAGGGCCAGGGCGTGGCCGTCGCCGGTGTACTCCCAGGAGTTCGACGTCACCTTGAAGGACTTGCCGATGCCGCCGGTGGCGAGGACGACCGCGGGTGCTTCGAGCACGAAGAAGCGGCCGGACTCACGCTCGTAGCAGAAGGTGCCGCTGACCTTCTCGCCGTCCTTGAGGACGCGGGTGACCGTGCACTCCTGGAAGACCTTGAGGCGCGCCTCGTAGTCGCCGGTCTCGCGGAAGTCCTCCTGCTGGAGCGCGACGATCTTCTGCTGGAGCGTGCGGATCAGTTCGAGGCCGGTACGGTCCCCGACGTGTGCGAGCCGGGGATACTCATGGCCGCCGAAGTTGCGCTGGGAGATCCTGCCGTCGGGCGTGCGGTCGAAGAGCGCGCCCCAGGTCTCCAGTTCCCAGACCCGGTCGGGCGCCTCCTTGGCGTGCAGCTCGGCCATCCGCCACTGGTTGAGGAACTTCCCGCCGCGCATGGTGTCGCGGAAGTGCACCTGCCAGTCGTCCCCGGAGTTCACATTGCCCATGGACGCGGCGATGCCGCCCTCCGCCATGACGGTATGGGCCTTGCCGAAGAGCGATTTGCAGATGACGGCGGTACGGGCTCCGCGCTCCCGTGCCTCGATCGCCGCCCGCAGACCGGCACCGCCGGCTCCGACCACCACGACGTCCCACTGCTGCCGTTCGAGCTCAGTCATTCAGAAAAACCTCGGATCGTCGAAAGCGCCGGACGCGACGAGATAGACGTAGAAGTCGGCCACCGCCACGCTGATCAGGGAGGCCCAGGCGAGCTGCATGTGCCGGCCGTTGAGCTTCCCGGCCCAGCCCCAGAGCCGGTAGCGCACGGGATGCTTGGAGAAGTGCCGCAGCCGGCCGCCGATGATGTGCCGGCAGGAGTGGCAGGAGAGGGTGTACGCCCAGATCAGGGTGATGTTCACCAGGAAGATCAGGGAGCCGAGACCCATGTGCCCCCAGGCGTAGTGCTCGTCGCGGAAGGCGAGCACGGTGTCGTACGTGAGGATTCCGGCGACCGGGAGCGCCGCGTAGAAGAAGTAGCGGTGCATGTTCTGCAGGATCAGCGGGAAGCGGGTCTCGCCGGTGTACGAGGAGTGCGGCTCGGCGACCGCGCAGGCCGGGGGAGAGGCCCAGAAGCCGCGGTAGTACGCCTTGCGGTAGTAGTAACAGGTCAGCCGGAAGCCCAGCGGGAAGACCAGGACGATCAGGGCGGGGGAGAGGCCCCACCAGCTGCCGAAGATCTCCCAGTTGGGTCCCGAGCGCATCGGCGCGCAGTTCTCCGCCAGACAGGGCGAGTAGAACGGCGATACGTACGGGGCGGCGTAGTAGTCGGCGTTGGCGAAGGCCCGCCACGACGAGTAGACGATGAAGGCGAGCAGTCCGCCTGCCGTCGCGGCGGGTGCCGACCACCAGCGGTCGGTGCGCAGATGCCGGGCGGCGATGGCGGCGCGCGAGGCGTGCCGGACGCCGGTGCCGCTGCCCGTCCGCGGCGGGGGCGGGTGCGGTGGTTGGGTGCCTGGTTCCGTACCGGTGGCCAAGGAGTGCTCCTCGGGACTGGGTGGCTGGGCCGTGAAGGGGCCTGGGGCCTGTCGCTCGGGCCAGGCCCTAGGGGGCGTGTCTGCCGCGGACTCCCAGACCCTCGTCGTCCGAGTCCGTCCACAGCGTGGCGTCGTACGGCGCCTCGGTGATGGTGACCATGTCGGTGGGGTGGTCCGGGGTGCCGGGCCGGCCGGCCGCGTCCTCGCGCAAACGGGCGAGGCTGCGCTCCAGCCGCCCGACGGTGCGGACCAGGTCGTCGAGACAGTGCTGAACAGCCGTCAATTCCTCGTGCAGGGACATGACTTGCCCTCACTTCCGCGATGGCGGGTGGCAATGCTCATGCGCATGCGAGTGTCGCGCGTCACATCTGGTTTGTGAAGGGAGCGCGCAACCCCGGCTCGGCGCGGCCGGGGCCGGACCGTTCCGCCGCCCGGGTGAGGTTGGCGGCGCGCCGCGCCGTGTCTGCGCCGCCTCTCGCGCGTAGGCGCCTTCAGTGGATGGACGGAACCAGTGTGATCAACTGCAAATGCCACCAAACAAGAAGAATCCGGTCCATTCCGGTACGGGGTGGACCGGGTCGGCCCCGGAGGTATCAGCCATGTCCCACGTCGGCGTCCCGCGCGGGACGGCCCGAAAGCGCCGCTCCCTCGCGCTCCTCACGACGGGTGTGCTCACGATCCCGGTGCTGGCCGGATGCAGCTCGGGGAGCGAGGAGACCTCCTCCGCGGCCGTCCCCCAGGACATCGCCCCCGCCGCCCGGGACCTGGTGCGGGACGGCGGCACGGTCACCTGGGCGATCGACTCGATGCCCAGCACCCTGAACGCCTATCAGGCGGATGCCAACGGGTCGACCGCGCGCGTCACCGGCGCCCTGCTGCCCTCGCTCTTCCCGATGGACGCCAAGGGAACACCGCGGCTCAACCCGGACTATCTGGAGTCCGCGAAGATCATCGAGCGGGAGCCCAGGCAGGTCGTGCTCTACAAGCTCAACCAGCAGGCGGTGTGGAGCAACGGGCGGGAGATCGGGGCCCCCGACTTCGTCGCCCAGTGGCGTGCGCTGAGCGGCAAGGACTCGGCGTACTGGACCGCCCGCAACGCCGGCTACGAGCGGATCGAGAAGATCGAGCGCGGTTACGACGACCTCCAGGTCCGGGTGACCTTCGCCAAGCCGTACGCGGACTGGCGCTCGCTCTTCTCCCCCCTGCTGCCGAAGGAGGTGACCGGCTCCCCGGACACCTTCAACGACGGCGCGCGCACCACGCTCAACGTCACCGCAGGACCGTTTCAGCTGCGCAGCGGCACGAGCAAGGAACAGCTCACGCTGGACCGCAGCCCGCGCTGGTGGGGCGACAAGCCCAAGCTCGACTCGCTCGTCTTCCGCGCGGTCAAGCCCGGCGAGCGCGTCGAGGCCCTGACCGGGGGCACCGTGGACATCGCGGACGTCGACGCCGCCGCCGCGCACCGCGTCGCCCTCGCCGCCCGCGATGGCGGCGGCAACGGACAGCCGCTCGCCCACGGCCCCGGCGCCGCCCTCACCCCCGCCGCCGCCCTGCGCTCCTGGGCGCTGGCCCACGGCTCCGACGAGAAGCAGGCGGAGGCCGCGCTGGCGGCCCGCAGGAGCAACCAGGTAGCCATCGCCTCGTACGCCACCGAGCAGAAGTCACTGCGCGCCTACGTCGTACGCAAGTCCCTGGAGCCCGCTTACACGCAGCTCGCGCTGAACGGCGAGTCCGGACCGCTCTCGGACGACCGGGTACGCCGCGCCGTGGCCCGCGCCCTGGACCGTCAGGAGCTCGCAGAGACCGTCCTGAAGCCGCTCGGACTGCCCGCGGAACCGCTCGGCAGCCACCTCGCGCTGACAGGGCAGCCCGGTTACAGGGACGGCAGCGGCGCACTGGGCGACCAGGACACCAAGGAGGCGCAGGCACTGCTGGCCGACGCGGGCTGGACGTACGGCGGAGCGTTGGAGAAGCCCAAGGACACCAAGGCGGGCAGCGAGGCCGACAAGAAGAAGGCCGCGGAGAAGGAGGGCGAGAAGGAGAGCGGGAAGGGCGCCGGCAAGGCGGCGGAGGAGGAGGAAGGCACGACAGAGAAGCAGGAGAGGGCCGAGAAGGCGGAGAAGCAGGAGAAGGCGGAGAAGGCGGAGAAGGCGGAGAACACCGAGAAGAGCGACGCCGCTGCCGGGGCGGGCGAACCGGCCCGCGACGAGGGCATGTACATCGTCGGCCAGGACGACAAGCCGGGCGAGCGCCGTGACGAGGGGCCCGCCACCCGCATCCTCGCCCCCGCCCCGGCCGCCGGCGTCCAGAGCGCCGCCCTGCTGCGCCAGGCGGGCCTGTTCACAGCCGCCGATGCCGCCGAACCGGCCAACGAGGTGAAGGACGCCAAGGACACCAAGGACACTAAGGACGCCAAGGGCACCAAGGACGCCAAAGACAACGACACCGGCGACACCGGTTCCGAGGCTGACGCCTCCAGGGCCACCGCCCAGGACAAGGCCACCGCCCAGGACAAGAAGCCCGGTGGCGCCGCCGGTGCCTACGCCCCCGCGGGCACCGCCGCCCCCGCTCCCGCGTCCGTACGGGGCCCGCTGGGCAAGGACGGCGTACCGCTGTCCCTGCGATTCGTCCTTCCCTCCGGGCCGGGGTCCCAGGCGCTCCGCAGCGTCGGCGAGAAGATCGCCGCGATGCTGGAATCCGTCGGTATCCGTACGGAGATCACGAAGGTCACCGACGAGAGCTACTTCAAGGACCACATCGCCTCCGGCGACTACGACCTGGCGCTGTACTCCTGGCCCGCGAGTGCCTACCCGGCGACCGACGGCCGTCCGATCTTCGCCAAGCCGGAACCCGCCACGGACGGATCGCTGCTGGTCGAGCAGAACTACACCCGGGTCGGGACCGACCACATCGACCAGCTCTTCGACCAGGCGGTCTCCGAACTCGACGAGGGTGCCGCCCGGGATCTGATGAAGCAGGCCGACGCACGGATCTGGGCCGCGGCAGGATCGATTCCGCTCTACCAGCGCCCCCAGCTGGTGGCCACCGACAAGCAGCTGGTCAACGTCGGTGCCTTCGGCTTCGCCACCCCCCATTACCAGGACATCGGCTTCAAGAAGCCGCAAGCAGCAGGTTCCCCCGCGAACCGTAAGAAGTAGCAGGTCAAGGCAGCATTAAGGACTGCCTGAAGCTCAGAAGCAGCTCAATTCCCTTGCCCGCCGGACCCCCCGGCGGGCAAGGTGGTTCATGCCCTGACCCGGGCTGTACACCCTCCCCACACCCCCCACAGGCGTGCGCGACCTCCTCCCGCGCTCGCCCGCGTTCCCCACGTTTCCCCGCGTTTTTTCGCGCCCTGTTCCGGGCGTGCACCAGCCGAGTAATGACTTAATACCGGCTGAATATCGGCTGAATACCGGTCTCGCGGATCGGGCCGGGAAGCCCCGGACGCGCCGGGCCCGTACCATTGGACTAGCCGTGGCGTGTCCGCCCGGCGGGCGTACGAGGACTCGAGACCGACTGAGACGCCTGATCCCACGATCCGAGAGAAGCGCAAGCCACCCATGCCCACGCGCCACGACATCCGTAACGTAGCCATCGTCGCCCACGTCGACCACGGCAAGACCACGCTGGTCGACGCCATGCTCAAGCAGGCCGGCGCCTTCGCCGCGCACGCCGCGGAGCACCTCGACGATCGCATGATGGACTCGAACGACCTGGAGCGTGAGAAGGGCATCACGATCCTGGCCAAGAACACGGCCGTCAAGTACCACCCGAAGGATGGCGGCGACGTCATCACCATCAACATCATCGACACCCCGGGCCACGCCGACTTCGGCGGCGAGGTCGAGCGCGGTCTGTCGATGGTGGACGCGGTCGTACTGCTCGTCGATGCCTCCGAGGGCCCGCTCCCGCAGACCCGGTTCGTGCTGCGCAAGGCGCTCACCGCCAAGCTGCCGGTCATCCTCTGCATCAACAAGACCGACCGTCCCGACTCCCGGATCTCCGAGGTCATCGACGAGACGTACGACCTCTTCCTGGACCTGGACGCCGACGAGGACCAGATCGAGTTCCCGATCGTCTACGCCTGCGCCCGTGACGGCGTCGCGTCGCTGACGAAGCCCGAGGACGGCACTGTCCCGCCGGACAGCACCAACCTGGAGCCGTTCTTCAACACGATCCTCTCCACGGTTCCGGCCCCGGAGTACGACGCGGACGCCCCGCTGCAGGCCCACGTCACCAACCTGGACGCCGACAACTTCCTCGGCCGTATCGCGCTCTGCCGTGTCGAGCAGGGCGAGCTGCGCAAGGGCCAGACCGTCACGTGGATCAAGCGCGACGGCACGATGTCCAACGTCCGCATCACCGAGCTGCTGATGACCGAGGCGCTCACCCGCAAGCCGGCCGAGATGGCGGGCCCGGGTGACATCTGTGCCATCGCCGGTATCCCGGACATCATGATCGGCGAGACCCTGGCCGACCCCGAGAACCCGATCGCGCTGCCGCTGATCACGGTCGACGAGCCGGCCATCTCTATGACCATCGGCGCCAACACCTCGCCGCTGGTCGGCAAGGGCGGCAAGGGTCACAAGGTCACGGCGCGCCAGATCAAGGACCGCCTCGACCGCGAGCTGGTCGGTAACGTCTCGCTGCGCGTCCTGGACACCGAGCGTCCCGACGCCTGGGAGGTCCAGGGCCGCGGTGAGCTCGCCCTGGCCATCCTGGTCGAGCAGATGCGCCGTGAGGGCTTCGAGCTGACCGTCGGCAAGCCGGAGGTCGTCACCAAGCAGGTCGACGGCAAGACGCACGAGCCGATCGAGCGCATGACGATCGACTCGCCCGAGGAGCACCTCGGTGCCATCACGCAGCTGATGGCGACCCGCAAGGGCCGCATGGAGACGATGACGAACCACGGTTCGGGCTGGGTCCGCATGGAGTGGATCGTGCCCTCCCGCGGCCTCATCGGCTTCCGTACGGAGTTCCTGACGCAGACCCGCGGTACGGGCATCGCGCACTCGATCTTCGAGGGCCACGAGCCGTGGTTCGGTGAGCTGCGGACCCGTCACAACGGCTCGCTGGTCGCCGACCGTTCGGGCACGGTGACGCCGTTCGCGATGGTCAACCTCCAGGAGCGCGGTGTCATCTTCACCGAGGCCGGCACCGAGGTCTACGAGGGCATGATCATCGGCGAGAACTCCCGCGCCGACGACATGGACGTGAACATCACCAAGGAGAAGAAGCTCACCAACATGCGTGCGGCTTCCGCGGACACCACCGAGAACGTGGTGCCCGCGCGCAAGCTCTCCCTGGAGCAGTCCCTGGAGTTCTGCCGCGACGACGAGTGCATCGAGGTGACCCCGGAGACCGTGCGTATCCGCAAGGTCGTCCTGGACGCCAAGCAGCGCGGCCGCACCGCCTCGCGCGCCAAGAACGGCTGACACTGCGTCGGCCGGCCGTGAGCACGCTCGCCGTGTGACAGGGCAGGCCCACATCCGGAGCGTCGGGTTCACTCGACGATCCGTCAGCACGAGGCATTGACAAGAGGTCCGGCTCCCCACGGAAACTGTGGGGAGCCGGACCTTTCGTCAATCACTTTTCCTGGTCAAGGTGTCCGGATATCGGGCGTCGCTCTCCGGAACATGTGTTAACGGTCCGTTTCGGGGGTGTCTGTCTAGGATCAGTTTGTCCGGATTTCGGGCACACGGCCCCTAGTGATGTTGTCAAACCGAGACCCTTTAAGTGTGGTTTACAGCCTGGGCGTACCCAATAGTTGGCTCCATTGAGCTCGGGTCAATGGGTCACGCACTGTGGGGAGTGCCGACTCACGAGCACACTCGGGGCACTGAATCGATCGCCGTCAGGGGTGTCGGTAGATCTCTCCAGTGCCCCTCTTGTAGTCAAAAGTGGACTCATGAGGAGGAAACCCATGCGCGGTGCCAAGAGCGCCAAGTGGGTCGCGGGAGCGGCAATCATCGCCCTGGCCGCGACTGCCTGTGGCGGCGGCGAAGGTAATGACAAGGGCAACGAAGGTGCCAAGGGTGCGGTTGACCCCAACGGCATCTTCTCCATCGAGGTCGGTGAGCCGCAGAACCCGCTGCAGCCGGCGAACACGATGGAGTCGAACGGCAGCATCGTCACCGACGCGATCTTCTCGCAGCTGGTCGACTACGACCCGGCCGGCAAGCTTGAGATGATCAACGCCGAGTCGGTCGACACCACGGACTCCAAGCTGTGGACGGTCAAGCTCAAGAAGGACTGGAAGTTCCACGACGGGACCCCGGTCACCGCCGAGTCCTACGTCAAGGCGTGGAACTGGGCTGCGAACATCACCAACGCGCAGACCAACGCGTCCTGGTTCGACGGCATCAAGGGCTTCGCCGACGTGCACCCCGCGGAGGAAGGCGCCAAGCCGAAGGCCGACGCCATGTCCGGCCTGAAGGTCGTGGACGACTACACCTTCACGATCGAACTCGACGCCCCGCTTCCGTACTTCGCGTACAAGCTCGGCTACACGGTCTACTCCCCGCTCCCCGAGTCCTTCTACGCGGACCCGAAGGCGGCCGGCGAGAAGCCGGTCGGTAACGGCGCGTACAAGTTCGAGAGCTGGGACCACAAGAAGCAGATCAAGGTCGTCCGTTACGACGACTACAAGGGTCTCGACAAGGCGAAGAACGGTGGTGTGATCTTCAAGAACTACACCACCATCGAGACCGCCTACGAGGACCTGAAGTCGGGCAACGTCGACGTCCTCCGCCAGATCGGCCCGAAGGACCTCCCGGTCTACCGTGCCGACCTCGGTGACCGCGCTGTGGACAAGGCGTACTCCGCCATCCAGACGCTCGGTGTCGCGATGTACCAGAAGCAGTGGAAGGACACCGACCCCAAGGTCCTCCAGGGCCTGTCGATGGCCATCGACCGGGACACGATCACCAAGACGGTGCTCCAGGGCACCCGCGAGCCGGCCACCGGCTGGGTCGCCAAGGGCGTCCTCGGCTACCAGCCGAACGTCGCCGGTGACGTCACCAAGTACGACCCGGCGAAGGCCAAGGCCCTCATCAAGGAGGGTGGCGGTGTTCCGGGCAACAAGGTCTTCATCCAGTTCAACGCCGACGGCGGCCACAAGGAATGGGTCGAGGCTGTCTGCAACAGCATCACCCAGGCGACCGGCGTCGAGTGCGCCGGCGACTCCAAGGCCGACTTCCAGGCCGACCTGGACGCCCGCGACGCCAAGCAGGTCAAGTCCTTCTACCGCGGTGGCTGGGTGCTCGACTACCCGGTGAACGCCAACTTCATCAGCGACCTGTTCCGCACGGGTGCGGCCGGTAACAACGGCTTCTTCTCGAACAAGGACCTCGACGCGAAGATCAAGGCCGCGGACACCGCGCCCTCGCTCGACGAGTCGGTCAAGGCGTACCAGGAGGTGGAGAAGGAGCTGGTCAACTACATGCCGACCATTCCGCTCTGGTACTACAAGGTCAACGCCGGTTACTCGGAGAAGGTCCAGAACGTCGACTACGCACAGGACGGCGACCCGATCCTGACGCAGGTCGAGGTCAAGAAGTAACCACCGACGTAGTCCGCAGGCCGGTGCAGGACCGACACTGACATCGGTTTCTGCGACGCCAGCCTGCACGCAGTGGCCGGGGGGCCCTTCCGCGACACCGACGACCCCACGAGGGGGTCGGTGACGAGGGAGGGCCCGTCGGCTGCGGCGTGCCACTTACATGGAGGCACCATGGGGCGCTATGTCGCACGACGACTGCTCCAGATGATCCCGGTCTTCATCGGGACAACTCTGCTGATCTTCCTGATGGTCTACACGCTGCCCGGCGACCCCGTGCGGGGGCTCTTCGGGGACAAGGGTGCGGACCCCGCGACCCTTGCGGCCATGCGGCACCAACTCGGCCTCGACCAGCCGATTCTGGTGCAGTACTGGGAATACATGAAGGGAATCGTCCTTCACTTCGACTTCGGCACCCAGATAGCCAGCGGACGGCCCGTCACCGACGTACTCGGCGACGCGTTCCCGGTCACGCTGCGGCTCGCCGCGATGGCGTTCCTCATCGAGATCGTTCTCGGTCTCGCCCTGGGCATGGCCGCCGGTCTCCGCGCCGGCCGTCTGACCGACAACGTCGTCCTGGTACTGACGCTGCTGATCATCTCGATCCCGGTCTTCGTGCTCGGCTTCATCGTCAAGTCGGTGTTCGCCTTCGAGCTCGGCTGGATCGCACCGAACGTCTCCAACGACGCGACGTGGGGCGAGTTGTTCACCCCGGCGATCGTCCTTGGTTCGCTCTCCCTGGCGTACGTGGCACGACTGACCCGTACGACGATGGCGGAGAACCTGCGCTCGGACTACATGCGCACGGCCGTCGCCAAGGGTCTTCCCAAGCGCCGCATCGTGGGTGTCCACCTGATGCGCAACTCGCTGATCCCGGTCGTCACCTTCCTCGGCACGGACCTGGGCGCCCTCATGGGCGGCGCGGTCGTCACAGAGGGCCTGTTCAACGTGAAGGGCATCGGCGGCACCATCTTCGAGTCGATCGTCCGGCGCGAGGGCACCACCCTGGTCGGACTGGTCACCGTCCTGGTGCTCGTCTACCTCTTCATGAGCTTGCTCGTCGACCTGCTGTACGCGGTCCTGGACCCGAGGATCCGGTATGCCTGACCTGACCAAGACCGCTCCCGCTCCCGACGAGGCCGTCGCACCCGCCGCGGAACCCGCCGAGGCCGTCAAGGCCGACAAGCCACGCAGCCTCTGGGGCGACGCCTGGCAGGACCTGCGGCGCAACTGGTACTTCATCATCTCCGCCGGCCTCATCGTGATCCTGCTTCTGATCACGGCGTTCCCGAGCCTGTTCACCAGCGCCTCGCCCACCACGGGTGACCTCGTGAACCACTTCCTGGGCAAGCCCGAGCTGAGCAAGATCGGTTCGCCCGAGTGGTTCGGTTACGACGGCCAGGGCCGCAGCGTCTACGCCCGCGTCATCTACGGCACCCGTGCCTCGGTGATCGTCGGTGTCGCGGTGACCCTCGCGGTGACCCTGTTCGGTGGCCTGATCGGCATGCTGTCCGGCTACTTCGGCGGCTGGATCGACGCGTTGCTCTCGGGCTTCACGAACATCTTCCTGGGCCTGCCCTTCCTGCTCGGCGCGATGGTCGTCCTCCAGGCGTTCACGGACCGTTCGATCTGGGTGGTCGTCTTCGCCCTGGCGTTCCTCGGCTGGACCCAGATCGCGCGTGTCATGCGCGGTGCGGTGATCACCATCAAGCAGTCGGACTTCGTCCAGGCGGCCAGAGCACTCGGTGCGAGCACGCCCCGCATCCTGTTCCGGCACATCCTGCCGAACGTGATGGCCCCGGTGATCGTGGTCGCGACCATCTCGCTCGGTGTGTACATCTCGGCGGAGGCGACCCTGTCCTACCTGGGTCTCGGCCTCGCCTCGCCGACCGTTTCGTGGGGTATGGACATCTCCGGTGGTTCGGCTCAGATCCGGGTGGCGCAGCACATCCTGATCTACCCGTCGATCATGCTCAGCATCACCGTTCTGGCGTTCATCATGCTCGGCGAAGCCGTCCGTAACGCCCTCGACCCGAAGACGCGATAAGGAGGGCGCACGTGACCACCATCGACAAGACCGCAGAAGTCCCGTCCGCGCGCTCGGGAGACGACCACGTCGGCCCGCTGCTCGAAGTCCGCGACCTGCACGTGGAGTTCCACACCCGTGACGGTGTGGCCAAGGCCGTCAACGGCGTCAACTACAGCGTGAACGCCGGTGAGACGCTCGCCGTCCTCGGCGAGTCGGGCTCCGGCAAGTCCGTGACGGCGCAGGCCATCATGGGCATCCTCGACATGCCCCCGGGCAAGATCCCGCAGGGCGAGATCTTCTTCCGCGGCCAGGACATGCTGAAGATGTCCAACGAGGAGCGGCGCAAGATCCGCGGCCAGAAGATCGCGATGATCTTCCAGGACGCGCTGTCCTCGCTGAACCCGGTCCTCACCGTCGGCTACCAGCTCGGCGAGATGTTCCGGGTGCACCAGGGCCTGTCCAAGAAGGAAGCCAAGGCCAAGGCCATCGACCTGATGGACCAGGTCAAGATCCCGGCCGCCGCGGCCCGTGTCTCGGACTACCCGCACCAGTTCTCCGGCGGTATGCGCCAGCGCATCATGATCGCCATGGCGCTGGCCCTGGAGCCGGACCTGATCATCGCGGACGAGCCGACCACGGCCCTCGACGTGACGGTCCAGGCACAGGTCATGGACCTGCTCGCGGAGCTCCAGCGCGAGTACAACATGGGCCTGATCCTGATCACGCACGACCTGGGTGTCGTCGCGGACGTCGCCGACAAGATCGCCGTGATGTACGCGGGCCGGATCGTCGAGACCGCCCCCGTGCACGAGATCTACAAGCGTCCGGCGCACCCGTACACCAAGGGTCTGCTGGAGTCGATCCCGCGCCTCGACCAGAAGGGCCAGGAGCTCTTCGCGATCAAGGGCCTGCCGCCCAACCTGCTCAACGTGCCGTCGGGTTGTGCGTTCAACCCGCGCTGCACGATGGCGCAGGACATCTGCCGTACGGACATCCCGGCCCTGCGCCCGGTGACCGAGCAGGACGGTACCGATCTGGTCGGCCGCGGCAGCGCCTGCCACTTCTGGAAGGAGACGATCCATGGCTGACATCGAGAAAGAGCCCGTGGACGCCACCCCGAACGTCACCGAAGTGGCGACTGTGGACGCGGCCAGCGAGGCGGAGGCCGTAGCCGCCATCGACGCGCCCGTGTCGCAGGGCGAGCCCATCCTTCAGGTGCGCAACCTGGTCAAGCACTTCCCGCTGACCCAGGGCATCCTGTTCAAGAAGCAGGTCGGCGCGGTCAAGGCCGTCGACGGGGTCTCCTTCGATCTCTTCGCGGGCGAGACGCTCGGCATCGTGGGCGAGTCCGGCTGTGGCAAGTCCACGGTCGCCAAGCTCCTGATGACGCTGGAGCGGGCCACCGCCGGCGAGGTCTTCTACAAGGGCCAGGACATCACCAAGCTGTCCGGGCGTGCGCTGAAGGCCGTGCGCCGCAACATCCAGATGGTGTTCCAGGACCCGTACACCTCGCTGAACCCGCGGATGACGGTCGGCGACATCATCGGTGAGCCGTACGACATCCACCCCGAGGTCGCGCCCAAGGGCGAGCGGCGCCGCAAGGTGCAGGACCTCCTGGACGTCGTGGGTCTCAACCCGGAGTACATCAACCGCTATCCGCACCAGTTCTCCGGCGGTCAGCGCCAGCGCATCGGCATCGCCCGCGGCCTCGCGCTCAACCCGGAGATCATCATCTGCGACGAGCCGGTCTCCGCGCTCGACGTGTCGGTGCAGGCGCAGGTCATCAACCTGATGGGGAAGCTCCAGGACGAGTTCAACCTCTCCTACCTCTTCATCGCGCACGACCTGTCGATCGTCCGGCACATCTCGGACCGGGTCGGCGTCATGTACCTCGGCAAGATCGCCGAGATCGGTACGGACGAGCAGATCTACGAGCACCCGACGCACCCCTACACCCAGGCGCTGCTGTCGGCGGTTCCGGTTCCCGACCCGGAGGCCCGTGAGGGCCGCGAGCGGATCATCCTCTCGGGTGACGTCCCCTCGCCGGCGAACCCGCCGTCGGGCTGCCGCTTCCGTACGCGGTGCTGGAAGGCCGAGGACAAGTGCGCCACGGAGGTGCCGCTGCTGGCGATCCCCGAGCGCTTCAAGGGAGTGGACTCCCCGGTCGCTCATGAGTCGGCGTGTCACTTCGCCGAGGAGAAGGACGTCGTTCACGCGGCCTAGTTCTCCTTCTTTCTCCACCGCCGGGCGGGCTTGGTCATTCGAGCCCGCCCGGCGGTTTTGTGCTGTCGGGCCGCCACCGATGGGCCTGTTTAACAGGCGATCAGAAGGCAAATGGGGTGATATGAGGCATTGAGTTGCTCAATGAATCTCTAGGAGGCACTTCATGCGCGGAGCCACACAAGCCAAGTGGGCCGCATGTGCGGTGGCCGTCGCCCTGGCAGCGACGGCTTGTGGCGGCGGGGACGACAGCGGTGGTGGCGGCGGTGGCGCCGACGGGATCGTGAGTTCCTCCTGGGGCGACCCGCAGAACCCGCTGGAGCCCGCGAACACCAACGAGGTGCAGGGCGGCAAGGTCCTCGACATGATCTTCCGGGGTCTCAAGAGGTACGACCCGAAGACCGGCGAGGCACAGAACATGCTCGCCGAGAAGATCGAGACGACCGACTCCCTGAACTTCACGGTCACCGTGAAGGACGGCTGGACCTTCAGCAACGGCGAGAAGATCACCGCGGCCTCGTTCGTGGACGCCTGGAACTACGGCGCAGCGCTGAAGAACAACCAGAAGAACGCCTTCTTCTTCGCCCAGATCGACGGCTACGACAAGGCCCACCCCGAGGCCGGCTCCGCCTCCACGGACAAGCTCGCCGGCCTCAAGGTCGTCGACGACAAGACGTTCACCGTCAAGCTCTCCCAGAAGTTCTCGCTCTGGCCGGACACCCTGGGCTACCCCGCCTTCGCGCCGCTGCCCAAGGCGTTCTTCACGGACCACGACGCCTGGCTCTCCAAGCCGGTCGGCAACGGCCCGTACGCGATCGACACGTACGCCAAGGGCTCGGCGATGAACCTGCGCAAGTGGGACAAGTACCCGGGCGACGACAAGGCGCGGAACGGCGGCATCGACCTCAAGGTCTACACCGACAACAACACCGCCTACACCGACCTGACGGCCGGCAACCTCGACCTCGTCGACGACGTGCCCGCCTCGCAGCTCACGAACGTCGAGGCGGACCTCGGCGACCGCTACATCAACACCCCGGCCGGCATCATCCAGACCCTCGCCTTCCCGTTCTACGAGGCGGAGTGGGACACGCCCGAGGCCGCCAAGGTGCGTCAGGGGCTGTCGATGGCGATCAACCGTGCGCAGATCACCGACCAGATCTTCCAGAAGACCCGGACCCCCGCCTCCGACTGGACCTCACCGGTCCTCGGTGCGGAGGGCGGCTTCAAGAAGGGTCTCTGCGGCTCCCCGTGCGAGTACGACAAGGCCGCGGCCAAGAAGCTGATCGACGACAACGGCGGCATCCCCGGCGGCCAGCTGAAGATCTCGTACAACGCGGACACCGGCTCGCACAAGGAATGGGTCGACGCCGTCTGCAACAGCATCAACAACGTCATGGGCAACAACAAGGCGTGCGTCGGCAGCCCCGTCGGCACCTTCGCCGACTTCCGCAGCCAGGTCTCCCAGCAGAAGCTGACGGGCGCCTGGCGCGCCGGCTGGCAGATGGACTACCCGCTGATCCAGAACTTCCTCCAGCCGGTCTACTACACCAACGCCTCGTCCAACGACGGCAAGTGGAGCGACAAGGAGTTCGACGACCTCGTCGACAAGGCCAACGCCGAGACGGACAAGGCCACGGCGGTCTCCACGTTCCAGGACGCGGAGAAGGTGATGGTCGAGCAGATGCCGGTCATCCCGCTCTGGTACCAGAACGGCAGCGCCGGCTACTCGGACCGCATCGAGAACGTCACGCTCAACCCGTTCAGCGTCCCCGTGTACGACCAGATCACGGTCAAGTGAGCTGACGGAGGCCGGGCCGGCCGGTGCGGACGACGTACCGGCCGCCCGGCTTCGCAGTCCCCGCCGTCCGCCCGTTCGCCCCGACCCCCGGAGCCCCTCATGGGACGTTATGTGATCCGGCGGCTGCTGCAGATGATCCCCGTCTTCTTCGGCACCACGCTGTTGATCTTCCTCATGGTGAACGTGATGGGCGATCCCATCGCCGGCCTCTGCGGCGACCGCCAGTGCGACCCGGCTACCGCTGCTCAGCTGCGCGCGGAATTCGGCCTCGACAAGCCGGTCTGGCAGCAATACCTCACCTACATGGGCAACGTCTTCACCGGCGACTTCGGTACCGCGTTCAACGGGCAGGAGGTCACCGAACTGATGGCGACCGCCTTCCCCATCACCATCAGGCTCACGATCATCGCGATCGTCTTCGAGATCGTCATCGGCATCAGCCTCGGTGTCGTCACCGGCCTGCGCCGCGGCCGCCCCATCGACACCACGGTGCTCATCCTGACCCTCGTCGTCATCTCCGTACCGACGTTCGTCACCGGCCTGCTGCTCCAGCTCCTGCTGGGGGTCGAGTGGGGGATCATCAAGCCGTCCGTCTCCTCGGAGGCCCCGTGGAACGAACTGATCATCCCCGGGCTCGTCCTCGCGTCCGTCTCGCTGGCCTACGTCACCCGGCTCACCCGGACCTCGATCGCCGAGAACGCCCGCGCCGACTACGTACGCACCGCCACCGCGAAGGGGCTGCCCCGGCGCCGCGTCGTCGTCCGGCACCTGCTGCGCAACTCACTGATCCCTGTCGTCACCTTCATCGGTACGGACGTGGGCGCCCTGATGGGCGGAGCGATCGTCACCGAGCGGATCTTCAACATCCACGGCGTCGGATACCAGCTCTACCAGGGCATCCTGCGCCAGAACTCCCAGACCGTCGTCGGATTCGTCACCGTCCTGGTTCTCGTCTTCCTGGCAGCCAACCTGATCGTCGACCTCCTGTACGCCGTACTCGACCCGAGGATCCGCTATGCCTGAGCCGCTGTCATCGGACGGAGCGATCTCCCCGACGGGGGCCGGTGGCGCCATGGACCTCGCCCTGGACGAGGGAGTCAGTCTGGAGAAGACGCCGGGCGGCCCCCAGGGGACGGGACCGGCGGGCAAGCCGCGCAGCCTCTGGTCCGACGCCTGGCGCGATCTGCGCCGCAACCCCGTCTTCATCATCTCCGGGCTGGTCATCATCTTCCTGGTGATCATCTCGATCTGGCCCCAGCTGATCGCGAGCGGCGACCCGCTGCAGGCCAACCTCGACGACGCCCAGAAGGGCTCCGAGCCCGGCCACCCCTTCGGCTTCGACCCCCAGGGCCGGGACGTCTACACGCGCGTCGTCTACGGCACCCGGACCTCGGTGACCGTCGGCGTCTGCGCCACGCTCGGAGTGGCACTCCTGGGCAGCGTCCTCGGCGGCCTCGCCGGGTTCTTCGGCGGCTGGTGGGACTCGGTCCTGTCCCGGATCACCGACGTCTTCTTCGGCATCCCGGTGGTCCTCGGCGGCCTGGTCTTCCTCTCCGTGGTCACCGGCTCCACCGTCTGGCCCGTGGTCGGCTTCATCGTGCTGCTGGGCTGGCCGCAGATCGCCCGTATCGCCCGCGGCGCGGTGATCACCGCCAAACAGAACGACTACGTGCAGGCCGCGCGCGCACTCGGCGCGTCCAACTCCCGGATGATGCTGCGCCACATCACGCCCAACGCCGTCGCCCCGGTCATCGTCGTCGCGACGATCGCGCTGGGGACGTACATCTCGCTGGAGGCGACGCTCTCGTACCTCGGAGTGGGCCTCAAGCCGCCCGCCGTCTCCTGGGGCATCGAGATCTCCGAAGCCTCCCCGTACATCCGCAACGCCCCGCACATGCTGCTCTGGCCCGCCGGAGCGCTGGCGATCACCGTGCTCGCGTTCATCATGCTCGGCGACGCGGTGCGCGACGCCCTCGACCCCAAGCTGCGCTGAGGAGTCCGTTGCCATGCTGCTCGAAGTGCGCGACCTGCATGTGGAGTTCCACACCCGCGAAGGGGTGGCCAAAGCCGTCAACGGGGTCAACTACTCGGTGGCCGAGGGCGAGACGCTCGCCGTCCTCGGTGAGTCCGGCTCGGGCAAGTCGGTCACCGCGCAGGCCGTCATGGGCATCCTCGACATGCCGCCCGGGAAGATCAGCGGCGGGGAGATCCTCTTCAAGGACCGCGATCTGCTGAAGCTCAAGAAGGAGGAGCGGCGCAAGATCCGCGGCCAGGAGATGGCCATGATCTTCCAGGACGCGCTGTCCTCGCTGAACCCGGTACTGACCGTGGGGGAGCAGCTCGGCGAGATGTTCGTCGTGCACCGCGGCATGTCCCGCAAGGACGCCAGGACGAAGTCGGTCGAGCTGATGGACCGGGTCCGCATCCCGGCGGCCAAGGAGCGGGTGGGCAACTACCCGCACCAGTTCTCCGGCGGTATGCGCCAGCGCATCATGATCGCCATGGCGCTGGCGCTGGAGCCCTCCCTGATCATCGCGGACGAGCCGACCACGGCCCTCGACGTGACGGTCCAGGCACAGGTCATGGACCTGCTCGCGGAGCTCCAGCGCGAGCTGAACATGGGTCTGATCCTGATCACGCACGACCTGGGTGTCGTCGCGGACGTCGCCGACAAGATCGCCGTGATGTACGCGGGCCGGATCGTCGAGACCTCGCCCGTCCACGACATCTACAAGGCCCCGGCGCACCCGTACACCAAGGGCCTGCTGCGGTCGATCCCGCGCCTGGACCAGAAGGGCGGGGAGCTGTACGCGATCAAGGGCCTGCCGCCCAACCTGCTGCACATCCCGCCCGGCTGTGCCTTCAACCCCCGCTGCCCGATGGCCCAGGACGTGTGCCGCACGGACGTGCCGCCGCTGTACGAGGTGTCCGAGCACCGCCAGAGCGCCTGCCACTTCTGGAAGGAGACGCTCGATGCACGCTGATCACTCCGGCGGACGGAAGGAAGCCCGCGAGGAGGGCGAGGTGGCGGCCACCCCGCCGTCCACCGCGCGGACCGGGACGGCGTACGCGAACGGCGACCCGATCCTGGAGGTCCGCGACCTCGTCAAGCACTACCCGCTGACCCAGGGCATCCTGATCAAGAAGCAGATCGGGGCCGTCAAGGCGGTCGACGGTGTCTCCTTCGACCTGTCGGCGGGCGAGACGCTCGGCATCGTGGGGGAGTCCGGCTGCGGCAAGTCGACCGTGGCGAGGATGCTGGTGCACCTGGAGCGGCCGACGGCGGGAGCCATCCGCTACAAGGGCGAGGACATCACCAGGCTGTCCGGGCGTGCGCTGAAGGCGGTGCGCCGCAACATCCAGATGGTGTTCCAGGACCCGTACACCTCGCTGAACCCGCGGATGACGGTCGGCGACATCATCGGTGAGCCGTACGAGATCCACCCCGAGGTGGCCCCGAAGGGCAGCCGGCGCCAGAAGGTGCAGGACCTCCTGGACGTGGTGGGGCTCAACCCGGAGTACATCAACCGCTATCCGCACCAGTTCTCCGGCGGTCAGCGCCAGCGCATCGGCATCGCCCGCGGCCTCGCGCTCAACCCGGAGATCATCGTCGCCGACGAGCCGGTCTCCGCGCTCGACGTGTCGGTCCAGGCCCAGGTCATCAACCTGCTGGACAGTCTCCAGAGCGAGTTCGACCTGAGCTTCGTGTTCATCGCCCACGACCTGTCGATCGTCCGGCACATCTCCGACCGGGTCGGCGTGATGTATCTCGGCCGGATCGTGGAGATCGGCACCGACGAGGAGATCTACGAGCACCCCACCCATCCGTACACCCAGGCACTGCTGTCCGCCGTGCCGGTACCCGACCCGATGGCCCGCGAGTACCGGGAGCGGATCATCCTGCACGGCGACGTGCCCTCACCCGCCAACCCGCCGTCGGGCTGCCGCTTCCGCACCCGCTGCTGGAAGGCGCAGGAGCGGTGCGAGCTGGAAGTGCCGCTGCTGGCCGTCCCGGCGACCTTCCGGCTGACGGAGAGCCCGGCGAGCCACGACTCCGCGTGCCACTTCGCCGAGGAGAAGCACGTGGTGCCCTCGGAGGGGGAGCGGGACACACCGCCGGGACAGGGGCGGGGGCCGGACGTGGAGGCGCCGGGCACCGCGATCAGGAAGCGGCCCCCGCGGGAGCCGGGGACGCGGGGCGACATCCAGCCATAAATGCCGACGAACTTCGTTTACACAGAGGCAACTTGGCTGTCGCGGCACCGATATACGAACGGTCCATGATGAACAGCGTACGGCCGTGCGGGTGCCGTGAACCGGCTGGGGTGACGTCACGTCACCCCAGCCGGTTACCCGTTCCCCGAGGCCCTCTTGTCCGATGCCGGAGCACGGTGGAGTATCGCTGGGGTGACACTCACACGGGGTGCGAGAATCACCGGGGCCGTCCTCTGTTCCGTGCTCGCGGTGATGGTCGTGGGCTGGGTCGTGCGGGATGTGCGGGCCGTCAGCGAACCCCTCGATCTGCTGCGGTACTGGGCGGGTTACGCCGACGCACGGCCGGACGCACTGCCCGCCACCTCGCATAGCGACCTCGTCCTGCTCGTCGTGTACGTCTTCGCCACGGCCGCCGCCCTGCGCTCGTCGGTGGCCGCGTCGGCGCTCGTCGCCACCGGCCTGGTCACGCTCCTGCTCCGGCTGCCCGGCGTCTGGGGCATCGGCGCGTCCTGGATGGACGGCCGGTACGCGGACGAGCTCCGGACCAGGGCGCTGATCGGTACGTTCGTGGCCCTGGCCGCCGCGCTCGCCCTCCTCGTCACCGGAGCGGCCGGCCGCAGGCAGTCGGAGGACTTCTACGAGCCGAGGCCCACCAGACCCGGCCAGGGCGCCTCCGCCGTCGCCTTCCTGATGCTGGGCGCGGCCGGCGCGGTGATGATCGCCTGGGAGATCCGCCAGCTGCTCACCTTTCCCTCCAGCATCTACCCCGACTGGTTCGTCGGCGGGCCGGACGTCCGCATGGAACTGACCGACGCGCCGCCGGGCTGGACCAACGCGACGGTCGCCCTGCTCTGCCTGGTCGTGGCGGTCAGTGCCCTGGTCCACGCGGTCCACTCCCGGACCCTCGGCGTGATCGTGGCCGGATTCGTGTTGACGGCCGGTTCGCTCGGCATAGCCCGTGCGCTGCACCACCAGCTCCTGGAGCGCTTCGGTGAGCTGGGGACCGAGCTCCAGCTCACCCTGCTCTCCTGGTGCTTCCTGGCCGTCGCCGGGGCCGCCGCACTGATCGCCCTGGCCCGCAGGGGCTTCGAGGACGTGCCCGTCGGCCCGCACCAGGGTTACGGCTATCCGCAGGGCGGGGCGCCCGGGTACGGCTACCCCCCGGCCGGCGCCCACGGGCAGGGACCCGGTTACGGCTACCCGCAGGCCGGGGCCCCGGGGCAGGGGCCCGGTCACGGCTACCCGCAGGGCGGTGGATTCGGACCGCCGCCGCCCTCGTCCCCGCCGCCCGGCTGGTGAGTTCCCCCAGGGCCTCTCGTCCGGATCGTGCCGGGCTCGCTGATCCGGCCTGATCCAAACGAAAGACCCTAGGCGTCGCTCAGCCCCAGCGACCGCTTGAGGAAGTCGACCTGGAGCAGCAGCAGATTCTCCGCGACCTGCTCCTGCGGGGTCATGTGCGTCACTCCGCTCAGCGGCAGTACCTCGTGGGGCCGCCCCGCCGACAGCAGCGCCGACGACAGCCGCAGGGCGTGCGCGACCACCACGTTGTCGTCCGCGAGGCCGTGGACGATCATCAACGGCCGTACCTGCCCGGCGGGTTCGGAGAGCCCCTCGTCGGTCGTCAGGGCGTTGTGGGCGTACACCCCGGGCTGCTCGGCGGGGTCGCCGAGATAGCGCTCGGTGTAGTGGGTGTCGTACAGCCGCCAGTCGGCCACCGGGGCCCCCGCGATGGCGGCGTGGAAGACGTCGGGGCGCCGCAGCACCGCGAGCGCCGAAAGATAGCCGCCGTACGACCAGCCGCGCATCGCGACCTTGGAGAGATCGAGCGGGAAGCGCCCGGCGAGCGCGTGCAGGGCCTCGATCTGGTCGTCGAGGGTGAGCGGGAAGTCGTCCCTGATGGCCTTCTCCCAGCCGGGTGACCGGCCGGGTGCGCCCCGGCCGTCCGCGACGACCACGGCGAAGCCCTGGTCCGCGAACCACTGGGAGGTGAGGTGGGCGTTGTGTGCGGCGACCACCCGGCGGCCGTGCGGCCCGCCGTACGGGTCCATCAGGACCGGAAGTGGACCATCCGATTCCTTGTATCCCGTGGGGAGCAGTACGGCGCACGGAATCCGCCGTGCGCCCCCCTCCGTGAGCCGCACGTTCGCCGAGAGAACCGGCTCCTCCGCGTACGTCGCCACCGAGGAGGTCCGCCTGCCGTCCCGCAGTACCTGCGCGGACCAGCCGGGCTGTTCCGGGGACGCCGAGACGAGCACGGTCACCCCGCCCGAACGGACGGCGGTGTGCACACCCACCCCCTCGGAAATCCGTTCGATGCCGAGCTCGTTGACCCGGTACACATGGCTCTGCCCGGTCTCCGGGTCGGCTGCCTCCTCGCCCGCCGTCGCCGAGACCAGGACGTCCGACTCCCCGATGTCCAGCACCGCCTGAATGTGCAACTGCGCCCCGGTCAGCGGCCGGTCGCCGACGGCGAGCACCCGCGCCCCGCCCTCGTCGGCGATCCGTACGAGCCGGCCGTCCGGCGCCCAGGCGGGCACCCCGGGGAACAGATCCAGCCACACCTCGTCCTCGTCGACGTGCACCGTGCGCGTCGCGCCGCTCTCCGGGTCGACGGCCAGATGCAGTTGACTGCGCTGGTCACGGGCCTGCACCAGGAGCAGCGGAGCGCCGGCGGACGACCAGTGCACCTCGGCCAGATACGGATAGCGCACCCGGTCCCAGACCACCTCGGTGCGGGCCCCCTCCAGATCCATGATGAAGAGCCGCACCTCCGCGTTGGCCGTCCCCGCCGCCGGGTAGGCCGTCTCGGCGGGCCTGCGGCCGGGATGTGCGGGATCGGCGATCCACCAGCGCTGTACGGCGCTGTCGTCGACCCTGGCGACCAGCAGCCGGTCGGACTCCGGTGACCACCAGTAGCCCCGGGAGCGCTGCATCTCCTCGGCCGCGACGAACTCCGCCAGGCCGTAGGAGACGTGCGGGTCCTCCGGCTCGGCGACCGCCCGGTCCCCGTCGCCCTGCGCGCCCACGACGCGCAGTACGCCGCGCGTGACGTACGCGATGTGGCGGCCGTCGGGGGAGGGGCGGGGGTCGATCACCGGCCCGGGCACCGGCAGCGCCCGCGCCGTCCCGGCCCGCAGCTCGGCCACGTACACCTTCCCGGAGAGCGCGAACGCCGCCAACTCGGCGGCCCCGTCCACCGCATAGCCGACGATGCCCCCCGAGCCCTCCCGGCTCCGCTCGCGGCGGGCCCGTTCCTGCGGCGACAGCCTCTCCGCCGAACCGCCCAGCAACGCCTCGGGGTCGGCCGCGATCCGCTCCTCGCCGGTCGAGGGGTCCAGCACCCACAGCCGGTTCGTACGGTCGGTGCCGGAGGCCGAGCGGAGGAAGATCACCCGCGTCCCGTCCGGTGAGACGGTGAATGCGCGGGGGGCGCCGAGGGTGAACCGCTGGGTCCGTGCGTACTGACGGGGAAAGGACAGCTTCTGCGAGGTCATGGCCTTGAACTTAGAGGGTCGGGATGTTCCGTGAGCGGGTCCGTGCGCCCCTCGTGCTGCTGTGCCCCGAACAATGCGGTGGCACGGATAGTTATGATCCGTAGCGCTCGGTGGGTAAGAACCTGCTGGCTCCATGTGTGCTGCCCGTCCCGACCGTACTGATGGAGGTGAACCGCCGTGGCACTCTCGATTTCGGCGGTGGTGCTGCTGGCGATCGTCGTCTTCCTGCTGATCCGGAAATCCGGACTGAAGGGCGGACATGCGGTGGTCTGCATGTTGCTCGGGTTCTATCTCGCCAGCTCGTCGATCGCCCCCACCATCTCGGAGGTGACCTCGAACGTGGCAGGCATGATCGGGGGCATCAAGTTCTGACCCGTGGGGCAGTCGGTGCGTGAAGCAGGTGGCTCGTAGGGTGGTCCCCATGAAGGACCTTCCCGGCCGCCGTCTGCTCCTGGTGCACGCGCACCCCGACGACGAGTCGATCAACAACGGTGCCACCATGGCCAGGTACGCGGCCGAGGGCGCCCACGTCACCCTGGTGACGTGCACACTCGGCGAGGAGGGCGAGGTCATCCCGCCGGAGCTCGCCCACCTCGCCGCCGACCGGGACGACACCCTGGGCGCCCACCGCATCGGTGAACTCGCCGCCGCGATGCGGGAGCTCGGGGTCACCGACCACCGCTTCCTGGGCGGCCCCGGCCGGTACCGCGACTCCGGGATGATGGGCACCGAACAGAATCACCGCCCAGGCGCCTTCTGGGACGCCCCGGTGGACGAGGCCGCAGGGCATCTCGTCGAGGTGGTCCGCTCGGTGCGCCCCCAGGTCCTCGTCACGTACGACCCCGACGGCGGCTACGGGCACCCCGACCACATCCAGGCCCACCGCGTCGCGATGCGCGCCGCGGACCTGGCCGCCGACCCCGCGTACCGCCCGGCCTCCGGCGCGCCGCACACGATCGCGAAGATCTACTGGAACCGCGTACCGCGCACCGTCGTGGAAGACGGTTTCGCCCGGCTGAGGGCCGAAGCCCCTGACGCCTTCCCGGGCATCGCCGCCGTCGACGACGTGCCGGGCGTGGTCGACGCGACGCTGATCACCACCGAGATCGACGGCTCGGGCGTCGCAGGCGCGAAGACCGCCGCCATGCGGGCCCATGCCACGCAGGTCGCGGTGGACGGCCCTTTCTTCGCTCTGTCGAACGACCTCGGCCAGCCCGTTCTCACCACCGAGTACTACCAGTTGGTCCGCGGTACCGCCGCGCGCGGTGACGACGGACGCGAGCACGACCTCTTCGCCGGCGTGCCGGAACCCACAGGCGCACCGGGAGCACAGGCATGAACAGCAGGCGCACACGGGCCTCCTCGCAGGCCCCGCGTACCGACGCGCCGCCCAGGGGCCCCGTGCCCACCGGTCTCGCGGCGCCGGTGAACCCCGCCCGGATCGCCGGCTACGTCGGCCTCGCGGTCCTCGGCACACTCGTCGCTCTCGCGGGCGCTCTCGTCCAAGCCGCCTGGTTCCCCGGCGGTTTGCTGATCGCGCTCGCCGCCTGCGCCGGGCTCTTCTACGGCGGCAGGGTGCTGGTGGGAACGCAGCTCGGCGCGCTGGCCCCGGCCGCGGGCTGGCTCATCGCGGTGGTCCTCCTCCTCAGCGGCCGCCCCGAAGGCGACTACGTCTTCGGGGACGAAGTCGGCCTGGGTCTTTTCCTGCTCGGCGGGATGGCTGTCGCTGTGATGTGCGCCACCACGTCACGACTGCCTCAATCAGCCACCAACACCGGCCGACCTGGCCCCTGATGTGCCAGGTCCGATACCGGAACGACCCCCGCAGGTGTGACGCATAGGTGGAGGTTTCCCCCGGTGGCGGAGTGTCCGGTGGCGTCGGCCAGTATGGTGGTGCGCGCGCCGAGCCGTCCCCTGGCCTGCGGCATGGGGGAAGTACGGGCGGCGGAGCCAATCGGGAGAACCTGCTTTGAGTCGTGAAACTGACAGTTCGTCCTCCGGGCCCCAGGGGCGCGGCGGAGCCGCGTATCCGTCGGGCACGCCGCCGTACGGATCCCGCCAGTATCCGTCGCTGCACCCGTCGCAGGACGGTCCGGAGGCGACTCCGGATCCTGTGGACCCCCCGCGGCCGGAGGAGCCCAGAACCGAGACGACGCTGACGACGCGCATCCGGATCAACATCCCGGGCTCGCGTCCCATCCCGCCTGTCGTGATGCGTACGCCGATGGGCGACGGCGACACGTCCGGCGGCCGTCCGGACGCCGAGCGCACGGGCAGCACGCCGCGCCCCGGCGCGGCCACGCCCCCCGCCGCCGCGAACGGCGCCGGAAGCGGTCAGGGCGCGGACGGACGGGACGGCGGAGCCTCCGGCGAGCCGCCGGCCGACAAGCCGGCCAGGGAGAAGAGCGGCAGCGACTGGTTCGCTCCGCGCAAGGCCCCGACGACCACGTCGGTGGCCGCCTCGTCCGGCACACCCGCCGAGGGCTCCGGTCCCGCGCCGACTCCGCCCCGCGCCGACCTGCCGTACTTCTCGGACGTCCCGCGGCGCGCGGGCGACCAGGGTGCGCCCCGCCCCGGCGGCAGTGCCCTCGACGGGCTCGGCGCCGAGGCGCCGGGCGGCGCGGGTGGCCCCGGTGGCCAGGGCGGTCCCGGCA
>NZ_JBHXQO010000016.1:0-127564 GCF_042717135.1 Streptomyces sp. NPDC058620
GCACCCAGAGCCGGTGCGTAGGTGCCGAGTGCGGTCCAGCCGCCGTTGGCGTTGCCGCCCTGGTTCAGCCACGCCTTGGTCGAGCCGTCGGTGGCGACGGCGAGGTAGTCGGCGCGGCCGTCCGCGTTCAGGTCCGCGAACCGCACCTGATCACCCGTGACACCTGTGCCCGAGATGATCTGCCCCATCGAGGTCCAGCTCCCGGGCGTTCCGTTGTTCAGCCAGGCGCGCACGGAGCCGTCCGTGGCGACCACCAGGTAGTCGTCCCTGCGGTCCGCGTTGATGTCGGCGAAGCGCAGCTGAGCGGCCGGCACACCGGCACCCGTGGCGAAGGCCCCGGCGGCCGTCCAGCCGCCTCCGCCGACGCCGCCCCCGTCGCCGCCCTTGTTCAGCCAGGCGCGCACGGCGCCGTTGGGCTCCACCACGAGATAGTCGGCACGCCGGTCGGCGTCGATGTCCGCGAACCGTACCGAGGACCCGGGCGCATCGGCGCCGGAGGCGATCTGTCCGGCGCTGGTCCAGCCGGAGGTGCCGGGACCGCCCTTGTTGAGCCACGCGCGCACGGCGCGGTTGGAGTCGACGACGAGGTAGTCGGCGTATCCGTCGGCATTGGCGTCGGCGAACCGCACCTGATCGGCGGGGACTCCGACCCCGGAGGCGATCTGTCCGGCGCTGGTCCAGCCGGAGGTGCCCGTACCGCCCTGGTTGAGCCACACGCGCATGGCACCGTCCGGGTCCACGATCACGTAGTCCGCGTACCTGTCGGCGTTGACGTCGGCGAACCGAACCTGGCCACCCGCCAGGGTGACCCCGGAGGCGATCTGTCCGGCGCCGGTCCAGCCGGAGGTGCCCGTACCGCCCTGGTTCAGCCACGCCCGCACGGCGCCGTTCGGGTCGACGACGAGGTAGTCGGCGTACCCGTCGGCGTTGGCGTCGGCGAAGCGCACCTGGCCGCCGGCGAGCGGCACCCCGGAAGCGACCTGGCCGGCGTCGGTCCAGCCGGACGTTCCCGCGCCGCCCTTGTTGAGCCACGCGTGCACGGCGCCGTTGCCGTCGACGGTCAGGTAGTCGGCGCGCCCGTCCGCGTTGAGGTCGACCTGGTAGTCACCGAGACCGGCGCGCGGCGGCGCGGGACGCACCGTCACCTGCTCGCTGATCCACCCGCGACGCGCGGCCTGCGCGATGCCCCCGGCGAAGACGTCCGCCATCTTCACGTAACCCTGGTCGTTGGGGTGGAGGCGGTCCCGGAGGTCGGCATGGGTGAGCGATCCCATGCTGACGAAGCCGACCTTGTGCCCCTGGGCCTGCCGGGCCGCGACGATCCCCGGCACCTGTGCGTTGTACGCGTCGATCCGGGCCTGCACCGTCGACGAGGTCGAGGGGACGAGGTCTGCGACGACGATCGCGGTCTGCGGGGATGCCGCGATCATCTGGTCGATGAGGGCGGCGAGCCGTGCGGGAGCGGTGGCGACCTGGCTGTCACGGTCCATGTCGTTGGTGCCGATGTGCAGCAGCACCACGTTCGGTCGGGCCACCTCCATCCAGGTGTCGATGTTCGCGGCAAGGCCGTCGATCAGCCAGCCCGAGTGCCCCTCGTGGTCGGTATCCGGCATCACCCCGTGCCGCAGCGAGCCCACGAAGTCGAGCACACCCGCCCTGGGGACGAGCTGCGGCCACAGGGCGGCGCGATAGCTGGAGCGGGTGCTGCTTCCGGCGCCTTCGGTGATGGAGTCGCCGAGCGGCATCACGGTCAGGCGAGGGACCTGCCAGTTCTCGCCCAGTTCGTCGGGCGTCCCGCCGAAGCCGGGGGTGTCGCCGTGGTACACGTACTGGTTGAGCGCCTGGACAGCACTCGTGGCGCCACCCCGGTCGAAGTAGTCCACGGCGAGGAAGTTCGGCTTCTTGCGAGCGGCCGGCGAGCAGAACCGCTGCGTGCGGTCGAGCACCTTCTCGTTGTCCGTCTCGGCAGTCCGGGCGACGGCCGCATCGCGGAAATGGTTCATCACGAAGAGACGACGGAACGCGGGCTCCTCCTGCGACAGCGGAAGCTCGCCCCATCGCGTCGTGCAGGTCCAGTCCGACTCGCCGATCCCCGGCCCCATCGTCCAGTGGTTCTCGACCGTCCACTCACGTTGGTGCATGAACCCGAGAGCGGTGTCGCCCTGCGGCGAGGTGACTTTGTCGCTCCGGTCCGAGAAGAGAACGAGGCGTTTGTTCGCATCCCTCATCTTCGAGACGGTGGGCCACCCCTTCTCCTTGACGTTCCAGGCGATGTCCGAGGGGAACCCGGGCAGCTTGTCCTTGCCGGGGTTGAACAGCAGCCCGTCGAGCTGGCCGCCCGGCCGGAGGTCGTCGCCGACCTCCGCCTCCATTTCGGCGTACGAGGTGTAGTCCTCCAGGAAGACCGTGAGGATTTCGTTCCGGTTGGCCGGGTCCTTGAGGAAGTCACCGATGTGCGTGAAGACTTCGGACAACGGCTGGTTCGTCAGGGCGCACAGTTCGTGGCACATCCGCACCCGGCCGTTGGCCGAGTGCGCGTCGAGCATGAGCGCCCGCACTCCGCCGGCCAGTTGGTCGCGGATGGAGACGGGCTGGTTGGCCAGGGGGAAGGCGAAACCATCCGCGTCGAAGTTGTTGTTGAACGCGTTGTGCGCGGTCAGGAACGTCATCTGGTCGAACGTCGGATCCGCCGGCATCGACGGCCGGCTCGGGGTGACCGGCGTGACGTACCACAGCTGCCGGTCGCCCTCCTCCCGCGTCGTCGCGAAGGTGACGTCGCTGCTGACCTGCCGGTCCAGCGGAGTCTGGAGGGTTTCCTGGTAGCCGACGGGCCGGATGCGGTAGCGCTCACCCCTCACCCGGTCGAACACCCAGTCCGTACCGGAACCGGCGCAGTCCCGGAACGCGAGGCGCGCCTCGCCCTCGGAGTTGGAGTCCCGTCCCATACAACGGTCGCCCTCGGTACGGCTCTTCACCTTGTACGTCGTACCGTCACCGGACGCCTCGAGATACCACCACTGGTCCGCCTCGTCGCCCTTCGGTGGCGTCGCGCGGAAGAGGATCTCGGTCCCGGAGATCTGGTATCCGCCCCCGCCCCGGCCCCTGTTGTTGCCGTCGGGGTCCCCGTCACCGACACTCTGGATCACGACGGTGGTGTTGGTCGGAGGCCCTCCCGCAGCCGGCGCGGCGTCAGCCTTGGAGGGCGCCACGGACACGGCCACCGTGCTGACGAGCAGAGCGCCGGCCAGAGACAGGACAGCGGTCCGCATCATGGTGCGGACGCGGCCTCGTGCGTACCACCGCCGATGCCCTGCGGCGTCCCCGGGGTCCGGGGGCCGGAAGTCCTTACTACCGGCAGCACTTGGGAATGGTCTCATCAGTCACCCTTTGCGTAACGGAGGCAGCCGGACAGCAGTTCCGGCAATCCGAGCACACCGCCGGCCGGCCCCGACACACCTTTGTCCTGAACAGAAGTGGTGCGGAGGGTGGATGGCTCCATACGGCATGACTCGGCGACAGCCTGACGGACCGCCCTGTCGGTTCGCTGTCGTCTCGCTAACGCGGCGATCGTCAGCCCGTTGCGGGAACGGTGGGGTCATCAAGCAGCAGGACGGGGAGAAACTCTCCGTGCAGGGCAACATCGTGGATCACGAGTACGCGATCGAGCGGGACGGTTACAAGATCGCTGAAGTGCCCCAGCGGTGGTTCCGCCCCCGTGCCACCTACGGTCCGGATGCCGGCGCCGGTGTCGAGCACGCCACTGTGCCGGAGTTCGTCATTCAGTCGGGGAGGCGCCTCGCGTTTCCTTCCACAGCAGCGGGAAGCGCTGGGCGAGTTCGGCCTCCACCCAGGCCAGTCGGCCTTCCAGCTGTTCGTGCCGGTCGGGGTGTTCCAGGGTGTGAAGGCGCATGAGCAGGGTCCGTAGCCGTGTGAGGGTCATCGGGGAGGCAAGGGCGGCTGCGATGACGTCGTCGATCCCGGTGTGCAGGAAGTCCTGCCAGCCGGGCAGAGCGACCATGACGCGCACCGTTCCCTCTTTGTCGGCGAAGTGCAGCAGTTCGCAGGAGGCGGGAGCGGGTACGGCGAGCAGGTCCTCCAGGTGGTCCAAACCCTGGACGGCGGTGGCGGGGTCGTTGACCCCCGGCGACAGGGCGCGCAGGACGATGTCTGCCAGGATCCGGAAGGCGAGCAGGGGATCCTGGTCGAAGGTCCGCTCCACCCCCGTGACCAGACATGGAAACACCGCGGAAGCCTCCAGATCGCCATGGATGTCGGCGACCACCGTGCCCGGCGGCAGCGCCGTCCCCGGTGCCATTTTCAGCGCCACGACGGCGTCGGCCCGCCGGGCGGCGCGCAGGAGCTGGTCCATGTCGATCTGCTGCAGCACGGCGTGGGGGCGGGACCAGGTAACCGTGGCCGTGGGCCTCGGCAAGGGCCCCTGAACGCTCGGCCGCACGGTGGCGGGCACGTTTCCGCGGTCGTACAGGGTGCTCAGGACGGCGTGGCCGCGTTCGCTCACCGCGTGGAGGACGGGGGCGAGCTGGATGGCGGAGAAGGCCCGCAGTTGCAGGGCCCGCAGCAGCCCCAGAAGGACCAGCAGCAGGAGCCCGGCGGCGGCAGGCACCATGACCGTCACGTGGGGGCGGGTGCCGGTCGACAGCACGGCTGTGAGGCTGTAGAGGGCCAGGCTGATGGCGAAGGCGAACGTCTGCCAGACGAGCGGCGAGTTGCGGAACATCGTCAGACGAGGGGTGAACGAGGTGTGTGCCCACTGCACGACCAGGAACAGCATCGAGAAGATCACCGCGGTCAGTCCCAGGACGCCCAGGCCCAGACCCAGCAGCATGTCGTTGACCTGAGCGCCCGATGCCTGGGGCCCCCGGGTGATCCTCGGCAGCAGCAGGCCCAGGCCCGTCCCGGCCAGAGCGAACAGCAGTTGGGTCCGCTCCGCCCGCAGAGTGTTCCTGCGGCGCAGCGGAGCAGGTCCGGGCGGGGCGGCCATCAGTACTCCCTCTGCGACTGGGCCGCGCATCTCCCCGGCCGCCCTACGAGCACATCACGGACGGCACCGTCCCGCATCGTCGCTCGCCGCCTCGACGCGGGGACGGCGGGGCCGTGGCGTGAGATCCTCAGTGGAGTCGGCACTGCGGCCAGGGCGATCAGGACCACCGCGAGCACCGAGCGCGAGCGGTGCTTCTTCGCCGGCGCGGGAGCTGTCCGCGAGCCCGCGAACCGGCCGCGCAACTCGGCCAGTTCGGCTCGCTCGTCATCGGCAAGGGGCGCGGGATTACCGCCTGCCGCCGATTGGCTCATTCCGCGTCCCCTGTGTGCTCCCCGACTCGCCCGAACTAGTTACAGCTGAGACCAGCCGCTCACCGTGCGCCATTCGGGGCGGCAGCCCGGCGGGCCCCTCGACCGGTGACTGCGTGCCGGTGGCCTGGGCCACCGGCTGGTCGCAGCGCGCCGCATGCGCCGGCACCCCCTGGGGCATGGGCGCTTGGCCCAGGCATGCCTCGGGGTCCGCCGACGGGAACATCCCCCGAACCGGGCGATGCCAGGAGAAGGGCACAGCCCGGAGAATGAGAGGCGGGACCGGCCACGACGGACCAGCCCACTGTGACGGACGAGGCCCATCTGTTCGGCCTGCTGACTCGCTTCCAGTCCCTGGGCCTGCACGTGCTGGAGATGCGACAGATGCGGGGCGAGCACAACCCGACGACCCCGGAAACCGACCGTCAGGACGCAGCCTGACCGAAACCGTCTCAGGCGTGCCGGTCAGAGCCATCCGCAGCGCTGCGCCTGCAAGGCCATCTGGAAGCGGTTCGCGGCGCCCAGCCGCGCCATCAGGATCTGCAGACGGCGGAACAGCGTGCGACGGCTGATCCCCAGTTCCCGGGCTATGACGTCGTCGCTCGCGCCGCCCGCGAGGAGCGACAGGAGGCGGCGGTCGGCGGGTGGCAGGCCACCCGGGCCAGTCCTGCGGCCGTGGAACGGGAGGGCGTTCTGCCAGGACTGTTCGAACAGCGCCATGAGAGCCGAGAGCAGGCCGCACGGCTGCACGACCAGCATGGTGTTGTGCACGTCGGCCTCCTTGATCGACAACGACACGAGCGCGTACGCCTCGTCGATGATCACCAGCTTGACCGGCACCGAGGGCAGCACCCTGGCCTGTTCGCCCGCCTTGATGCACGGTTCGATGACGTCCTTCAGACGGCCCGGATGCTCCAGCGACTCCCGCGAGTACACGACCCGCTGTGTCACACCACGGGCGAGCGTGGCCAGCGCGTCGTCCGTGGCTCCGGGCAGCGGGAAATACGGTGGCGACTCGAACTGGCGAATCTGATCACGGGCGCTCGCCCAGGCCTGACGCACCCGGGGGCCGATGGCGTCGCCGGTGACGACCTCGACGAGATGGTCGTTGTACGCGGCGAGCCGCTGACGCCGGAACGACTCGAACGCGCCCCCGACGGCGATGCGCGACTCCTCGACCTCGGCCGCCCGGTGCCGGGCGAGGATCTCCAGGCCCGCGGTCGGCGGTACCGGGGCCACCACCTCCCCACCCACCTCGGCGGCACTGGCCAGACCCGCGTCGACCAGCGTGTCGTACGCCGTGGCGAGTTCCGCACCGCCCAGACCGGCGGCGGTGCCGATCGCACTCAGCGGAGCGGGGGACAGCTCCAGCAGGGCCAGGTAGACCTTGCCCGCCGCGTGATCGAGTCCCAGAAGCCGCAGGGCTTCGCCGAGTTTCGCGTTTGTCATACGCCGATTATCGACGGCATCCGTCGGTGCGGTGGCCGATCCGTGCCAGTGGCGCTTCTGGGCGCCATGCGCGCACGGTGGGGGATACCGTCCAGAAGCCGCCGAGGACCGGCGGCAGCGAGGGCGCCCGGACCGCACCGGGGGAGCTAGGCCCGTTCGAGAGCTTCCTCTGCCCCTCGCCGCTGAGAAACCCACTGAGAAGAAGGTGCAGGACGTGGCGAAAGGCCGAAAGAACGGTCTCTACTCAGGGATCTCCGAGGAACTGTCCGCGCTGATGCGGACGGGCTGGGCGGACACCGAGCAGCGCGACCTGCAGCTCGGCGAGCAGGCCCCGTACGCGGCCCGCCGCCGCGCCGCGCTGTCCGCGCGCTTCCCGGGCGAACGCCTCGTGATCCCCTCCGGGAACCTCAAGGTCCGCTCCAACGACGACACTTACTCGTTCCGCCCCTACTCGGGCTACGTGCACATGACCGGAGACCAGGCCCGGGACGGCGCTCTCGTCCTCGAACCCCGTGCGGACGGTGGCCACGACGCCTACTGCTACCAGCTGCCGCGGGACGGCAGGGACGACGACGAGTTCTGGACCGGCGCCACGGCTGAGCTCTGGATGGGCCGGCGCCGCTCCCTCGCCGAGGCAGAGCTCGTGCTCGGCCTGCCCTGCCGAGACATCCGCACGGCGGCCCGCGACCTGTCGGCAGCCTCCGGTGCGTCGCCGACCCGGATCGTCCGTGGTCTCGACGCCTCCATGGAGGCCGCCGTCACCACCGAGGAGGAGCGCGACGCCGAACTGGAAGGCGCGCTCAGCGATCTCCGCCTCGTCAAGGACGCATGGGAGACAGCCGAACTCCGCAAGGCCGTGGACTCCACCGTGCGCGGATTCACCGACGTGATCGGTGAACTCTCCAGGGCCGTCGCGTCGTCCGAGCGGTGGATCGAGGGCACGTTCTTCCGCCGCGCCCGCCTAGAGGGCAACTCCGTCGGCTACGGCTCGATCTGCGCCGCGGGCGAGCACGCCACGATCATGCACTGGACGGACAACGACGGACCCGTACGCCCCGGAGACCTGCTCCTGCTCGACGCAGGCGTGGAGACGCACACCCTCTACACCGCCGACGTCACCCGCACGCTTCCGATCAGCGGAACCTTCACGCCCCTGCAGCGCAAGGTCTACGACGCCGTGTACGAGGCCCAGGAGGCCGGCATGTCCGCGGTCAAGCCGGGCGCCGCGTACCGCGACTTCCACGAGGCGTCCCAGCGCCACCTGGCGGCCAGGCTGGTCGAGTGGGGCTTCATCGAGGGCCCGGCCGAGCGCGCGTACGAACTCGGCCTCCAGCGCCGCTTCACCATGGCCGGCACCGGGCACATGCTCGGTCTGGACGTCCACGACTGCGCGCAGGCCCGGAACGAGGCGTACGTAGACGGCGTACTGGAACCGGGCATGGTGCTCACCGTCGAGCCCGGCCTGTACTTCCAGCCGGACGATCTCACCGTGCCCGAGGAGTGGCGCGGCATCGGCGTCCGGATCGAGGACGACCTGGTCGTCACCAGTGAAGGTCACGAGAACCTGTCAGCGGGCCTGCCGCGGTCGGCGGACGACGTCGAGGCGTGGATGGCCCGGTTCGCGGGCTGACGGCGTCGAAGCCGGACAAGACGGCCTGGCGGACCCGATGCGCCAACGGGTCCGCCACGTGCCGGGCGGACTCTTCACGCCCGGGAGCCCGCGGGTGGACCGCACTTCGCGAACTCAGTGGTATGACGAAGTGCCGCCAGCTTCTCCACCTTCTCGTGCGTACGGGGACGGAAACCGGCAGGGTGGGCTCATGGACAACGGGTGGGCGGCAGTTGTCGCGGGTGCTGCCGGTGCGGGAGGCGCCGCCGTCGCAGCGTGGGCAACCGGGCGTGCCATGGTCAACCAGGCCCGCGTGCAGGCGCGGGACCGCCACGAGCACTGGCTGAGGGAGCAGCGCCAGGAAGCCTACGGCGCGATGCTCGCCGCGGCCGATGCTGTGCATGACGCCCTTGAGGAGGTGATGCGCGGCCGTACGGCCTCCGCGTCCGCCGAGGAGTTGAGGCCCGCATACCTCGCGGTGAACGCGGCCTTGAGGGTGAACCAGCGAGCGACACGCGCGGTGCTCGTTCTCGGCCCTGACAGTGTGGGCCGCCTGTGTATGCCCGTACGCCACGCTCTGGAGCGAGTCGTCCTGGTGTGGCGTGAGCCGGACATGCCCTTCGACCAGCTCGCCATTGACCACGCTGCGGCCATGGACGAATTCCGGGACGCGTTCGCGCGGTTCTGGATCACTGGCTCCGAGGTCATTCAGGAGTCGCGGCCGCAGGCGAACTGATCCGACGGGCCCCGCAGCCTGTCGGAGCCGCCCCGCGTACTGCTCTTCCCAGAGGTGAAGCAGCCGTGCCAGCTCTCCCTGAGTGAGCGCGTTCCGGTGCTCCAGCGAGGTGACGAACCCCGCTACGGCGGACATGTTCACCGGGTCGCGCAGCCGGTCGTGGAGCCAGTCGGCCTCGATGCCGGTCAGCGGCCGGTGACGGTGGGGCTGCGTGCGGCGATCGACGGAGGTGTCGAGCTGAAGGAGGAACTGGCGGACACCGGCCGGGTCCTCGGGGTCGGGCAGCCCCGAGTCGTCCGGTTCGTGATCCGGTCCAGCGAGAAGGCGCCCTGCGCCCCGCCGTCGACGACCTGTAGCCGACCGGACCGTTCCCGAGACCGGCCGCGACGGCGGCGTGGTCACCGCCCCAGTAGAGAAGGAGGCCGCGGGTCAGGGCGCACGCGGAACGGTTCAGCCCGGACAGTCCCGGCCCGGCAACTGCGAGGCCCAGCCAGGACTGCCCGGGCATGCTGGCGGTGACACCCGGAAACGTCAGCCTTCGGGCGAGCTGAAGAAGGCGCGGACATCGGTGACGAACGCCTCGGGCTGCTCCAGTGCGAGGAAGTTGCCGCCGTGCTCCAGCTCGCTCCAGTGGGTGATGTTGTGATCCCGCTCGGCGAAGCGGCGGATGGCGACATCGGTCTTCAGAGCGACGGCCACGCCGGTCCGGACGGTGCCGCGCGCCTTCGGGGCCCAGGCGCTCGGGTCGTGGCCCGACTCGTAGTAGAGGTTCGCCGAGGAGCCCGCCGTGCCGCTGAACCAGTAGACGCTGACGTTGGTCAGCAGGCGGTCGCGGCCCACAGCGTCCTCGGGGAGTTCGGCGGCGGGGTCCGTCCACTCCTTGAACTTCTCCGCGATCCAGGCGAGTTGGCCGACCGGCGAATCGTGAAGCCCAAAGGCGAGTGTCTGCGGGCGGGTGGACTGGATGGCGTTGAAACCCATCTTGTCCTGCTGGAAGGTCTCCAGACGTGCCAGCCGCTCCTGCTCGGACTCGGTCAGCCCGTCGAATTCGGCGGGGTCTCCGGACGGGAAGGTGACCAGACCGTTGACGTGGACGCCGATGACCTGGTCGGGTGCCTGGCGCCCCATCTCGGCGGCGATCCAGGCGCCGCCGCCCGTTCCCTGAACGCCGTAGGAGCTGTAGCCGAGCCGGTCCATCAGCTCGACGAACGCGCCTGCGATGCGGCCCGTATTCCAGCCTGCCTCACCGAGCGGACCGGAGAAGCCGGTACCGGGCGTTGAGGTCACGATGACGTGGAAGTCCTCCGTCAGCGGCTGGATGACCTCGACGAACTGCACGAACGAGCAGGGCCAGTCATGCAGCAGAAGCAGCGGGACGGCCGTCGGGTTCTGCGAACGGACGTGCAGGAAGTGGATGTTCTGGCCGTCGATCTCGGTGGTGAACTGGGGGAACTCATTGAGCTCCGCCTCCGCCTTGCGCCAGTCGAAACCGTCGGCCCAGTACGCGGCCAGGGCCTTGAGGTAGTCGGTGGGCACGCCCCGGCTCCAGCCGGCTCCAGGGATCTCGCTGCCCCAGCGGGTACGTGCCAGCCGCTCCCGGAGATCGTCGAGCTCGTCCTGCGGGACGTCGATGCGGAAGGGGCGGATCCGGGCGTCGGTGTTGCTGCTGCTCTCCATGGGTAAAACAGTATCTTCGATATAGGCACGATACGTTCCTAAAGACACAACAGGCTGGGCTCCATGCTTGATACCTCCGCACGATTGCTGCGCCTGCTCTCTCTGCTGCAGACCCCGCGAGCCTGGCCGGGCTCCGAACTGGCCGAGCGGCTGGGGGTGAGTGGCCGTACGGTCCGCAACGACATCGACCGATTGCGCGAGCTCGGCTACCCCGTGGACGCCACACGCGGAGCCGCCGGCGGCTACCGGCTGGGCGCCGGAGCGGCGATGCCGCCGCTGCTGCTCGACGACGAGGAAGCCGTGGCGGTGACGATCGCCCTGCGCACCGCTGTACAGGGCGCCGTCCCCGGCACCGAGGAGACCTCCCTGCAGGCGCTGGCCAAACTGGAACAGGTGCTGCCCTCGCGGCTGCGCCGACGCGTACGGGCGCTCCAGGCGTACACGGTCGCCGTGCCCGCAGACCGTCCGGCCCCGGCCGTCTCCGCGGATGTGCTTACCACGCTGGTGTCGGCCTGTCGTGACCGGGAGCGACTCCGTTTCGACTACCTGAACCACGCCGGCTCGCCCACCCGCCGCCTGGTCGAGCCGTATCGGGCGGTGAACTGGGGCCGGCGCTGGTACCTGGTGGCGTGGGACGTCGAGCGCGAGGACTGGCGGACCTTCAGGATCGACCGTATTCAGCCCCGCACCCCCACGGGACCGCGCTTCGCCCCGCGCGAACTGCCCGGCGGCGACGTCGCGGCGTATGTCTCCCTTCGCGTGTCGAGCGCGGCCTGGCGCCACCACGCGCGGGTGACCGTCCACGCCCCGGCAGCGGCGGTGATCGAGCGGATCAACCCCGCGGTGGGCACGGTCGAGGCGATCGACGCCGACAGCTGCGTCCTGATCACCGGTGCCGATACGGTGCAGACGCTCGCTGTCTACCTGGGCATGCTCGACTTCGACTTCGACGTCACCGAGCCCGCGGAACTGGTCGCCCACCTACGGCGACTCGGAAACCGATACGCCCGCTCGACGCCTCCTGCCGACTGAGGCGACCGGCCCCGCGATCCCTCGGTGGACCGCGCGGTGCGCTACTCAGGTGGCGGTGGGTTGCCCGGCATAAGACCCCCTGCGCGCAACCGAGTTCAGCGCGATGCGGCGCAGCGGCGGCCCCACGTCGCGGCCCTGTGGACAGTGGTGCGGCGGTTGGCCACTCTTCGACGTGCCACCTGGCCCAGCACCGCCACCACGGGAGGAACCCGCGCCATGAGCATTCCGCACCGCCTCATCGGTTCCGGCGACCACAAGGTCCTGGTGCTCCACGACTGGTTCGGAGGGCCGTGCCGGTGTGGTGATCCCTCACAAGGAGGCCGCTCTCTGTGCGCGGATCAACGACGAGTGGGAGCGTCTCGCGCTTGAGCGGGGCCTCGTCTCGAAGGGGGCGGAAGGCGGACGGGAGTTTCTGGTCGGGCTGGACATCTCGGGGTCGGATCCGAACGAGGCGGAGCCGGAGGAGATCTCGTGCAGGTGGGTACGGGTGGAGCTCGCGCCGGAATGGGACGTGGCCGGAGCCGGTTGTGCGAGCTTCGTCCTGGGGGCCGGAGCGGGCAACCCGGCCTTCATCATGGCCTCGCTCGATGGGGAATTGCTCATGCACGGCGGTTACTACCAGGACGGCATCGCCCTCTCGGTCGTTGCCCACCCCGGGAGCATCCCGAGACTCCGGGAGGATGCGCGCAGTCGCGCCTCCTCCGGGTATCTGGAGGACGTGCAGCGGCTCTGGGTGGAACGCTGGCCGGCAGCCCAGTCCGGCGACTCAGCGGCTACGGACGCGTAGACCGACTCGGGCCGCCCTCGACGAGGTGTTCGTCCGAGGGCCGGCGCCCCTCTGAGCCTCGGCAGGTTCGGGGCCAGGTGATCTTCCGGGCGTGATGGGACCACACGAGCAGCACCATGACGGCGGCGGACGTCCCGCTGAGTGCCATGACCATGGACGGGGAGGATCGGTCGACCACGATGCCTCCGGCCAGGGCCCCGAGGGAGATGGTCGCTTGGAACGAAGCGGTGAAGAGGACTGAGGACGCCTCAGGCGTGTCTGGACATGCCCTCGCGAACCAGGTCTGGGAGCAGACCGGAACAGCGCCGTAGGCAACGCCCCAGAGCATGAGGAGTGCCAAGGCACCGAAATCGCCTTTGCCGAACACAGGGAGCATGAAGGTCGCTCCGGCGATCATCAGGGCCGCGGCTGAAAGAGTGGCCCGCGGATATCGTCCGACGACTGAGCCGCCCAGGAAGTTGCCCGCGATCCCCGCAGCTCCGTAGGCGAGCAGGTACAGCGTGATCAGCCCCGAGCTGATGTGAGTCACCTGCTCCAGAAACGGAGTGACGTAGGTGTAGGCGCCGAAGTGGGCGAGCACGACGAGGAAGGTCGCTGCCAGGGCGAAACGGGTGTTCACGCTTCTGAGCGTGCCGGTGAGCACACTGAGGCGAGTCGGTTCCTCGGCCGGCAGAGGTGGGACCACCAGAAGCAGCATGACGAAGACAGCGAGGGTCAGGAAGCCCATGGCGAGAAAAGCGATACGCCACCCTGCGATGTCTCCGATGAAGGTACCCAAAGGCACTCCGAGGACGGAGCCCAAGGGCACCGCGGAGAAGATCACCGCGGTGGCACGGCCCACTGATTCGGCGGGAACCAGCCGGCCGGCCAGCCCTGCCCCGATGGACCAGAAACCCCCGATGGTGACTCCGACCAGCACACGGGAGAGCAGTACGAGCCAGTAACTCGATGCCGCGGCGGCGAGGAAGTTCGCAACTGCCAGCAGCAGTATGAAAACGCCCAGCATGAGTCGACGGTCGATGCGCCCGGTGGCCACGGTCACCACGGGTGCCGATAACGCAGCCAGAAACCCAGGCATGGTCATCATCAGACCAGCCATTCCATCGGAGATGGTAAAGCTCGAACCGATCGACGTCAGCAAGCCGATCGGTAGAATTTCGGTGGTGACGATGGAGAAGATGCCCAGCATCACCGAAATCACTGCCAGCCACGAAACGAGTGGTGAACGAGCGGGAGGGGCGGGACTGTCGGTGGAATCGGCGATTGCGATGGACATGGATTCCGTCCTCTGCGGAGCGTCACGTGCGGCGTGAGCACCATTGCAGCAGGAACGGAACTCATCCTCTGGCAGATTTGCGACGTCAACAGCGCTGTCACACAGAGGCTCGCGATAGCGGGCCATGCCTGGGGGAAGTGGCCGCATCCCAGGCCCACATGCCCGGAGTGGTGGTCCCACGACGTACATCCGCCCGGCGCAGCTGCTGCCGGCCGAAGAGGCGGGGTCGCCCTTGATTCAGTTCCCCCGCCGGTACGTACCGGGTGCCGTTCCGTGCGATCGTTTGAACGCGTTGGCGAAGGCGAACTCGGACGTGTAGCCCGCCTGGGCGGCGATGGATCTCAAGGGCGCGTCCGATGTCCGCAGGAGGCGTGCTGCCGTGGCCATCCGTCACCAGGTCAGGTAGCCGATGGGCGGTTGACCGGTCAGCAGCGCGAAGCGCCTGGCGAACGGAGCCCGGGCGAGACCGGCTTCCGCCGCTGATTTCGCCACCGTCCACGGCGAAGCCGGGTCTTGGTGGATGGCGTGGAGAGCGGTGGCACCGTGACGACGGCCAGCCGCTGTTCTGGCCGAGCCGTTCCTGTCGCCACGTCAGCCGCTTGCGATGCGAGCGGGCGCCTGCCCCGGATCGGGAGGCGGACGGCAGGTCCGGCGTCGCCCTGGTAAGCCTTGTCCGCCCAGGACTTGATGCCGTCGACGGCGAGCGTGGCGGGGATGTCGTGGGTGCGGGCCGCGGTCGATCGTGACAGCCGATGCGGGCATCAGCTCCGGGAACCGTTGGGTGGCAGCGGTTCGTAGCGGGCGCGTTGCGCCTCGTGCGCGACCTCGGGGTCCTCGTCCAGCTCCAGCGCGGCCAGGACACGTTTGCGCAGACCGAGGCTGTGGGCGCAGAGCAGCCGGAGGCCGGCCCGGCGTACGTGACGAGGACGTCCCGGAGCCAGCAGAGAGGCCAGCCACGTCTCGGGAACGAGCAGGACGTAGGGGACGAGCGCCTTGCGGGCGGTACGTACTAGAGGCGGGTGGGGGTCTTCCATGGCGGCCATCAGCTCGTCGGGGGAGAGCGCGTCCGTCATGAGCAGTGCGGCGAGCGCGGCGGCGCGCACCCGGCCCTCCGGATGCGCGGCCAGCGGGCGCAGGAGAGCTGTCGCATCGGGCGTTCCGGACTCGGCCAGGCCGAACAGGGCTCCCGGCGGCAGGCCGGGAGCACGGGGGTCGGCGCACAGGGCGCGGTAGTACGACGCAGGGTCGCCGCCCTCCAGTGTCAGCACCAGACGGGCGGCGGAACGCACCCGGGCCGACGGGTCGGACAGGTAGGCCGCGGCTTCCCGGCCTCGGCCGGCCCTGTGCAGTGCCGTCACGGCGGAGGACCGGGTCACGGCGGAGGAGGCATGGAGCAGGGGATCCAGGAGCTGCCGCGGGGCGTCGGCGGTGACCTGGGCCAGCAGCGCGGCGGTACACAGGTGCCGGACGGCCCGGTCGGGGGAGCTGAGGGCAAGCTCTGCCAGCTCGGCGGGCGCGAGCAGCTCCCGCTCCACTGAGAGCCGGGCCCCCAGGATGCGGACGCGCGGCAATGGACTGGTGTGGAAAGGGGCTGCCAGGCCGGTCGGCAGAGGGCCGGCGGTGGCCATGACGCGTTCCAGTGCCCAGCCACCGTGCGGGCGCAGGCTCAGACGCAGGGCCAGGGGTACCATCTGCGACGCCATCGCCGCGGACGCGTCCAGGGCCCTGCCTGCCATGCGGCGGGCTCGCCTCCGCACCTGCGGATGACTGTCGGCGCAGCGGATGAGGAGCAGAGGCAGGAGGGCCGGCCGCCCGACGGTGAAGGCCAGCGCGGCTTCACGCGCCTGCCACCGGTCGTGGCAGAGGACGATCGCGTTCTCCGGCTCGGGGGGCGGGAATCGTGACCAGGTGACGTCGAGGGTTTCCTCGTCCCAGCGTGGGGCGGTCGCCCAGTCGACGGACCCGGTCCCCTGGGCGCGGCGGTCGCGGAGCATGGCCCCGAGCGGCTGGCCCCCGCTGCGTCGTGCGGTCGCCGACCGTATCCGACGGTCGAGGTCGACCCACGCCTCCGGGTCAGCGGTGTCCAGGGCTGCGGTCATGGGCTCGCCCAGGAGGAGCAGGTCGTGCGGAGGCAGGCGCAGCGTGGGCGACAGGGGGATTATTTTCCGCATGCTCGTAGCCTAGAGAACCGCTGGTGGCCGCAGTAATCGGTGACGGGTCCCAGCATGCGCTCCTGCTTCTCGGCAGTCGCGACCACCCTGCCCCCCCGGCAGTCGAGGCTGCCGAAACCCTTTTCGACGCGATCGCCCCGTGGTCCGGTCCGGTGAGCGGCCCGCTCGTGTGGCTGTTCCACCCGGCGCCTCTGTGTTCTCCCGGTACAACCATCCTTGGCGCTCGGGGGTCACATCAGGTGGGAGCAAACCGCTCTCGGGGACACAAGGGGGAAATATGAGAAGTGTGCGTAATATCGCGACTGTCGGGGCGTTGACCACGCTGGTGGTGGGCGCCACGGCCGTGATCGGCACGACTGCCTCTGCCGCACCCAACGTCACACCGCAGGGCGTGTGCGGCAGTGCCTACAAGACCGTGAACTCGGTGCCCGTAGGCTCGCTGGGCACCGTCTATCTGACGTACAACTCCTCGAACGGGAAGAACTGCGTCGCGACCATCCGCGCCAACCCGGGCACGGCCAGGGACATGTCCACGTACATCTACGTCCCCGACACGGACGCGTGGGCCGGGGACTCCGGGTACTTCACGTCGTACGCCGGGCCGGGCTACGTCTACGGCAGGGGTCACTGCGTGAGTTGGGGTGGCCACATCTCCAACGTGTACGTGTCGGTGGAGAACTCCAACTGTGCAGCGCGTAAGGAAAGCCGGGTCACCGAGATCCGCTGATCCGGCTCGCCATCCGGCCCGCGACTTCCCGTGCCGCCCGTTACCCGGAGTCCGACCGCCTTACCGTGGACGGTTGCCGGGAAGGCGTCCATGCGCCGCAGGCGGCGCGGGATCTCGTAGTGGGCCGGACCAGCACGTCAGAGCCCGGGGGAGGGGGCGACGTCGGTCAGGGGAAGGGCCGCCCCCGACCGCCCTGCCGTAACGGCGTGACCCCCGGAATCCCGCGAGGGCTGGCTCGGGCAACCCCTGGAAGCGCCAGTACGGCGGGGCCTGCCCGCGGCGGTCAGTCGGCAGGGGCCCGGCGAGCGGCGTCGGCGGCGTGCCCTCGTTTGCCTACAGACCAGGAGGCGAGCAGCTTCAGCTTGGCGTTTAACGTTCGGTGTCGAACGCAGCTCGAACTTGGGGACTCGGGGGATTGATGTGGCTGGATAGTCCGTAGACGTATTGGTGTCCCCTCGTCAGGTTGGAAGGGCTTCTTCTGTGTTTCGCTTCTCTACCTGGGAGACCGTATGCGCCGTATGAAGATGGCTGCTGGCCTTGGCACCGCGACTCTGACGGCTGGCATGCTCCTCGGGCTGCCGGCGACGAGCGCGCAGGCCGTCGCGTACCCCACCACCCCGGGGGTCCATGTCCCTTTCGGGGCCACCTACACCATGGGCACGGCCACCTGGTACAACCGGTCGGTCACTCTGACCGGTGAGCACCGAGCCATTAGCTCCAGCGGATGCCGGGCGACCTGGATGTACACCTATGACGCCAATGGCCAACAACTGGGCAGCGCCGGCACGAGCGTCATCTGCAACCGGACGGCCAGCTTCACTCTTAACGTTTCCGCCGATGTTCCGGGCGGGGCTGCCAAAATCACGGTCTGTCTGGATGACGGCAACTACGTCGACCTGGCCTGCAGAAGCTACATCAGGCCCTCCTGACCGTGATCCGGCGGCATGCTGCGAGCTGAGATCGGCGCCGAGGAGGATGCCTGTTCCGAGGGTTGGAACAGGCGCTTATACGGGGTTGCCAGGGCAGAGCCTTGGCTAGGTCTTGAACTGCTGGGCAGGCTGCGGTCGGACCGGGTGATGCGCCGGCCGACTCCGCCCAGGACCGTCTGAAGTGCCCTCTGCCCGCCATCCCGCCACCACTGTCGAGGACTCCTTCCCGTGGCACGCCCGCCGGAGCTCTCTTCCCCGGATCGGATACGCGCCGAAGCGGCTAGTTGACGGCCGGGCCGGAATCGTTCAGCCAGACCCAGTCGGCCCACGTGGCGAACCCGGTCTGCCATCGGTGATAGACGCCGGCGTGGCTGGTGCCGAACACTTCGATGCGCCCGTCGGCGTTGTTGCTCGCACCGATCTCGGTGCCACCGCCGCCGAAGGTCTCCCACGCCGAGTAAGGGGCGTTCGGGCTGGTCTGCCAGGCGTGGCTCGCGGTGTCGGCGTTGATCGCGAACACCTCGACCCGGCCGTCGACCGACCGAGAGGTGGTCAGCTCGGCGTTGGAGATCCCGCCGGTGCCCGCCCAGCCCGACCACGAGGTCGGGCTGGTCTGCCAGCGGTGGAACACACCGCTGGCATTGGAGGCGAATACCTCCAGTCGGCCGTCCTGGTTGTAGGTGGCGGTGACGTCGTGTCCGCCGTCGCCGAAGTTCTCCCAGGCAGACCAGCCGCCGTTGACGCCGGCCTGGTACAGGTGCCCGAACGTCGAGTCCGACAGCGCGAACACCTCGAGACGCCCGTCGGGTGCGTTCTCCATGGCGAGTCGTGCATTGGCCGGGCCGCCGCCGGTGCCCTCCCAGTTGGCCCAACTGCCGCTGGGTGCGGTCTGCCAGCGGTGGAACACGCCTTCGGCGTTGGAGGCGAACACCTCGATACGGCCGTCAGCGTTGTTACCGGCAGCCAGTCGGTACCCTCCGGTGCCGAAGTTCTCCCAGGCGGACCAGCCCGCACTGGGCGCGGTCTGCCACATGTGATCAAACGTGCTGTCCGACAGCGCGAACAACTCCAGCCGGCCGTCCGCATTGGACGCTACCGCCAACTGCGCATGACGCGGACCGCCCGCGAACCGCCACTGCGACCAACTGCCGTTCGCCGTGGTCTGCCACGAGTGGTAGACACCATCGGCACCAGCGGCGAAAGCCTCCAGCCGCCCGTCCGCGGACCGTCCGGACACCACCCGGCCGGAGGCGTACGGATGCTTGGGGCCGCCACTCGTCCCGGACCACAGCGCGTTGGCGATGATCACCGCGTCGTCCGCCTCGACCGCGTACAGGCCGCGCAGGTCCTCACGCGGTTGCTGAACATGCCAGCACACCTCGCCGATCGCCTCGTTGTTCCACGAGCCGCCCGGATACAGCTGTTCCATCCGATCGAGGAAGGTGTTGGTGGCGTGGGCCGGGTTCAGACGCTCCTCCCGGGTACCCCACCAGTCCTGCTGCTGGAACAGCCCGAGGCTCGTGTAGTCGACGGCCTGGGAGTAGTTGTTCATGCTGCTCTCCACGATGATCGTGGAGATGGCGATCGCTGCGGCTCTCTGGTTGAGCCCCCGGTCCTTCACCGCCTGCGTGACCACCCGCGCGCAGGACACCTTGTAAGCGTTCATGTAGCCGGCCATCTTGGCGTGCAGCTGCGGGTTGAGCTGGTCGGCCATGATGCCGTCGGTGGCGGACGGGCCGGCCGGATCACAGGGCACGGTCGGAATGGCCAACCCCTGTGGGCCGCTGAAGTACCGGGAGACGCCGGACCGGTCATGGCCCGGGCCTGGACCAGGCGCCGGCTCGGCGATGGCAACCGTGGCGGTCATCCCGATGACCAAGGCCCAGATGCCGGCCACGACGGCCAGTCTGGTGAACACGCGGCATAAGACACTGTTTGCCATTATGCGCCTCTCTATCATGTGAAGTGTGTAGAGTTCAGCCGATTCCTGGCCCTGGGGAATGCCCGCTCAGGTCCGGTCGGATCCGAAAGTCGTCACCCGGGCCACACCGGTCGTCGGCGGCCGACAGTAGAGCGCACCGATGAAATACCGATGGAATCAGCGCGCCACCCCCAACGCGGAGGTGCTGCCAAGGGGCTACGACGATCCGGCCTGTTCGAACTCCTCGCCGACGCCCTGGCCTTGAGCGACGTGACGGCCCGGGGCATCGATCAGGACGACGGCAGTACTGCCCCGTCGGTCGGACCCTGCGGGTTTCATCGGGATGTCATCGACCGCTGCCACTGTGGTCCGGTGACCTTGGCCGACCGCGTACCGCATCGAAATGCAGACGCGCAGGGCCACCTACATGGGGAGGATCGAATGCGAGCAAGAAGGATTGCGGCCGCGTTGACCGGACTACTGATGACAGCCGGGCTTTCAGTGGCACAGGGGTCCACAGCGCAAGCAGCAGCTCCGTGCGAGGGCACCTACACGATCGTTGTCGGTGGCACGGGAAGCTCGTGGAACAACGACGGCTTCTACGGCAACATCCAGCAGCACGTCGGGTACCCCACCCAAATTCCCAACGGTGCGAGCGCCCGGGCAGGCGTCAACGAGCTGAACCGGCTGGTCCGCGACCAACGTGCCGCGTGCCCGGGCCAGCACGTCAAGATGGGCGGGTACTCCCTGGGTGCCGCGGTGGTGCACATCTGGGTCACCGAGAACTGGCAGACGTTCGGCAATGTCAACGCCGTTCTCATCTCGGACCCCAAGCGGCAGGGCCCTCCCGGTGCCAACGGCGGAGCCGTGCCGTTCGGCGGTTTCGTCGGCGCTCCGCTCGCCGGCGCCGACAGGTTCTTCGGCAACGTGCCGGTCAAGACGATCTGCCACTGGGACTACGTCTGTGACGAGTCCGCCGGGATCTGGACGTACCCGGGCAACCACGTCAACAACTATCCCGAGGACTTCAACATGGATCACCACAACGACAGCGCGAGCGAGCAGTGGTACAACGGCGCCTGGAACCCCTGGTAATCACGAAGGAGTCGTCGGCCGGGTGCGCGCCGGTCCGGGGCACTGTGTGGTTCCGCCGAGGCCGAGACCGGCTTCGTCCCCGCGCAGAATCATCTGCCGTGTCCGCCGCAGCATCCGGCCCGGAGGAACCCCCAGGTCGTCGGCCAGACGATGGCGGGCGCGGTCGAACACGGTCAAGGCTTCGGCCTGTCGGCCGGTACGGTACAGCGCCCGCATCAGCATCGCGGCCACCGGCTCGTTGAGAGGGTGCGCAGCGGACAGGGCGAACAGCTCGGCGATCGCCTCGGAGGACTGGCCCAGCCGCAGCTGCCACTCCAGCTTCCGCTGCGCGATGGCGATCCTGCGCTCGGTGAGCCGCAGCCGTTCCAGTTCGGCGAGCGGGCCGGGGAGGCCGGCCAGCGGCTCGCCACGAAACAGGTCCAGGGCCTGGGAACACAGGTGGAGCGCCTCGGCCGGTTCGCCCGCTCGGTCGGCCCGTCCGATGCCGGTGACCAGCTCCTCCACGCGTGCCACGTCCACGTCGACTGCGCCGGGGACCAGCCGGTAGCCACGCCGGTCGTGCTCGATGACCGAGTCCGGGCTGTCACCCATGCGCAGGCACTTGCGCAGTCGGTAGATGTAGACGGGCACCACGTTCGCGACCGGTGGCTCCATCCCCCATACTCCGTCGAGCAGTTCCCGCTGGCTGAGCGTCCGCCCCGCGCACAGCGCCAGCGCCGCCAGTACAGCCTGTTGGCGGAGATGCCCCAGGTCGAGGGGCCGCCCCTCCTGCCGGGCCTGCAGCGGTCCGAGCAAGGAGATCTGCACCTTCGGTCCGGCGGTCCGGCCGGTGGCGGTCCGCGGCACCGGGCTCACCGCCTGTGTGCGGGGGCCGCGACCGGGTACGACCAGTCCGCAGTCGAAGGCGTGGACGATGGCGGCGGCACGGTCGCGCAGGCCGAGTTTCACGAGGATACGCGCGAGGTGCCCGGCCACGGCGTCCTCGCGGATGGCGAGGGCGGCGGCGATCTCGTCGTCCCGCAGGCCGCAGCCGACCGCGGAGAGCACCTCGTGCTCCTGATGCCTGAGCACGGTGGCGGTTGGCCGGCAGGTGGTGGCGGTCGTTGGCATCGCTGCTCCCTCGGCTCCGGACCGGTCGGTCTGGCGGACGCCGTCTGCAAGGTAGTGGCGGGAGCGCCGGGCAAGGTATCCGGAACGATACGGAGTGACACGTGCGGTCCTTCGGGCTGCAACGCGGCGTCCCACCCTTTTACGGGAGGGGGCCGCGCGCGTCAGTCCGTAAGGTTGCGGGTTCTCCGGCCCTGGATCCGTCGATACCTTCTCAACCGTCAGTCACACGGCCCCGTCGTGTCGTGCATCCGACCGGTGCCGTACGTCCCTCCGCGGCCAGGCGCAGCCTGCGGCGCGAAACCGTCCCTACGTCACACTCCCAGCCAGGAGGCCGCGTTGACCGCGCATCACCCGACCCGCAGAAGCATCCTCAAGTCCGCCGGCGGGCTCTCGGCCGCGATGGCCCTGGGCGCCGGAGGAGTCCTCGCGGCGGCGTCACCGGCCGCAGCGGTCGGCGACGGCTTCGGCCTGCGCATCGTGGACCGCAACGAGAACGACCACCGGATGCGTTACTACCGGTTCGCGACGGACGCGATCGGGTGGAACCCCGGTCCCGCTGTGAACGTGCTGCTCCCCGACGACTACCACTACAGCGGACGCACCTACCCGGTCCTCTACCTCCTCCACGGCGGTATGGAGGACTTCATCAGCTTTGACCACAAGGACATCCGCGCCCTGACGGCCGGAAAGCCGCTCATCGTCGTGATGCCCGACGGCGGACGCACGGGCTGGTACTCCAACCCGGTCCACTCCAACGTCGGCCCCCGGAACTGGGAGACGTTCCACATCAACCAGTTGCTCCCGTGGGTCGAGGCGAACTTCCGGACGTACGCCGAGTACGACGGCCGCGCCGTCTCCGGGTTCTCGATGGGCGGCTTCGGCGCGCTCAAGTACGCGGCCAAGTACTGGGGCCACTTTGCCTCGGTCAGCTCCCACTCGGGCCCGGCCAGTATCCGCCGCGACAGCGGCGCGGTCGTCCACTGGGCCAACCTGACCTCCGCGGCCGTGGACCTGAACGGCGGCTCGGTCTACGGCATGCCGGGATGGGACGAGCGCAGGGTCACTGACGACAATCCGGTGCAGCGCATCGAGAGCTACCGGAACAAGCGGGTCTTCCTGGTCGCCGGTACGAGCCCCGACCCGATCGACTGGTTCCAGACGTTCAACGAGACCCAGGTGCTCGCCGGGCAGCGGGAGTTCCGGGCCACGCTCGACTCCGTCGGCATTCCGCACGAGTCGCACGAGGTGCCCGGCGGGCACTTCGTCCGCGGCTGGGCTCTCGAACGCGACATCGACGGCGTCATCGCACGGCTCCGCAAGGCATGACAGGCGGAGCGCGTACCTGAAGGCTGTCCCGTCCGCGCGAACCGCCCGCACATCCCGCATACTCCGCGACGACTTCCAAGAGAGAGGAGCGTCACGTGCTTCTCGGCCTGTCCCGACGCGCGCTGCGTGTCGTTCTCACGCTCACGGCGACGACCGCCTTACTGCCGGCTCTGGTGACGTCGCCGGCTGCCGCGCAGCCCGCCGACTTCGCCGGCTCGTGTCCGACCTCCGGTTTTGTGTCCCAGTACTACAGCGATGCCCACAACGGCATCGACATCGCGAACGACTACGGCACCCCGATCCATGCCGTGGGCGACGGCGAGGTGATCGACTCGGGTCCCATCTCCGGCTACGGCCAGTGGATCCGCATCCTGCATTCCGATGGGACGGTGACCGAGTACGGGCACATGTACCAGCGGGACGTCTTCGTCGGCGAGCATGTCGTTGCTGGTCAGCGCATAGCGCTGATGGGCAGCGAAGGTCAGTCGAGTGGTTCTCACCTCCACCTGCGCGTATGGGGTGACAGAACGACGAACCACCGGACCGACCCCATCCCTTACCTCGAGGAACGCGGTGTGGAACTGCCCTGCACACCTGGCAGTGGCCCCCGACCGGTGCCGTTGGTGTATCCGGCGGAGTCGGGCCGGGTGGTGTCGGCGCGGGGGGCGGATGGCCGGTTGGAGGTGTTCGCGGCCGGGGCCGATGGGGTGCATCATGCGTGGCAGTCGGGGGTGAACGGGGGCTGGTCGGCCTGGGAGTCGTTGGGTGGGCCGGGTGGTGCGGAGCTGGCGATCGCACCGAACGCCGATGGGCGGTTGGAGGTGTTCGCGATCAATGGGGACATCGCGCAGCATCGGTTCCAGTTGTCGCCGTCCGGTGGCTGGTCGCGGTGGGAGACGTTCGGCGGTGGTGGGCGTGACGTGGCCGTGGGCGCGAATGCCGATGGCCGGCTGGAGGTGTTCGCCTCGGGTCCGGTGGGTGTGTTCCACCGGTATCAGTCCGCGCCGAACGGCGACTGGTCGGGTTGGGAGCCCACGGGTGGGGGGCCGGCTGGTGGTCGGCTGGAGATGGAGAAGTCGCCGGATGGGCGGCTGGAGGTGTTCGCCCTCAGTGGTGATGTGTTCCAGCACCTGTATCAGACGTCGGTCAACGGCGTTTGGTCCGGATGGGACGCGTTCGGTGGGGGTGGCCGCGATCTGACCGTGGACCACAATGCTGACGGGCGGTTGGAGGTGTTCGCCTCCGGTCCGGTCGGGGTGTTCCACAAGTACCAGATCTCGGCGACGAGTTGGTCGGAGTGGGAGCCGGTGGGTGGTCCGGCGGATTCCCAGTTGACCAGTGAGCGGACGCCGGACGGGCGGGTCGAGGTCTTCGCGATCAACGGCGGCACGGCGATGCACACCTGGCAGACAGGGGTGAACGCGCCCTACGGCGAGTGGGTGACCTTCGGCGAAGGCGGGACCGAGATCGCTGCCTCGACGAACGCCGACGGCCGTATCGAGGTGTTCGGGACCAGTCGCGCCGGTGTCTACCACAAGTGGCAGACCGGCTTCACGACCTGGTCCGACTGGGCATGGGTCAACAACAGCTCCGGCCCCGCCGTCAACTGACCCCACCCCGTGGCCGGCCGAGCCGGCCTGGCACGGCCGGCCACGGGTTCCTCTGGAGAGGCTCATGCATCCGATCAGCAGACGGCACCTTCTGCGGGGCTCCGCCGGGGCCGGCGCGTTCACGCTCCTGGGTGCCGGCCGGTTGACAGCCGCGGCCGCCGCGGCCGTCCCGCCGCGGCGGTGGACCGGCGCGGGATCCTTCACACACGTCTACGATCCGTCCGTTTCCGGGCGACGGCGCTATCTCAACGACCACACACTGATCAAGGCAGACGGGCGGTGGCACCTGTTCAGCATCGTCGGTGACAGCGCACCGCCCGGCGAATCCCCGGACAGCGCGGCCGAGGTCGCCTTCGCCCACGCCTCCGCACCGGATCCACACGGACCGTGGACCACACACGCCGACGCGCTGACCGTCGACCCGGCCTACTTCGGCGAGAGACACCTGTGGGCGCCCCACGTCGTCGAGGCGGGTGGCACGTTCTGGATGTTCTACGCCGCCGGAGGGCAGGGCGGCGTCGCGATCAACCTTGCCACCTCGACCGACCTGTTCACCTGGACCCGCGTACCGTCCGGCCCCTTGTTCCGTGGACTCGCGGCGCGGGACCCGATGGTGGTGCGGATCGGTGACAGGTGGGTGATGTACTACACCGAACTGTCCGGCGTCGACGGCTGGCACGTCGTGTCCTTCCGCCGGTCCGATGATCTGCTGCACTGGAGCGAGCCGGGCACCGCGTTCACCGACGCGACCACCAGCGCCACCGTCTCGGTCACCGAGTCACCGTGCGTGGTCGAACGGGACGGCTGGTATTACCTGTTCATCGGGCCCCGCAACGGCTACTGCGGCACGGACGTGTTCGCGTCCCGGGACCCGTTCCGCTTCACCCTCGGCGACTACGCGGGCCATGTGGCCGGTCACGCCGTAGAGGTGGTCAGCGACGGCGAGGAGTGGTACGCGAGCGCCGCGGGGTGGTTCCACCAGGGCCTGTACCTGGCGCCCTTGTACTGGAGGGACACGCCACCCCCCTGGCAGAGCATGGACAACCCGGTGGCAGCCCTGGACGTCGACGGCCGTCTGACCGTGTTCGCGCTCGATGCCGGTGACCGTTCGATGCTGCGACGCGTCCAGCTCGACCCCGGGTCCGACACCTGGTCGGCATGGGAGCACTTCGGCGGACCGGCCGGTGCGGTTCCCACCCTCGGCCGTAACGCCTCCGGCAGGCTCGAGGTGTTCTCCCTCGCCCCGGGCGGCGTCAACCTGCACCATCGGGTGCAGCGTGCGGACGGCGACTGGAACGACTGGGAGGAGTTCGGTGGCCCGGCCGGTTCCGCTCCCGCCGTCGGCCGCAACGCCGACGGCAGGCTGGAGGTCTTCGCGCTGAGCCCCGGCGGCACCACCATCGCGCGCCGGCGACAGTGGGCGCCCGGATCGCTGACGTGGGACGCGTGGGACGCCGGATTCGGCGGGCCGGCGGGTGCACCGCCGGTCGTCGCCGCGAACGCCGACGGCCGGCTGGAGGTGTTCGCCCTCGCGCCCGGCGGCTCCCGGATCGATCACAGGTGGCAGGAAACGCCCAACGGCCGCTGGGCGGCGTGGCAGAGCTTCGGCACCGCGGCCGGCGCCGCCCCGCGCGCGGCCCGTGACGGCAGCGGCAGGCTCACCGTGGTCGCGATCGCCCCGTCCGGCACTGCCAGTTACTACCGGCGGCAGTCAGTGCCGAGCGGCGGGTGGGACGACTGGAAACCGTTGTCCGGCTGGGCGGCCGCAGCCCCGATGCTCGCCCCCAGCGCCGACGGCAGACTTGAGGCATTCGCCCTGTCCCCCGGCGGCGAGCGAATCGGCCATCGCTGGCACCTCACGCCCGGCGGCAGCTGGGATCCCGGTGACGACTTCGGCGAGCCCGGTGTCCTCCTGGCCAACACGCCGACTGCCGCGGCCGATGCCACCGGACGGATTCACGTCTTCGCCGTCACCACCGACGGCCGGATACGCAGCCGTGTACAGGACCGCCCCAGTGGCGGCTGGCGCCCGTGGACCACGTTCGGCGACCGCGCGGTCGCACCGTTCCGTTCGGGCACTCCCACCTACTGACGGGCTTTGTGGGCAGCATCGTCGGCGTCGCTGCGCGGCGTGGCGCGAGTACCCCCTGAAGAGCTGGCCAGCCGTGCCGGCACGCGCCCCCTTCTCCCGCGTGCCGAACCGGCCTTTGCACGGAATTCGGCCACTCCCCGCGTATCGGCAGGCCCGGAAAGTGACCGATGCGACACCCTTGGCTCCCGTGTGCACCCGGTAGCGTTCGGTGAGTACGACAACTGTCGACACGGGGGACAGGGGGAGCGGTGAGCGGCGTAGTCGTCCATCTACCGCGAGGGAGCGGCGGCGTCGGCGGCGAGGAGCCGTACGGCGACGCGGTGACTCTCAGGCTCGGCCCGGGGGAACGCGCGCGCTTCGGGCGCGGTTCTTCGACCGTCCCGGTCGAACTCCGGCTGGCCGACGCCGCCATCTCGCGGCTGGCCGGCGAGATCCGGGCGACCGAGGACCACTGGCAGCTCAGCAACCACAGCACCACCCACAGCTACCTGGTGGAGAACCCGGAAGGGGCGGGGGAGTACCTGCGGGTGCCGCCTCGGCGCGCCGCGGCGCCCATCCCGTTCGAGTTCTCCCGGGTGGTGTTGCCCACGCGCCACGACACCACGGTCTCCTTCCAGGTGTTCGCGCCCGACCACGCCTACCTGGACCCGCAAGGCGCGGGCGGGCCGTGGGAGAGCCGCACGGTCACGGCGTACTCCTTGGACGAGACGGCCAGGTACTTCCTGGTGCTCGTGGCGCTCTGCGAACCCTGGCTGCGCGACCAGTCACCGGTCGCGGTGCCGACCACTCCCCAGGTCGTGGAGCGGCTCAGGGGCCACGCCGCCTGTGCCAGGCTGACGCCCCGAGCGGTCACTTCGCACATCGACTACCTCGCCGAGGAGAAGCTGAGGATCAGCGTTCCCCAGGCGGCCGAGACCGGCAGAGGAGACCGCCGCAGGAACGGGAAGCGCGAGGCCGTGGTCGGACTCGCGCTGAGGTTCGGCATTGTTCATGAGGAGCATCTGGCGCTCCTGCCGCCCCGGGCCGAGCCGGCCGCGCGGGAGTGGTAAGGGACGTGGCACCGGTGCGGCGTGGGGGTGCCTCCTGGGGAAGTGACCGGTCGGAACTGTTGCCCCCGGGCTATCGGGTGGGGTCCTGGGAGGTCATCGAACCGATCGGGGCCGGAGGCTGGGCCACTGTCTACGCCGGGCGATCGACCCACGACCGCACGGACGGCACGGATCGGACGCCCCGGCCAGGTGGGCAGGATGGCGACAAGGCGCCGGTACGGGGCGAGGTCGCGCTCAAGGTCATGCCGACCGCCGGACTCGCGCCCCGCCAGGCCCGCGGCGTGGCCGAGGCCGCCCGGCGCGAGGTGGAACTCGCCCGCAGGGCGGGGCATCCGCGGCTCGCCCGGTTACTCGACTCCGTCGTCCTCAGCGCACCCGAGTGTCCGTCCCTCGACGGCGCGATCGTACTGGTCATGGAGCGGGCCAGGTGCAGTCTGCGGGACCTGCTCGACGTCGGGGTGAGCGAGGCCGAAGGCCGCCGGCTGATCGCCGGCATCTGCGAGGGGCTGGCTCATCTGCACCGCAGTGGCTGGGTGCACACCGATCTCAAGCCCGAGAACGTCCTCATCGGCACTGATGGTTCGGTGAAGCTCTCGGACTTCGGGCTCGCCACCGAACTGACCGGAACGCACGGACACGGGCCCCCGATGGGCACCCTGGACTACCTCCCGCCGGAGCGGTGGAGGGCGCCGCTCGGCGACCTGGGCGTGCAGGTCCGGGCGAGTGCCGACATCTGGGCGCTGGGCATCGTGATCCACGAGGTGTTCGCCTCCGGTGCCTCGCCGTTTCCCGGCGCCACGCCGGTTGCCCGCGGCGCCGCCGTGCAGGAGTACGCCGAGGGGCGTGTTCCGTTACGGATGGACACCGCGGTGCCTCAGTTCTGGCGTGTACTGGCCGCCGACTGCCTGGCGCCCACCCACGCCGCGCGCGCCGCCCATACGGCAGAAAGCCTGCACGAACGGATCACGGCCCAGGAGAGCAGGAGCACCGAGCCCACCCCGAGGAGCCGGGCGATACGCGGGTGGCACCGGAGCCGCGCCGCCTTTCTCGCCGTCACGGTGTGCGGTGCGGCGGGCGTGGCGGTCTGGGCGTACGCCGGACAGGAAGGACCGTCCGCATCGCCGTACGCGTCTGGTGAACTCCCGGCACGGATACGGGTTTTCAACGCCGAGCAGGGTTGTCAGGACCGTGCGGACCGGGACCCGCAGTGCAGTCTCGGCCTGGCGATCGACCCCATGCGGCCCTACACCGTCGACAACGTCGTCCCGACACGGGTATGGCACGGTGACGTCCTCGACATCGACTGCCAGATACTGCGGGGTCAGTCCATCATCGACGAGGGGGATCTGGAGTCCACCCGCTGGTTCCGCGTCCGCGTTCCCCACGCAGGCCCGCAGGCCACGGCGTGGCTGCCCGCCGTCCGGACCAAGGACCGTCCGGAACTTCCGAGGTGCCCCCACCCCGCGGCGGGCCGATGACCGGCGAGTGTGTGGTCCCTTCGGTGTTTCGAGTCCCCTTACCCCGGATGGCCTGCCTGCTGGTCGGGACACTGACACGACCCGCACAGGGGACAAGGACACGACATCCCGCAGTTACGAAATGCTTTCGTGGCGTGTGATCGCAGCGCGGAGGCGGGGCTGGGATCTCGAAGAAGGGTGACCGGCCGATAGGAACGCGGACTTCCGGGGCAAGGGTGTCTGCGTGAGCGATGAACAGACCAGCACCCCGGACGCCGCACACCGGCGCCCCGAAGGGATGAGCGACAAGACCGTGGAAGCCCTGGGCGCGCTGTCGAAGGCGCTGGAGACCACCGAACGAGCCCGCGGCGCCCTGTACGAGTTCCATCAGCTGACTGGTGGCGCCGACCTCGCCGTCGGCGACGCCGTGCGGCTCCTGCGCGAGGCCGGCCACCACGAGGCAGCCGACCTTGTCGAGCGGGAGATCCTGGGCCGCGACGTCATCCCCGGCCACTGGACCTTCCAACTCATCGAGGCGTACAACCAGACCTACTACCAGCCCTTCACCGACATCGAGCGGCGCCTGGTCCAAGAGCTCGCCCAGGGCCGCGACCACCTCTACGAAGCCGAGATGAAGGCAGGCCGTCGCCCTCGGGGCGGGACTCCTCGCGACACCACGCACCCGGAGCATTAGGAGAACGACAGCCGACATCCATCAGCCCAGCCGCAGCGTGCGGGGTGTCTGCCGCACGCGGGCACCGTGCGGAACACCCTGCTCTCTGTCGGGCCGTGGGCGAGAGGCGATGCGAGCCCATTGGTTTTGTTGCCGGGGCGGCGAACCGGTCAGAACGGCATGCGGCCACGCATACGCCGGCCGGCGGAGCCGCTACGGCCCACAGCCTTGGAGCTGCTGCGGAACGGCTTGCTGAAGATTCGGCCCAGCACGCCCGGAGCCTTGCCGCCGGCGCGTGATCCGGCCCCGAGAGTTCGCTGGGTGCCGCGTTCCGGGTGGCGGGACAAGCGCGGCACGAGGAAGGCGAGGACGGCCAGGACGATACAGACAGCGATGATGCCAACAATCATCATGAAGGGCTCCTTAAGTCGATGTGTCCTGTCGTCTGCCCTCCCTGCCCACCGGTATGCGCAACCGCTCCGTCCGCCGTCGGCTCAAGAGGTGTCCGGGGACCCGGTTCGATGGCTCTGTTCTCTCACGAACTACTGTGCGGGCGGGTCGGAGACAGCAGAGCCGACAGTCAGAGGAGAGGTCTCATGGGGACAGTCGTCCATGTTCCGCAGACGCGGGACATGATCGGAGAGGAGCTCTCGGGGGACGAGGCTCTGAGCGCGCTGCGCCACTACGGCGGGCGCAAGCTACTCATCGACGCGTTCGCACGGTTCCGGTACGCCGACGGGTTCAGCTTCGCGAGGTCCCTCGGTTTTCAGGTGGTCGTGGGCATGGTGCCTTTCGTGATCGCGCTGGTGGGCGTGGCGACGACGGTGCACACCGAGAGCATCGCCCGCGTGATCGAGCTGACGCTGGGGAGGATCGTGCCCGGCGCCAGCGCCGAACTCGTGCAGGAAGCGTTGCGGGATACCCGCCGCAGCGCGGGGTCCACGCCGACAGCGGCGCTGGCGATGTGGTTGGGCCTCGGCTTCGCCGTGCTCAATCTCGCGTCGGCGATGGGCCAGATCGAACGGGGCTGTAACCGTATTTACGGCATTGAGCGCGATCGCCCGTTCCTCGCCAAATACGGACGCAGCCTGCTGCTGGCAGTTGCCGCGGGGCTGCCGTTGCTGATCGGGTTCCTCGTGCTGGTCGCCGGCGAAGCCGTCGGAGACTCGGTGGTGGAGGCACTTGGCTGGTCGCAGTCCTGGCTCGCCTGGTGGGGTGTCCTCGAAATACCGGTCGGGACGGTCTGCGCCGGACTGGCCTCCGCAGTGATCTTCCGCTGGTCGCCCCGGCGTGTGCAGCCCGGCTACACGTGGCTGGTCTTCGGATCCGCCGTGCATCTGGTCCTGTGGGTCGCGGCCACCTGGCTTCTCGCGTTCTATGTGGGCATGAGCGGATCGTTCGGTGCCGTCTACGGGCCACTGACCGCTTTCGTGGCACTGTTGCTGTGGGCAAATTTGACTGGCATCGTCCTGTTCCTCGGTATCGCGTTCGCGGCCCAACTGGAGGCCGCCAGAGCCGGCATCACCGAGCCCGTCCATCCTGACCCCGGTACCGGGCCCTGACACGGCCCGGCCGGGGGAGCTTCAGCGGTTGGAGGCGTCGAACGCGGCAGACGGGGCAGGCGCGAGGCATGCAGGGAAGCTACGCACAGCCCGTGACGTACACGCTCCGCGGTGCGCCCCTTCGCAGGGCGCACGACGTAGAAACCATCGCGCATCATGGCGGCGGGGGTCGCCATCGACTGCGCAGACACCGCAAAGGCGCCTGGCATCGGCGCGTGCTCGCTTATCGCGAGGTCGAGTTGGTGCAGTCGCTGGGGCGGGGCACCGGTGACACGCAGTGTCTGCTCCTGGTGCACGTGCGCAAGGTGATTGGCCAGGTGGATTTCCGCCTTTGCGCTGTCTGTGCGGAGGCAGTCATCACCGATGTGGTGATAGAGACGCAGTTCCATCGCAGTGGGCTGGGAACGAGGGCGCTCTCCCACTTGCGAGCCAGGTATCCGGGAGTCGTCTGGCGCACGACGCTCGATCGGCGCGTGACGCGCGATCTCATGCGCCGGATGCGGGTGCCGAGGCAGGCCGAGGGCACCCGGTGCTCTCATGCGAGCGAATGAGACGGAGTCCGGCCATAAAAGAGGCGCTCTACTCGGCCGGCCGGGCCAGGTGGAGCGCTCAGCCGTACCAGTTGTGACTGAGCACCCGAGCGGGCACCGTTCCGCGGTTGAAATGCGCGGTATCAGACACTGCCTGCGGGGCCGGGCGGCAGGTGCACGGTCATGATCAGTTGGCAGGTCTTGTCGCCCGCGCCGCGGTAGGTGTGGGCGGTGTCGCCGTCGAAGCAGGCGGTCTGGCCGGCCTCGACGGGGTGCTCGGCACCGTCGACAATCAGAACCATCTGCCCTGAGCTGACGCTGACGGTTTCCACGACTCCGGCCTGATGGGGATGGCTGGGGTACTCCTCGCCCGGTTCCAGGCACCAGCGCCAGACCTCGACCGGGGCGGGGCCCGATGTCGTCAGCATGAGCCGCGCCTCGCTTCCGTGCTCTCCCACCCACAGCGGCATCACGGCGTCAGCGGCCACGACGCGAACGCGGCCTTCGGCCGGCCCTTCCAACAGGGCGGACACCGAGACGCCGAGAGTGTCGGCGAGCCTGACGAGCGTGGCGAAGTTCGGGTTGCCCTGGGCCTTCTCCAGCCCGACGAGGGCTCCCTTGCTGACCTTGGCGCGTCGGCCGAGCTCGTCCAGCGACAGGCCCGCGCGGGTGCGGGCTGCCCTGACGTTGTGAGCGAGCGTCCGCAGGGCTGCCTCTGTCTCGGCCATCCGATCACCATCCTCGCGAGTGGACCACTGGAATGTACCGCCCGGTCGTTTGGTTGACACATGCCGGTCGATCCGTTGTACAGTTTAGTCGTTCCATTGTAATGGTAAAGGATGTACCGTGATCGCTCTGCTGCTGGCTCTGGGCAGCTCGCTCGCCTACGGATGTGCCGACTTCCTGGGCGGCCTCGGTGCCCGAAAGGCCCATGTCCTGCGCACCGTGATGATCGCCGCCCCGGCCTCTCTCCTGGTCGAGCTGCTGCTGTGGCCCTTCATCGGTGCCTCGTTCAGCGCGCAGACCCTGCTTTGGGGCGCCGCCGCGGGTGTCGCATCGGCCGCCGCGTTCGCCCTGCTCTACAAGACCCTGGCCATGGGCCCGATGAACGTGCTCTCCCCGGTGACCGCGCTGGTCTCCGCCGTGCTGCCCGTCGGTGTGGGGCTGCTCCAAGGCGAGCACCTGGGCCTGGCCGGGCTGATCGGTCTGCCGCTCGCGCTGGCCGCAGTGGTACTGGTCAGCGCCGGACCCGGCGCCGGGTCGGTGCGCCCGTCCCGCACCGCGCTGCTGCTTGCCCTCGGGGCGGGTGCCGCGATCGCCCTCCAGCTGATCTTCCTGCACCAGGCACCCTCCGACAGCGGCGTCGGCCCGCTGATCATCGGCAGGGCGGTGTCCACGGCCGTCACCCTCATCGCAGCCGGGCTGCTGTACCGCCGTCTGGGCACCGAGAAGCCCGCGTACGCGATGTCGGCCACCGCCGGCGTGCTGGACTCGGTGGCGAACCTGTTGTTCCTGCTCGCCGCCCGCAGCGGTGACCTCGCCGTCGTCGCCGTCATCACCGCCCTCTACCCGGCCGGCACCGTCCTGCTCGCCCGCAGCGTGCTCGCCGAACGCATCCACCGCGGCCAGCTCATCGGGCTCGGCACCGCTGCCGCCGCCGTCAGCCTCCTCGCCCTCACCTGATCGCCCCCGCCGTAGCACCGACCGCGCAAGGAGCAGCATGTTCATCCAGCCCTGGGACGCAGACCTGGACGAGGCCGAATGGCGGTCCTGGATCGCCGAAGGCCACGACTTCGGACAGCTGAGCGTCAACGGCCTGCCCGGCCGGCCGCCTGCCGTCGTCCCCACCCACTTCACCACCGACGGCAGCGACCTGCTGATCCACCTCGCCCGCCCCAACCCGGTCTGGAAGGCGATCGAGCAGAACCCGAACGTCACCTTCACCGTCATCGGTGACTACGCGTTCATCCCCGGCCCCTGGCGCGCCAAGCCCGGCACCGAGCCCACCGACGGTGTCCCCACCAGCTACTACGCGGCAGTGCAGTTCACCTGCCGCGCCCACCTGGTCGACGACCCCGAGGCCAAGGCCGAGCTGCTGCGCCGCCAGCTCGCCCACTTCCAGCCCGACGGCGACCACGCCCCCCTGGCCGTCGACCAGCCGCCCTACGGCCGAATGCTGTCCGGCATCCGCGGCCTGCGCCTCCAGGTCACCGACGTGCGGGCGAAGTTCAAGTACGACGACCACAAGCCCGTCGAGCATCGTGCGGACGTGGCCGACCGCCTCACCGAACGCGGACAGGGGCTGGACGTGCCCACCGCGCGCCAGCAGCGCCGCCGCCTGGACCGCGTCGGCCCCTGGAAATCCTGACCCCCGACGTCCCCCCTCGCACGCACCAAGGCACGGAGCCCCGCTATGACCGTCTTCCGCATCGCCCCCGCCGTAGCTGACGCCTTTCCCGGCACCCTCATCGCCCTGGTCACCGCCACCGGCCTGCGCGGCCGTGACACCTGGCCCGACACCGGAGCCGCGCTGGAGGCACTGGAGCAGCAGCTCGCCGACGGCACCTGGCAGCCCGCCGGCGAGACCGATCCACGCATCGAGGCATGGCACACCGCCTACCGCTCCTTCGGCACAAACCCCCGCCGCATCCGCCCCAGCGTCGACGCGCTGGGCCGCCGCATGGCCAAGAAGGGCACCCTGCCCCGCATCAACCCGGCCGTCGACTCCTACAACGCCGTGTCCGCCCAACACGGTCTGCCCGCCGGGGCCTTCGACCTCGACCACGTCACCGGCGACGTCGACATCCGGTACGCGGACGGGAGCGAGGAGTTCACGCCGCTCGGCGCGCCCGAAACGGTGGAGAATCCGAAGCCGGGCGAGATCATCTACGCCGACACCACCGGCGTCCTGACCCGGCACTGGAACCATCGCGACGCCCACCGCACCCGCGTCACCGAGGACTCCACCCACGTCGCGTTCGTCCTTGAGACCCTCCATGCAGCCCGGGACGGCCACCTCCTCAAGACCGCAGCCGAGGAACTGCACGGCCTGCTCCTCCCGCACACCGACCGGACCCGTGTCCACTACCTCAGTCCGGGACAGCCCGAAGCCACCGCCTGAGCCGCTCAGGTAGCTGCTTCGAAAACCCGGAGCGGCCACCACGACACCGATCCGGCCGTCCTTCTTTCCTGGCGTGCCCCGCTTGACGACGCTCACCTGCTCGGGAATCCCGGCGAACGCCTTGTCCAGGTCACACAGAGCCATATCGGGGTACTACAAGCGGTCGCCGTCTCTGCCTGCCCACTTGCGGCAGGTGGCTGGCTGTGCGGGCAGGGGTCGGCGCGGCTCTGCCCGGCCTCACCACCGGCAGGCATTGGCTGCGCTGCCGGGCCGGTACGCTTCCGGGGTGATGCAGCACCCCGTGCCGGACGAGCGTCGGCCCGCGAACGACGGGCCGAAGGCCGCCGCACGCAACCGGGCCGCCCTGGTGAACGCCGCCCGTGAGATCTACGCGGCGTACGGTCTGGACGCTCCGCTTTCCGCGATCGCCCGTCGGGCCGGGGTCGGTCAGGGCGTTCTGTACCGGCATTTTCCCGACCGGGTCGCCCTGGCGGGGGCGGTCCTGGAAGAGAACGTGCGGCAGGTCGAGCAGGCAGCCGCGGTCGACAACGCGACCCTGGCCGATGTCCTCGGTGTGATGACGTGGCACCTCACGGAGTCGGCGGCTTTCATCGGCCTCCTGCACGCTCACGAGTCGGGCGGTCCCTCCGACATCAGGGCGCACGCCCTGGCCCTGTCCGAGCGGGTCGAGCGCGGCTTGCGGGGGCACCTTCCGGACGGTCACCGGCTGGGCGCGGCGAACGACCTCATGCTCGCGGTCGCCATGGTCTCGGGCGCCGTCACCGGCCCCACTCGTGCGGACCGGGAATGCCGAGCGCTGGCTGCCTGGCGGCTGCTCGGCGTCGAGGTGGGACCGGTGCGGCCCTTCGATTCCTGATGCCGTCCGTCAAACCGTTCTGGTTGAGTGCGTGGGTGTCCAGTCGGCCGATGTCTCGCACCTCTCGATCCTCGTAGCGACTGAACGGCATTGCAGCCGGTCGGCAGTGAACTCCATCTCGACCAGCGTGCCGACCAGGCCAGTCAGGGTCCAGAGGTCGTTGAAGCGACGATGGGCCAGGGCGAGGACGGCCTGGGCATGGCGCGCTGGAGCCTGCGGCTGTATCACTGGTGTCAGCCGCCGTTGGACTGCCGGATGCCTTTCGCCAGAGCGTCGAAGGTGTACAAGTACCCCCCGGCGGGCCCGCTGACGGTCATGTAGGCCGTGGTTCCGCCGGGGGTGATCGCCATGTTCGTCGCCGACTCGAGTCCTGCGGCCGCGGCGCGGGCGGGAATCTCGACCGTACCCAGGCGCTCACCGTGCCGGTCGTACACGACCATCGCCGGCCGGCCGTGCAGCGCCTGGTAGAGGTTGCCGTCCGCATCGACGGCGATCGAGTCTGTCTGGGCGATACCGCCGTCGACGCGGATGGCAGTGTGCCGGGAAGACACTCCGCCCTTTCCGTCGAGGTGGACGTAGGAGATCCGGTTCTGTGTGAGCTCGCTGATCCACAGCCCCCGGTAGTCCACGTCGAAGGAGATGCCGTTCGCCGCGGCCAAGTCCTCGGCCAGGACCGTGACCTCCTGGCCGTCACGGCTGATGCGCACCACACGCCCGTGCGCCTCGCCCTCGGAGAGACCGCGTGAGTCGCTGACGTACAGGTTGCCTGCCTTGTCGAAGGCGATGTCGTCGGGGTTCATCTGCGCCCCGTCGACCTTGCCGGAGAAGAAGGTTCGCAGGTCGTCGCCGTCCGGGTCCAGACTCACGACCTCACCGTGGGCGTAGTCGGTCAGGTAGAGCCGTCCGTCGTACGGACTGAACTGTGCGGAGGTGTAGGCCCCTCGGCCGTCGGTGTGGACGGCCCTGGACGTCTTCTTCCCGAGGTTGACGCGAATGACCTTGGGCTTGCCGGGCGGTGCGGTGACATCGACGACGAGCAGGTCACCGTTCTCGTCGAAGGCCGGACCTTCCAGCAGAGTCATTCCGGTCTCTTCGTGCACCTGTGTCAGCTGCATGACCTTGTGGGCGCGGATGGTCCTGTCCGCACTGGCGGGGCCGGTTCTGCCGCCGTCCGGGCCACCTGTTTCCGTACCGCATCCGGTGAGGGTCAGCATGCCCATGGTGGCGAGCACGGCAAGAGACCGGATCTGGAGTCGCTGCATGGAATCACTCTTCCTGTCCGCGGTGGTGCGGGTGCCCGCTGCGCAACGGGCGCGTGCGCCCGCCCGGGGCCCGCACGTCCTCTGGCCGAATATCGAGGTACACCCGAAATCCAACCGGACAGTGTTGTCCGGTAGTTGCTACCGTAACCGACGGCCGTTCATCGCAGGACGGTCCGACAGGCAGGATTGAGGTCCCCCACGTGACAACCCCTCAAGCGTCGCCTTCCGAAGAGCTCGCCGCGCTGAGGCAGCGCTACCGCCTCGAACGAGAGCGGCGTGTACGGCCTGACGGTGCCCGCCAGTACCGTGGCGCCGAGGCGGAGTTCGGCTACTACGCCGCCGATCCCTACGCGGACGAGCCGGCCGAGCGTGATCCCTTGAACGACACCGTCGACGTCGCCGTGATCGGCGGCGGATTCGGCGGCATCCTCGCCGGCGCGCGCATACGGCAGCACGGCGTGCAGCGCATCCGCGTCGTCGAGAAGGGCAGTGATTTCGGCGGCACCTGGTACTGGAACCGGTACCCGGGCGTGCACTGCGACATCGAAGCGCACGTGTACCTGCCGATGCTCGACGAGACCGGATACGTACCGGAGTGGAAGTACGCCCCCGGTGAGGAGATCCGCCGCCACGCGATGGAGGTCGCGCAGAAGTTCGACCTCTACCCCGACGCCCTGTTCTCCACCGCGGTCACCTCGCTGACCTGGGACGAATCATCCGAGATGTGGATCGTGGCCACCGACCGCGGCGACGCGTTCCGGGCCAGGTACGTCGTCACAGCCACCGGCACCCTTTCCGAACCGAAGCTTCCCGGGATACCCGGCATCGAGGACTTCACGGGTCACACGTTCCACACGTCGCGGTGGGACTACGCGTACACCGGCGGTACCCCGGACGGGGGCATGAGCTGCCTTGCGCAGAAACGAGTGGGCATCGTCGGTACCGGAGCCACCGGCGTGCAGGTCATTCCGATGCTGGCCGAGGACGCCGGACACGTCTACGTCTTCCAGCGAACCCCCTCCTCCGTGGACGTGCGTGCCAACTGCCGCACCACAGCGCAGGACGTCGGCGCGGACCGCGACGGCTGGGCGCGTGAGCGCCGCGACAACTTCCTTCGTATCGTCTCCGGTGAGACAGCCGAACAGGATCTCGTGGCGGACCGCTGGACCACGTCAGCGGGCCTCTTGGAGAAGCTCCTGCCCAGCTTCCGCCGTCAAGGCGACGAACGGCATTCGAAGCAGCCTACGAGGTCGCCGACGCCGCCAAGATGAACGAGCTCCGCGCCCGAGTCGAGCGGACCGTCACCGACCAGGACACGGCCGAGAAGCTCAAACCCTGGTACAGGTACGCCTGCAAGCGCCCGACCTTCTCCGACACGTACTATCAGGCGTTCAACCGAAGCAACGTGACGCTGGTCGACACCGCAGGGACCCATGGCATCGAGCGCATCACCGAACACGGAGTCGTGGTCGGCGACACCGCCTACGAACTCGACTGCCTGATCTTCGCCACCGGGTTCTCCGTCGGGACCTCCGGCATCTTCTCCGGCAAGCTTCCCGTCCACGGGCGAGGGGGCATCCCACTCCTTCACGCGTGGGCGAACCAGGGCCCGCGCACTCTGCACGGTTTCACCTGCAACGGCTTCCCCAACCTCATCCAGATGGGATCCCTGCAGAACGCCAGCAGCGTCAACTTCACGCACATTCTGGACGAGCAGGCCGTCCATGCCGCAGCCCTTGTCGCGGCTGCCGAAGCCAAGGGCGCAGTCATCGAACCGTCCCGTGAGGCTGAGGACGCCTGGATCGCCGTCCTGACCGAAGGCGCCCCAGACCACGAGTGGTTCCACGCCGAGTGCACCCCCGGCTACTACAACCGCGAAGGCCGCGGCCGGCCGAACGGCCCGAGCGCCTACCCCCACGGCGCAGGCGCCTTCCACGAGCTCCTGTCGCGATGGCGCGAAGAGTCCATCGACGGAGTACTGCGGGCCAGGAACCCTGCGGAAGGAACCGGTTGACACCCAGGCTCTTGGCGAGGGGGATGCACTTCGAAGAAGGGGGGGCGAAATGCACTGCTGTCGCGCCCTCGTCGAGGTCGGCGGGACAAGAGCCCGCCAGCAGGGCCTGATCGGTCAAGTCGCGTTCTGACTCTTGACGAGTACACGTATACCGGCCAAGAATGATCGCGCAGCGAGACATGACAACGTTGTCTAAGTCCGAGAGGCGTTCTTTCCATGAGATGGACCCACTGGATTCGCGGTGCGGGGACGGCAGCCGCCACGGCCGCCATGCTCGGCGCCGCCGTTGCCGCACCCGCCGCGGCGGACGGCGTGCAGCACGCCGAGCGCAGCCCGCTCATCGACCTCGTCAACCCGTTCATCGGGACGGAGAACGAGGGCAACACCTACCCGGGCGCCGCAGTGCCGTTCGGCATGGTGCAGCTCTCACCGGACACCGGGCACAACACCGGGTACGACTACTCGGAGACCCACATCAGGGGCTTCTCCTCCGTCCACATCTCCGGCGTCGGCTGTGGCCTCGGTGGTGATCTCCCGGTGCTGCCGACCACCGGTGACGTCACCTCGACGGACAACGCCACGTACGCGGCCGAGTTCAGCCACGACGACGAGAAGGCGGGCCCCGGCACGTACGAGGTCGGTCTCAAGTCCGGCATCAAGGCCGAGTTGAGTGCCACTCGGCGCACCGGCGTGCAGCGGTACACCTTCCCCGCCACCGACAAGGCCAACGTCCTCATCAATGCGGGCCAGTCGCTGCACAGGACGGTGAACACCGACGTCGAGATCCTCGACGACCGCACCGTGCGCACGGCCATCACCGGCAGCGGCTTCTGCCAGGACACCAAGCCGTACACGGTGTACACGATCACCCGCTTCGACCGGCCCTTCACCACGTCCGGAACGTGGAAGGGTGACACGGTCACCGAGGGCTCGGCTGCCTCGTCCGCCGGCGGTGAGCGCAACGGCGCCTTCGTGCGCTTCGACACCTCGAAGGACCGTACCGTCGAGGCGACCACCGCGATCTCGTACGTCGATGCCAAGGGCGCGGCCCTCAACCTCCGTACCGAGGGCGGGCGTTCGTTCGACCGTGTGGCGCGCGCCGCGCAGGCGGCGTGGGAGGACCGCCTCGACGACGTCCAGGCGAAGGGCGGCAGCGAGACCCTCCGGCGGACCTTCTACTCCTCCCTCTACCGCTCGTTCCTCGCGCCCAACATCGGCAGCGACGTCGACGGGCGCTACACCGGCTGGGACCAGAAGATCCACCGGGCCGAGGGGTTCACTTACTACCAGAACTGGTCGCTCTGGGACACCTATCGCACTCAGGTCCAGCTGCTGTCGCTGCTGGCGCCCAGCGAGTCCCGTGACATGGCGATCTCCGTCCTCAAGATCGACGAAGACAGCGGCTGGCTCCCCAAGTGGGGCTACGGCACGGTCGAGACGAACATCATGACCGGTGACCCGGTCACGCCGTTCCTCACCAACGCCTATCAGCAGGGCCTGCTCAAGGGGTATGAGGAGCAGGCGTACCAGGCTCTGAAGAAGAACGCCGACGGCGTACCCCCGGCCGGCTCCGCACCCGTGGGACGTGAGGCGAACAAGGAGTACCTCGCCGACGGCTTCGCGCCCTACATCAAGGGCCGGGCCCATGCGAAGCCGGGCGATTCCGACTACGACCACGGCGCATCCGCAACCCTGGAGTACGCCCTGTCCGACGCGATGCTCGGACAGATGGCGAAGGAGCTGGGGTACGAGGACGACGCCGCCCGGTACGCGGCGCGCGCCCAGAACTACCGCAAGATATTCGACAGTTCGACCGGCTTCTTCCGTGCCCGGGACGCGTCGGGTGCGTTCACCGGCCCCGTGGACCCCGCACAGAGCGAGGGCTTCCACGAGGGCACGTCCTGGCAGTACCAGTGGCTCGTCCCGCAGGATCTGCCCGGCATGGTCTCCCTGATCGGCGGCACCGACTCCGCGAACGCACGCCTCGACTCGTTCTTCGCCTACGAGCAGCTGCTCAAGGACCCTGCGAAGACCGCCCGCGAGGTCTGGGTGAACGGGCCGTACGACTACTACAACGCGGACAAGTACAACCCGCAGAACGAGCCGGACCTCATCGCCCCGTACACCTATCTCTCCACCGGCCAGCCCTGGAAGACAACTGACGTGGTGCACGCCGCGCTCACGCTCTTCACGGACACCCCGACCGGAATGACCGGCAACGACGACCTCGGCACCATGTCCGCCTGGAACGTCCTGTCGTCGATCGGGATCTTCCCGGTCCAGCCGGGCGCGGACACGTGGGGTCTGTCCACGCCCGTCTTCGAGCGGGTCGACCTCACCCTCGACCGGCGTTACTACCCCAAGGGCCGGCTGACCGTGCAGGCTCCCGGCACCTCGGACACCGCGCGGTACATCCAGTCCGCGCTGACCGACGGTGCCGCATACGGGAAGACCTACGTCACCACCGAGGACCTCCGCGACACCCGCGACATCTCCTTCGAGGTCGGCACCACGCCCTCCCGTTGGGGCACCTCGGCGGACGCCGCACCGCCCGCACTGAAGTGACGCGCTGATCAGACCCCCGGCCCCACACAGGACCCGCCCCCTCGTCGGGGGGGCGGGTCCTCGCGTACTCCGGACGTGGTCACGGTCTCCGCCAGGAGGGGGACGGCCCCTTTCCGAAGCGACGCGGTGGCCTGCGACCAGCCGGCCCCGGCACCTGGCCTCCGTACCGCCCCCGAGGAGCGATGACACACCCATCATGACAGGTCAGACGGCGTTTTCGTAGGACGAACAGCACGCTCCGGAAGCCTTGTTGGGGCTCGGCGGCATCTCCCAGAATCACCGTCATGAATCACTGCGAGAACGTCGATCACGACGCCGTACTGAGAGCACGCGCGCTGCTGCTCGGATCCGGCACGATCAACATCCACGAGGAGGTCGACGCCTATCGAGTGCTCGTCGGGGTGAGTCCGGCGGTGTATCTGCCGCGCCTGGCCCGCGCGCTCCTCACGTTCGGCACGTCGGAGCCCCGGAACCCGGCGACCCGCCTGCCCGTCCTGACCGAGGCTGCCGCCGCGGCCCGGCGGATGGACGAGGCCGAGCCGAAGCGAGCGGCACTGCTGAGTGAGGTGCTGGAGGCATGCAAGGAGGAACTGCTCGCCCCGGGGCGGACCGAGGATGCGCGCGTCGTGAGTGACGAGCTGACCCGGTTGGTCCCCGGCGGGGAAGGGATACCTGCGGACCGGACCACCTGAGGCAGCTCACCGGTGGGGCGGCCGGCGGCGTGTCGGCTGCCCCACCGGCGGGCCCCCGACTCCGCGGCCTCACGCGTGATCGCCCGACGGAAGGCCGCGGTCCGGGCTCCTCTACGATCACCCCCGTGTGCGCAAACGTGATAGTCGCCGAAGACGACGCGAAACAGGCGGAGCTGGTACGCCGCTACCTCGAACGCGAAGGGCATGCGGTCACGGTGGTGTCGGACGGACTCTCCGCCCTGGAACAGACCCGTCGGGGCGCGCCCGACCTGCTCGTCCTCGACGTGATGATGCCCCGCGCCGACGGACTGGACGTGCTCCGCGTACTCCGGGCCGAGCAAAGCGAACTGGCGGTCCTCATGCTGACCGCCCGGACGGCGGAGGACGACCTGCTGCTCGGGCTCGACCTGGGGGCGGACGACTACATGACCAAGCCCTACAGCCCGCGGGAACTCATGGCACGCGTGCGCACGCTCCTGCGGCGGACCCGGCGGGACGGGGACCGGGCGGAGAGCGACGTACTGAGGGTGGGAACACTCGTGATCGATCCCGTGCGCCACGAGGTGGCCGTCGACGGCGCGGGAGTCGAGTGCACGCCGGGGGAGTTCCGGCTCCTCGCGGCCATGGCCGCCGAGCCCGAGCGCGTCTTCACCCGCGAGCAACTGCTCGCCGAACTGCACGGTTTCGACCGGTACATCAGCAGCCGTACGGTCGATGTGCACATCATGAACCTCCGCAAGAAGATCGAGCGCGCGCCCCGCCGGCCGGTCCGGCTGCTCACCGTCTTCGGCGTCGGATACAAACTCATGGACCCGCTCAAGGGGGCCGCGCGTGCTGCGGCGCGCTGAGCGCGCGGGGCAGCGGCCGCGTCTGCCGCTGCGCCGGAGCCTGCTCGGTCGGCTGCTGGCCGTGTCGGCGCTCGTGGCGGCGTGTTCCGTCGCCGCAACCGCATGGCTGGCCGTCCAGACCACGTCCGGTGCGATCGAACAGGAACAGGGCCGCAACCTGGCCGCCGACACCCGGATCCTCGACGCCCTGCTCGCCTACGCGGCCGAACACTCCACCTGGGACGGTGTGGGAACCACCGTGGACGAGCTCGCCGAGTCGGCCGACCGGCGCATCACACTGACGACGCAGAGCCGGGAAACGGTCGCCGACTCCGCCGGTACCTCTCCGCCCCCACCCGCTCTTCCGACACAGGCGTCCGCCGTCGTGGATCCGCTGGCCGTGACAGCCGTGTCGTCCGCAACCGCGAACAGCGTGAACGGGGCAGGCGGGGGCTCCGGTTCGGTGTCCGTGACGGTCGGCGCACCCGGAGCGGACGGGGAGCAGCGCTCCGCCGACGACCGGATCGACCCGCGGGCCGTCGGCCCGTTCAGACTGCCCCAGGCCGAACGTACGTCGTTGAGGCGCACCGCCGAGGCCGCCGTGCAGTGCCTCAGTCGGTCCGGGATCGCCTCGGACGTCGTCGAGGGCCCGAGCGGGCGCCCCCGCATCCAGGTCGTCGGCAACGATCCTGACCGTCTGCGGAGCAGCGCGTGCGCGACGGACGCGCTTGACAGCCCCACCGGGACCGAGAAGAAGGCGCTGAGCGCACTGAACGAGCTCGTCAACGCGTGTCTGGAACGACAGGGCCGCGAAGCCGTGGGGCTGGACCTCGACCTCTCGTGGGACAGCTCCACGGAGCCCCTCCCCACGGCCCTCGCCGAAGCGCCGACACCCGCCCCGGGCGTCGCCGTTCCCGGGCCTGCCGTGCCGACGCCATACGCCACCCCCTCGCCCCTGGACAGCGAGAACGACCGCGACATCGCCTCGTGCGTCGGCATCGCCCGCCAGGAGCAGCTCAGTTCCTACGTCGCCTCACCGGCGCTGCTGTTCATCACCGACCCGGGCGGAGGTGCCGTCCCCGGCTTCGAGCTGTCGGCGGCGAACACGGTGAAGATCACCGGCGCCGCGGCGCTGGTCCTCGCACTCACTGTCGGCGCCTCGGTCCTGGCCGGAGTCCGCCTCGTACGGCCCCTGCACGCGCTCACGGGAGCGGCTCAGCGCATGCGGGACGGCGAGGACCCGTCGCAGGTGGTGGTCGCGGGTGACAACGAGATCGGCCGGCTGGCCGCCGCTTTCAACGACATGTCGGCACACCGTGCCCGACTGGAGGAACAGCGCAAGGTGATGGTCAGCGACGTCGCGCACGAACTGCGCACCCCGCTGAGCAACATACGGGGGTGGCTGGAGGGAGCACAGGACGGCATCGCCGAGGCGGACGGGGCGTTCGTCTCCTCGCTCCTGGAGGAGGCGGTCCAGTTGCAGCACATCATCGACGACCTCCAGGACCTGTCGGCGGCCGATGCCGGTGCCCTGCGACTGCACCCCGAGCCGGTGCGGATCGAGGAGCTGCTCGCCCAGGTCGCCTCCGCGCACCAGGCCGAGGCCGATGCCGCCGGGGTCGGCCTCACCGTGGCCCTCACGGCCGGGCGCGAGCCGCTCCCCGCTCTCGACGCCGACCCGGTCAGGCTGCGCCAGGCGGTGGGCAACCTGGTGTCCAACGCCGTACGCCACACCCCGCCCGGAGGGAAGGTGACGCTGCGCGCGTATGCGACCGTGCCCGGGGACGCGGGCGAGGGTGCCGAGGGCGAAGCGGTGGTGGTGGAGGTCGCCGACACCGGCAGTGGCATCGAGCCCGAGGACCTGCCATACGTCTTCGACCGGTTCTGGCGCGCGGAGAAGTCACGCAGTCGCCGGACCGGGGGAAGCGGTCTCGGGCTGGCCATCGTCCGCAAGCTTGCGGAGGCACACGGAGGCACGAGCGGCGTGGTCAGCACGGTGGGCCAGGGGTCGGTGTTCACCCTGCGGCTTCCGTCGGCCGGCCCTGATCCGATGGAAACGGCGGTCTGACAGCTTCCTCACAACTTCACTCCAGTCTGGGGCGAGCCGGCGCCGCCCGACGCGCATCCGAGCGCGGGCACCATCGATGCCGAGCTGGAATCGGAGTTCTTCATGTCCCTTCGAACGACCCTGCGCACCGCGGTCCTCACCACCGTCGCCACCGGCGCGGTCCTCCTCCCGTCCGCCGCGGCCGTCGCCGACGGCACTCCCACGCCGGTGCCCACGGCGAGCGTCGCCACCCCTGCCCCCGCTTCCGAGGGCACCGAGCCCTCTGCGACGGCGACTCCCGCACCGGCGGAGTCCCTGCGGCCCGGCACGATGCCGCGGGGCGGCGTCGACGCGGGGGAGCGTCCCGTCCGAGGCACCCAGGACACCGCGCTGTACGGCTCGGCCGCGGGCGCGGTGCTGCTCGCGGGTGCCGGTGCCCTCGTGCTGCGTCGCCGGTCCGCCGCTCAGCGCAACGGCTGATCCCCGCACAGTGGCGCCGCTCCCAGAGGGGCGGCGCCACCCCCATTTCCCCCGCTCACCACCGCACCGGAGTGCACATGCCCCTCATACGGAACTCGTCCTGGCGGGCAGTCGCGTCCGCCACGGCAGTCGGCCTGCTGCTCGCCCCCGTCACGGGGTGCGGAACGGCGGACGTCCCCGAGGCATCCGCCCGGACGGCCTCACACGCACCCCGGTCCCCGGAAGCGCCCAAGGCGCCTGCGCCGACCCGGCTGACGGTCCCGTCGCTCGGCATCGACACCGCGCTGCTGCGGCTGGGCCTCAACGAGGACGGCACGGTCGAGGTCCCGCCGGCAGAGGAGGGCATGACGGCGGGCTGGTACGCGGGCGGGGCCGTACCCGGTGAACAGGGTGCCGCCGTGCTCATCGGTCACAACGACACCCGCTTCGGCAAGGCCGTCTTCCACGACCTCCGCTCGATCGCCGAAGGCGCGGAGATCGTGGTGTCCGACGGGGCGGGCGGTCAGTCCCATTTCGCGGTCACAGGCACGGAGACCGTGGACAAGAACGCCTTCCCCACAGAGAAGGTGTACGGGGCGACCGGTGAGCGTGTGCTCCGTCTGGTCACATGTGACGGGGCGTTCAACGCCGATGGCCACCCCGTCGACAACCTCATCGTGTACGCGAAGCTTCGCTGACCGGAGCCGCCCGGTAGCAGCCGTGCCGATGCACCGTCGGCTGGTGCAGCGCGTGCCCGACGGTCCGGCATGCCCTGTTGCGGCCGAGAGGACCTTGGCCGTGAGCGGGTGCTGCGGGGACTCAGGCGGGCTCGTAGCTGTGCGCTTCGGTTCCCTGCCACCTGACCACGGCTGGGTTGTCGAGCACCCGCTCGGGGTCCGCCAGTCCTGCATCAGCGAGGAAGGCGATCACGTCGTGGTCGCTGTGCGCGAGCCCGAGCCGCTCGTCCCGGCCCTTGGCATGGACGGTCACGATCCTGCCGCCGGACGGTGTCGGGGAGTGGATGACGATCGGTGGGGTTGCCATGGTCCCAGGGTGGCCCGATGGCCCCGCAGGCGCATCCCGTCGATCGAGATGCGGGGTTGTTGGCCTGGCGTGAACACCGAGGTATGGGTGGTGGGCCGCACCTGCTTCGGTGCTGGGCCTGAAGGCCGAGGCTCTGGGCCGTGTTCCACCCGCTGAGCGTGGGGCCGTGCACCCAGGCGCACAAGCCCTCTGATTCTGCGACCTGAACTCGCGCGGGCCGGCTTCCGACGACCTTTCCCGCACGGGGCACCGATCGCGAGGCCGACTCGTGCGGCGCAGCACGGTCTTCGTGCTTGCCGAATGCCTGGGCTGGGTGGAGATCCTGCGCCGTGACATCCAGTTCCGCGACCTCGGCCGGAGCCGCGTCATCAGGCAGATCATGCTGCTGCAGATCTCATGGCTCGGCGCGAGCCCGGCCAGAACCCACCCGAGCGACGAGCCGCGCCTGTCCGGCGTCCAGGAGCGAGACCGCGCACCGATGGGGGCGCGTACATCGCCGCACGGAAGGCTGACAGCAGACCAGACGGCTCCCGGGGCACGGCATCCGCCATGCCCCCGGCGCGTACCGGGGCTGTGCTGAGCCGCCGCTGACCTGCACATTTCACGACTTCTTCCGCAGCGTGGCACTCCTCGCATCGCGAGTGGCGTCATATATGGCCCACGGTGGCGCCACATGTGTGCCATCATGGCGCCATCGGAAGCGGTTCCTTCGGCCTCGCAGGCCGAGAGGGGACCGCGTTTCGCGGGGCGAGCCATCAAAGGGGTCGGATCATGGAGACAGCACATAGCCAGCAGCAGGCGGCGCCCGGCGCCTTCACCGCCTTCGCCCGCTTCGTGCTCTGCGGTGGCGGGGTGGGGCTCGCGTCCAGCTTCGCCGTGGTGGCCCTCGCCTCCTGGATTCCGTGGGCCCTGGCCAACGCCCTGATCACCGTGGTCTCCACGCTCCTCGCCACCGAGCTGCACGCCCGCTTCACCTTCGGCGCGGGAGGGCGCGCGACCTGGCGGCAGCATGCACAGTCGGCCGGGTCCGCGGCGGCCGCGTACGCGGTGACCTGTGTCGCGATGCTCGTCCTGCAGCAATTGGTGGCGTCACCCGGTGCGGTGCTCGAGCAGATCGTCTACCTCTCGGCCTCCGCGCTCGCCGGTGTCGCGCGGTTCGCGGTGCTGCGCCTCGTCGTCTTCGCGCGCAACCGCTCGCAGGCCGCGGCCATCATCCGCACCCCCCGCCCCGTGCACGCGACCGTGGCCAGTGCCTCGGCCGCGACCGGCCCCGCGGCACTCTGCCGCGCCGCATGAAGGTTCCGCCGGCCGCCGTGCGTACGGCTGCGCACCCGTTGCGGGTGGCCGGCCCGTTGCTCGTTCGCCCACGGGCGCCACTTCACCGTGCCGCGGTGCGCACCGGCCGCGCCGTCACTCAGCTCTCCCCGGCCGGGCGCTGCCCTCCACGCGGGAGCTTCCAACTGCTGCACGGGTCAGCCGATCGTCAATGCCTGACCCTGTCCGTCCGGGGCTTGTACGTGGACTGCGGCCCGTTGGCCCGGCTTGCTCCCGCCGCACTCCTTCGCTGTTCGCAGTCGATTACCGCACTGTCGAACACGCGTAAATCTATGTCGGCCGGAGTAGACATTGGGCCGTGGCGTAGTTATGGTTCTTCTCGTAGCTCAGAGAGACAGCAGGGCCGCCAGAGACGAACTGGCGGGCAGTAGTACAGGTAGTTGCAGTTCGCAGGACGGTTCGGTGGTGGAGTTTTGGAGCCAGAGGTTGCAGGACGGCGACGGGACTGACGACCGGACCGGGGGGCCCGCAGTGGTGAGGGGCCGCCGAGAGCAGTACCGCAGTAGCAGTACCCGTAGGTGCAGTTCGCAGTAACCCAGCAGTGAAGTGAGTGAGTAGCACCTTGGTGAAGGCGTCGGCTGCGGGCGCGCGCACCGGGAGGTTCGGCAGTGGGGTTCCAAGCCGGAGCAGATGCAGGACGGGCGACGGGGCTGGCTGCCGAAGAGTGGTGCTGTCACAGGCCACAGAGCGGTACGCAAAATGCATTACCAGCAGTAGGTAAGTGGTTGATCCCAGAGGGAAGAACGGAGGAGCCAGGCGCCATCAGGATCGCCCGGGCGGAAGTCTGAGCCCGGGTACCGCAGGACATCGATAGTGAGGTGGTCTCCGGTCAAGCAACCGCGATCCCCGTACCCCTGGTGTTCAGGCCGGGTCTACGGACACAGAAGGCCGGCGCAGTATCAGGGCCGGCAGATGGTGTAGCAGTTCCTTCGGGGCCCTGGTGCCATTGGCACCAGGGCCCCTCCCCGCGTTCCACATCAGTGAGGTGCGATGACAGCAGACGACTCGTTCGGCCGTCTCGACGACGACGACTACCCCGCGTACACCATGGGCAGGGCCGCCGACATGCTCGGCACCACCCACGGCTTCCTCCGCGCCATCGGCGAAGCCCGCCTCATCACCCCGCTCCGCAGCCCTGGCGGACACCGCCGCTACTCCCGCTACCAGCTGCGCATCGCCGCCCGCGCCCGGGAACTCGTCGACCAGGGCACCCCCACCGAGGCCGCCTGTCGCATCATCATCCTCGAAGACCAGCTCGAAGAAGCCCAGCGCATCAACGCCGGACACCGCCACGCCGCCGAACCGGCGAACCCCACGACCGCGGGCTGAGGTGGTGCGTGCCCGCCGGGTATCGCACACATCTGTCGGGAGTGCGGCGTGTCGCTGTGCTGCGGCTGTGCGGACGCGTGGCGTCCGGTCGACTGCCATGGGCAGGCGGAGGAACCAGGGCGGCCGCCCGGCCGGGATGTGTTCGCTCGCCGCGCGGCGACCCACTCTTCTGGCTTCCGTGAGCTTCAGGAAGGGCAGGCCGTGACGTTCGACGTCACCCAGTGCCGGTAAGGGGCCCGGGCCGAGATCATCGCCCCGCAGGGCCTTCCAATAGTTGTGCCCGCGCAAACAGCGACCGCTCTTCCTGGAATGCTGCGTCACAGGTGGATTAATATCTACGACCGCGAGATGAGAGTTTACTGCGCTGCGAGGGCAGTGTGTTTACCGCAACGAACAGAGCGGAATTATTAACCGTACACAGGCGGCTACCGCATGCTACTGTCGATCTCAGTTGCAGTCGTGGATCCCAAAACTTCGACGCTTTCGTCGGCATTTTTCAGCCGCGGGAAGCGTTTTGTATTTCCGGTCACTTTCCGGGCGGGGCATCGTCGCGGCGACCCGGTATCCGTGGCTTGCGGGTCCCGGCGTACTGCCCCAAAGGAGATATGACATGTCATCTGGCACTGTGAAGTGGTTCAACGCAGCAAAGGGTTTCGGCTTCATCGAGCAGGACGGTGGCGGCGCTGACGTGTTCGCCCACTTCTCGAACATCGCCGCCCAGGGCTTCCGTGAGCTGCTCGAAGGTCAGAAGGTCACCTTCGACATCGCGCCGGGCCAGAAGGGCCCGACGGCCGAGAACATCGTTCCCGTCTGAGGGCTGACGCGCACTTCGTAGCTGGGGCCCGCATCCCTCGGGGTGCGGGCCCCAGCTACGGGCATTCCCCGAGGTTGCCACCGCGGGACAACGAAGCCGTCTGAGGATTCCTCTCCAGGAATGCGCTCCTCTTTAAATCTGCGCCCTCGGTGTCCTGGATTTCATGTCCGCATGACGTGACCCGCTTAATCGCCTGCACTCACACCGGATTCACCGCAGGACAGATTGTCTCTTGCATTCGCTCGGCCCGTTCTTGTAATTCCCCGCGCTGCTCTTCCGCTGCGAGAATTCCTTGATACGTGCCGTATCAAGGAAGGTTCTGAATGAACCCCATGCGTACGAACGACCGCTCCACCCGCACCCGTAGCCGTACCGGCGGTCCCGCTTTCGGCTCCGGCGCCGGTTCGCAACGGGGCAGCCGCTTCGGCTCGCCCGCCCCGAGTCGTTCCGGAGGGCCGAGCCGCTCGGGCGGCCACGGCCGGCGGCCCGCGGCGGCCTCGGGCGAGTTCGCCCTGCCGAAGACGATCACTCCCGCGCTGCCCGCCGTCGAGGCGTTCGCCGACCTCGACATGCCCGAGCGGCTGCTGGCCTCGCTCACCGAGCAAGGCATGAGCATCCCGTTTCCGATCCAGGGCGCGACCCTGCCCAACACCCTCGCGGGCCGCGACGTCCTCGGTCGCGGGCGCACCGGCTCGGGCAAGACCCTCGCCTTCGGCCTGGCCCTGCTGGCCCGCACCGCCCAACAGCGCGCGGAGCCCGGCCAGCCGCTGGCCCTGATCCTCGTGCCGACACGAGAGCTGGCGCAGCAGGTGAGCGACGCGCTTACCCCCTACGCCCGCTCGGTGAGGCTGCGCCTGGCCACTGTCGTCGGCGGAATGCCGATCGGCAGGCAGGTCAGTGCACTGCGCCGTGGTGCCGAAGTCGTCGTCGCGACGCCGGGCCGTCTCAAGGACCTCATCGACCGGGGTGACTGCAGGCTGAACCAGGTCGCGATCACGGTCCTTGACGAGGCCGACCAGATGGCCGACATGGGCTTCATGCCCCAGGTCACCGCGCTCCTGGACCAGGTCCGTCCCGAGGGCCAGCGGATGCTGTTCTCCGCCACCCTCGACCGCAACGTCGACCTCCTGGTCCGCCGTTACCTCACCGACCCGGTGGTCCACTCCGTCGACCCGTCCGCAGGCGCGGTCACCACGATGGAGCACCACGTCCTGCACGTCCACGGCGCCGACAAGCACCGGACGACGACCGAGATCGCGGCGCGCGAAGGCCGGGTGATCATGTTCCTGGACACGAAGCATGGCGTGGACAAGCTCACCGACCACCTGCTGTCCAGCGGTGTACGGGCCGCGGCCCTGCACGGCGGGAAGTCGCAGCCGCAGCGCACCCGAACCCTGTCCCAGTTCAAGTCCGGGCTCGTCACCGTGCTCGTCGCGACGAACGTCGCGGCGCGCGGCATCCACGTCGACAACCTCGACCTCGTCGTTAACGTCGACCCGCCGACGGACCACAAGGACTACCTCCACCGCGGCGGCCGTACCGCGCGGGCCGGTGAGTCCGGCAGCGTCGTCACCCTGGTAACCCCCAACCAGCGCCGCGACATGACCCGTCTCATGGCAGCCGCCGGCATCGTCCCCCAGACCACCCCGGTCCGCTCCGGCGAAGAGGCACTCAGCCGGATCACCGGCGCCCAGACCCCCTCCGGCATCCCCGTGACGATCACCGCGCCGGTGGCCGAGCGGCGTCAGCGCAGTGCGGCCCCACGCGGCCGGCGCAGCCCCGCTTCGGCCGCCCGGCGCACGGTCGTGCGACAGTCCTTGTTCGACGCTGCGGCCTAGAAACTTCGTGATCAGGAAACTGACCCTCTCTGCAGGAGACACGTCTTGACACTGGTTCAGATGCAATCCCGCCCGGCGAGCGCCAGCTCCGTGCACCGGACGGTGGCCGACGCCATGGACACGGCCGGACCGCAGGTCTGTGACGACATGACCATCGAGGTGGCCCTGTCCGTCATGGCCAGTGCCCGCACCGAGCACCTGCTCGTCTGCGACAACGACGGCCTGTGCACCGGACTGGTCACCCAGGCCCAGCTCACCGCCGTCCGTGACAGCTCCGCGTACACGGACCGGGTCCAGCTGCGCGACATTCTCGACGACCGCGGGCCGTTCACCTCGCCCGTGACCACCATGGTCGAAGCCAAGCACGCCATGCGCGGCCGTCGGCTCGCTGCCCTGCCTGTCGTCGACGAGCATGGCAGTGCTCTGGGCGTCCTCGCCCTTGCGCACTGAGCCGCCTCACCGCGGCAGAACCATCCCCTTCTTCTCCCTGTGAGGCATCGTGCGCTGTGTCATCGCCCGTTTTCCGTTCGATCTCACCAAGAGCGGCGTCCTGGAATCCATGAAGGGCATCAAGCCCGAACAGGTCATCGGCGAGTCCGTGATCATCGGCCGCCGCACCTACCCGGTCAAGCAGGTCGGGCAGGTCATCACACGCCAGGACCGCCGCGACTTCAGCGTCGGCGAAGTCCTCCGGGCCATGGGCCAGCTCGGCTTCACCTGCCCCGGCCTTCCCCGCGCCGCCGCACCCGCGCGTGGGCTCAGCCCGTTGAAGCAGGCTTCCGCGATGCTCGGCGCCCCTGCCGCCGTCTGACCGACGGGTAGGCGCGAGCCGCCACCAGAGCAACAGGGAGGGTCCGAGCGGCAGGCGCCGGTCGGACCCTCCCCGCGTACCAGGGGCAGCCGAGGTGGGCTGGTGTAGTTGCTGGGAGATTGTTCGTGTGTCCATCTGCCTGCCTGAGCCAGTGGCAGACGTTGTGCCGTTGTCGGCTCCAGACGGCGAGGAGTTCGGGATCGTGGGATGGGTGGCAGACAGGGAGCGAGCTGAGTGCGTGGCTCCCGGCGCTCAGCTGTAGTAGGCGATCTTCTCGTCGAGAACCTCCATGGCCCGGCACAGCGCTGCCACCCGCTGCTCCAGGGCGGTACGGCGCTCGCGGAGGAAGGCGACCCGGTCCTGCGGAGGGTGCTCGGCGCGCAGGATGGCGACGAACCCCCGCAGGTCCGCGATACCCAAGCCTGCTTCGCGGAAGCATGTGACCAGGCCGATCCAGAAGAGGTCATCCTCGGTGTACTCCCTGCGCCCGCCGGCGGAGCGCCGGATCGGGCCGATGAGGCCTTCGCGCTCGTAGTAGCGCAGCGTGTCGATGGAGACACCGGTGCGGTCGGCGGCCGTTGCCGGGGTGAGGGTGGTCATGGGGCTCCTTTGGTGCCTGGCGCTACCGCGCTTCGGCGAAGCGCGCCATGTGCTCGTCGCTGAGCCGCACATGGCGTGCGGCGAGTGCCTGCCCGATCTGCTCCACCCGGCTCGCGCCGACGATGGGATCGATCCCCTGCCGCATCAGCCATGCCAGGACGACCTGGTTCCTCGTGGCCGAGAGCTCGTCGGTGATGTCGTCCAGGACCGCGAGTACCTGAGTGGTCCCTGGGTGATCATAGGTTTGCGGAAGCGGCTTGTCCGCGCGCACGTAGGAACCCCACATCAGCGAGCTGTACGACCACACGGCGAGCCCCTCCGACCGCGCGAGGTCCAAGTCCTCGGCGGCGAGCATGCGGTGGCCGGACTCCGCGAGGGGGGCGAGCGGGCGCGGCTGGACGAGTGAGTGGCGCAGTTGCAGGGCCGTCCACGGTTCCACGCGCTGCTCCCGCGCGAGCGACCGGGCGCGTTCGACGCGCCAGGCGGCATGGTTCGCCGCCCCGACCCGCACGGCCACTCCCTTTGCGACCAGTTCGCCAAAGGCGCCGACCGTCTCCTCCAGCGGCACGGTGCGGTCCTCGGCGTGGGCCCAGAGCATGTCGATGTGATCGACTCCCAGACGTCCCAGGCTCCCCTCCACGCCGGCGTGGACGGCGGGGGCGGAGAGCCCTTCGGCACTTTTCGGCCAGGAGTGCGGAACGAGCGGGTTCTGCCGGACCTTCGTCGCGATCCGCACGGCGTCGCGCGCGCCCGGGCGCGCCCTGAGCCACGCGCCGATGACGCGCTCGCTGGCGCCGCCGACGCCACTGGGGTCGGTCCAGAAGGAGTAGCAGTTCGCGGTGTCGAGCCAGACACCGCCGCCGGCGACGAAGGAGTCGAGGATGGCGAAGGCATGGTCGGGGTCGACGCGGGTGCCGAAGTCCATCGTTCCGAGGACGATCTGGGGGTCTGTGGTGTTCATGCCGCCCATGCTCGTATCTGGAGCGCGCTCCAGGTCAAGAGCGTTGCGGCGGACGGTCCGGGACCCGATCTCCGGGGGCTCGGCGCCGCGTGCGAGGCATGAGGATGGAACATCCCTCGGGTTCACGGGGCGCCCCGTGAGTCGATGTGGGCGAGTACAGGAGTGGCGCCGTCCTCGGCGGCGATGCGGTGGGCGAGTGCGGCCGCGCGGCGGCGGTAGGCCGGCTCGGACAGGCAGGCATTGATTGCGTCACCGAGGGCTTCGGCGGTGAGGTCCTGGAACGGCAGAGGCCGGGGGGCAACTCCTAGCTGGTACAGCCGAGATGCCCAGAACGGCTGATCGGCCATGACGGGTACTGGCAGGGAGGGCACTCCGGCCCGCAGCCCGGCCGCGGTGGTACCCGCCCCGGCGTGATGGACGACGGCGGCGGTGCGAGGGAACAGCCAGTCGTGCGGGAGGTCGCCGACGGCCAGGACGTCGTCGCCGCAGCCGCTCAGTCCGGCCCACCCCGCCTGCACAACCGCGCGTACGCCCGCCCGCTCCACCGCCGAGGCCACCAGCTCACTGAGCTGTTCGCCCTGGCCCGGCGCCATGCTGCCGAACCCGATGAACACCGGAGGCGAACCCGCCTGGAGGAAGTCGACAAGCTCGGCCGGGGGCTGCCAGCGGTTCGGCCGCGCGGGCCACCAGTAGCCCGCCACTTCGACCCTGGAAGGCCAGTCTTCAGGGCGTGCCACCACCAGCGGGCTGAAGCCGTGGAAGACCGGCCCTGTGCCCCCCGGTGCCGACGGAGCGTCGGCGGGCAGCCCGAGGCGGGCGCGCAGCCGGGTCACGGCGCCCGCGAAGAGCCCTTCCGCCCGCCTCTCCACCGCTCGGCCCGCGGCGAGGTTGCCCTCTGGCCCCAGGTCGTTGGCGTCCCGTGCGCCAGGCAGCGGGAACTGACCGGTGGCGAACGCCGGTACGAGGTAGGTGCCGATGACGGGGATGTCGAACGCCTCGCCGGCCGTCCAGCTGAGCGGCGCCGGGCCGAAGGCGGTCAGCACCAGGTCGGTTCCGCCCGCCACGGCCTCCGCCACCCCGTCGGCGAGCCCGTCCGCGTACGCCCTCGTCAGCGCCCGGGACTCCTCCCGCGACGCCGCCCGGGACCAGGCCCGGAGCAGTTCCTGCGGGTCTCCCGGCACAGGCCGGTGTTCGAGACCGCACCCGCCGACGAGTGAGGCGAAGGACGGGTGAGCGGCCACGGCGACCTGATGGCCCGCGTCCAGCAGGCGCCGCCCCAGGCCCGTGAAGGGCGCAACATCACCCCGTGAACCCGCCGTGATGATCAGAATCCGCATATACCGACCCTCCTGCGAAAGCCACCCGGCCAATGCGGCCGTTGGCGGTGAGACCGTACGGGACCGGCGGCTCTCCACTGTGGCACCGCTCGCGGAGCGGCTGGGCCCGGTCCGGCGGCGTTCGAGTTCGACGACTAGGGAGCGTGCTGCCGAGGCGGCCGCTGAGCATCTCGCCGAAGTCGCGGACGTGTCCCGCGGCCGGTTCCAGTTCGGGGCAGCGGGCCAGAATGCCTTTCAGACCGGCGCGGTCCCTCTACGTTCAGGGCGGTGGGGTGACGGGTGAGCCAACCGGCCCTGCCGCACTGTCGGCGGTCGCGGGGGCACTGCGGGCGGAGCCCCGCGCAAGGTGACGCTCGTGTGCATCACGCGGGCGGCCCGCAGTCCTATACCGCCAGGTTTCCTGTTCCGGGCCCCGCGCCTCGGGCGAACGCGTGACGCGAGCAGAGCTCCCGCGTTCGCACGTCGGTCACTCTTTCATCTCCTGTCGTTGCTGGCTGGCTTGGACCGCGCCGACCATGATGCGGGCACCAATGGCAACGAGCAGGATGGTGCCGACGATCTGCCCCATCGTGACCGCACGTGCTGTCTGGGTATCGGCGGTGATGTCGCCGAAGCCGACGGTACTGAAGACGGTGAGAGTGAAGTACAGCGAGTCGGTCTTGGTCAGCGGCTCACTGAAACTGCTGGATTCGCCCCGCTCCAGCAGGTAGTAGGTGGTAGCGAAGAGGACGAGGAACAGCGGGAGGATGGTGGCGAGAGATTCCACAGCCCGCAGACGAGGGGTGGAGGACCGCGTGATCATCAGAGTCTGGCAGGCGAAAAGAACCGCCAGGGCCACCAGGCCGATGATGAGGCCGACCGCCGTACCACCGGTGAACGCGCGGTCCATGGGCAGCAGGTAGTAGGCCAGCACGCAGCCAGTCGCCGTGATCACCGACCGGATCCCCGCGAGCACCGCCCCGCGGCGCCGGACCGACTGGGGTGGCCGCGCTTCAAGAGTCATGCCGTTCCCGTGCGTGGGGACAGGATCATTCATGGGTTCCCATCAGTTTCGCTAGGCAGTAGTTGGCCCGCGAGCGAATGAGCTGCGGCAGCATAACCTAGCGAAAGGCCCTATCTAATACTTTTCCGCCTCGCTGAAGTCAACCTGTCGGCGACTCAGAAGGTCGCCGGGTGTGGTCTGCACGCGACCGGGTGGCTCTGGACAAGGAGCCCTGCCTGACCGAGTCGCGTGCCGGACACCGGTCAGACCTGGCAGCACTCGTGCCATGATCGCGCCAGATCGTAGGGGCCGTGGGGAGTCGTTGAGCAAGGCGTCAGGGGCCTGCTCCGTGACCTCAGAGTCGCCCAGGAGGAGGTCGGCTATCTGGTCTCTCTCCATGCCGGGCTCTGGAGATGCACTGGGAGCTGGCATCCAATCCTGACATCAACGGCGCTGGACACCGTCGGTCGTGCGCGCCCGTCGCAGGCGTGTCCAGGCATCACCGGGGGAATGACGGACGGCGTTGCGATCGATATCCTGGGAAGTCATCATATTCGGCTGACTGAGTGGGCTGTTGGTCATGGTGGGGATCGTTGCGCGGCGTGTGCCGGATGAGTTGCGGGAGTTGTTCCAGCGGGTGGTGCCGGAGGCGCCGTCTCAGACCCCAGGGCGGCGGTCGGCGTCGGCGTGGTGCCCGTGAGGTGTTGGCTGCGATCGTGCTCGAGTCCTCGCAGCGACTGGGCCGCCATCGCTGGACCGTTGAACGCACCATGTCCTGGTTTGCCGGCTGCCGTCGTCTCCACAGGCGCTACGAGCGCAAAACCGAGCGCTTCCTCGCCTTCACGAGCATCGCTTGCACCCTCATCTGCTATCGCAGCTCCTCAAATGAGATGACTTCTCAAGGACATCCGATCCAGACCGTCGGTGTGATGGGAGTCGTCTGTATGTCAGATGGCTGGTGGGCCTTGGGTCCCATGTCGGAACATTCAGGACGTCGGCGGTTCCTCCGCGGGCAGCCGGCCTGCGCGCACCGCGTCGATGAGGGCCTGGTGGTCACGCTCGTTCTGGTCGGCGTATGACTCCGCGAAGGTCGTGAGTGCGCGGTCGAACGTGTCGCCCCTGCCCAGGTACGCGGCCATCGCGATGCGGTCGCCGGACCGTGCGTGCGCACGAGCCAGCGTTGCCCCGCACACTTCGCCGAACGCAGTCATGTCCTTCGGCTGCATCCTCTCCGGCATGGCGATGCCTTTCCAGTCGCGCAGCTGGCGCACGTAGAAGTCCCGCTGCTTGCCGTCGATCCCGTCCACCCGTTCCCAGCCGAGGAAGATGTCGCTCGCGGCCTGCATCAACCGCTGGCCCGAGACCACTCGCTCGCCCTGGTTGGGGTACTGGCTCGCGCCGACGTGTGCGGCGAGCACGGAGGTGTCGGCCTCCTTGGCCTGGAGGAAAAGCGGGTCTCTGTCGTCCCGGCCGAGGAGTAGGAAGATCCAGCAACGCGTGCCGACGCTCCCGACTCCAACTACCTTCCGGGCGACGTCCCCCAGCCGGTAGCCTTCCAGGAGGAAGCGCCGGTCGGAAGGCAGGGTGCGACCGTAGCGCTCGATGAGACCGCGGAACTGGTCCTCGAGCGCGCTGCGCTCGACCTCCGGCAGCAGGTCGGCGGCCGGGACGAGCAGCGGAGGGTCCGCCGCGATCCTGGGCCGGCCGTCGGCCGTCTCGGTGAGCCTGTCGAAGGCCTGCAGGCTGTCGCGGGTACGGGCCTTGTCCATGGCGCGGGCCAGGTTCTTCTGTCCGCGTTTTGTAGAGCTGGCTGTTGCCAGGGCCTCAAGGCGGTCGGCGTCGATCTTCGCGTACCAGACGTTCAGGTTACTCATGTCCGCGAAGCGGATCATCGCCTCACGGTACGAGCGGACCGTGGAGCTCACGATCCGGGCACGCTCCGCGTCGTCGAAGCCATTCGCCCGGCCCGCGATGACGAGACTCGCCGACAGCCGCTTGACGTCCCACTCCCAGGGGCCCGGCAGCGTCTCGTCGAAGTCGTTGATGTCGAACATCAACTGCCTCTCCGGCGAAGCAAGCAGGCGGAAGTTGAGCATGTGCGCGTCTCCGCACAGCTGGGCCGTGAGTCCCGATCGTGGAGTGTTGGCCAGGTCGTACGCCATGATCGCGGCGGCGCCCCGGTAGAAGCGGAACGGGGACTCTGCCATTCGGCCGTAGCGGATCGGGACGAGTTCAGGCACCCGCGCCGCAGACTGCGCTTCCAGGATGGCCAACGGGTCCGGCCTGTCGGGAGACTGCTCGTACACGGCATGGCTCGATCTTGGGGAGCGGCGCCGGGCCTCTTTGCCCAGGGCAGCGCGCTGCTCAGGCGTGGCGTGCGGTGCTGCGCGCATCGCCGTGGTCGCGTTCTCGGTCATCGAAGGCTCTCCTGCCTGGCCCTGCGGCCGTCGAGACCCCCCACCAAGGGGGGGGCGCAGCGGCCCGGAACGGCTTCGCGTGTTCCTCCACCGTCGGCCGTGCTGGGCCACGATGCCGGGTGGACGTGTGCCGCCGGGACCTGGACTTCGGTCTCGGCATCAGCGGCGGGAGGGTGGCGTCCCGGCAGGGTCTCGGAAAGTGAACAAGGCGTATGCCCTCCGGATGCGTCTTCGCGCCTGAGTGGGGGAGGTACGGATGTCGCAAACGTGATGATTTTCCCCAACCTTAGAACGCATCCGGGCCTTGCGCATGAGGTGCGTCGCTCGTTGCGTCTCGGGACGCCGGGCGGGTGCCTGCAGCTACGGCTTCACCGAGCGGGGCTGGCTCGTCGGGATGCGGTGTGTGAAGAACATGGCGAGGAGAGCGGCGAGGGCGAGGATGGCGAGTGCGGCGCGCAGGCCGTCGATCCTGGCGTCGGCGTTCGCGTCAAGTGCCGCTTGCGTCACCTCCGTGCTGGTGCCCGCTTCATCGGCGGCGGACTTGAGCTGGGCGTCAGAAAGGAACGGTACGCCGCTTTGGAGTTCGACGGTCGCCTGGCTCTTGACGTCGGCCGGTACCTGCGGGTTCTGCGCGACGCTGGTCAGAAACGAGGATGTGAGCGTGGCGATCATGATCGAACCGGCGAGTGCTGTACCGATCGAGGCGCCCAGGTTGGTGACCGCATTCTGCACGCCGCCGACCTCCGCGCTCTGTTCTTCCGGTACCGCGGACACGGTGACCGACCCGAGCTGGGATGCCAGCGCGCCCATGCCGAGCCCGATCAGCAGGAGTGGGAGGGTGACGATTTCGGCGCCGGCTGCCGCGTCGAGCGCGGCCATCAGTACCACCGCTCCCGCGAGCAGAGCAAAGACCCCGAGGCGCACCACCCGCCGCGGTGAGACGTCCGGGAAGAAGCGTGGGATCAGCACGGCGGCCGCCAGCAGTGTCAGTGAGAGCGGGAGGATACGGGCACCGGTCATGAGCGCGGACAGGCCCAGGGCCACCGACAGATACAGCGGTACGACGAAGAACACACCCATTTGCACGAGGTACTGGAAGAAGAACATCGTCAGCCCGCCGGTGAGCTGCTTGTTCTGCAGCATGCCCGGATCGAGAAGCGGTTCCCTGCCCCGCTCCACCAGGCGGGCCTCCCAGCGGAGGAAGAGCCAGACCAGCAGAAGACCCGCCAGCATCAGCCACACGACCAGCGAGACTCCGATCCACGAAGGCGCGTCAGGCTTCGGCTGGAACCAGCCCCATTCATCCGAGCGGAGTACTCCGTAGACGAAGATCCCGAGCCCGAGCGCGGAGAGGGCGGCGCCCACGAGATCGACGCGCCGGCGCTCGCCGATCGGCGCGTCTGTGATGCGGCGCCCGAGGACCAGAATGCCGAGCACCATCACGACCTCGCCGGCGAAGACCCAGCGCCAGGAGAAGTACGTGGTGGCGACACCCCCGATGAGCGGCCCGACCGCGATCGCCACAGCCCCTGCGGCCGCGACGAGTCCATAGGCAGCCGGACGGCGTTCGGTGGCGTAGTTGCTTGCCACGAGCGCCACGATCGCGGGCAGGATGAGGGCCGCCCCGATTCCCTCGAGGAACGACCAGCCCAGCAGCAGCACGGGCAGGTTCGGCGCGAGAGCAGTGGTGAGGGAACCGCAGCCGTAGATGGCACAGCCGATCATGAACGCGCGTTTGCGGCCGATCAACGCCCCGACCTTGCCACCGGGGATCATGAACATCGCCATGACGAGTGTGTAGGCCGTGATGGCGCCTTGGACACCCGTGACAGTCGTGCCCACGTCGTTGGCGACCGCCGCGATCGAGACGTTCATGACAGAGCTGTCGAGCGCCATCAGGAACTGGCCGGTTGCGAGTGTCAACAGGACGAGTCGAGCCGTTGCCGAACGTTCAGCAGTACCTGCCCCGGGTGCCATGGGGTGCATCGTCTCAGCCGCCCCGAAGGGCGATGCCCGACCCGCCCCAGGGGTCCACCGCTTGGCGGACTGAGACACGAGCCTTCTGAGGTCAGTCCCCCTGGGGTCAGAGGACAGTCCGATACGGCGGCAGACGCGCTCGATGACGGCCCCGGCTGCGCCTGGAGACGAACTATCCCGAAGGCGTCAGGGCGTCAGGGCGTCAGGGCGTCAGGGCGTCAGGACACCCGGGCGGGGCCGGCTTCCGCGAGTGAACCGACGGGCTGTGAGCAGCGGCAGCATGGCTCGTGCAACGAGGTGTGGTGGCGATACGGCAGGGCGCGATCTGAAGCGGGCCGCCGATGTCGGCGAGCGGGCACTGACCGGGGGAGCGGTCAGTCTCTGCCCTCCCTGCCCATCGCCAGTCGAGAACCGGCGGCCGTCATGAGTCGCGTCCATGCAACCGAGCGGGGTTGTCCGACGTAGGTATCTCCAGCTCTTCGCCTGGCCACCGGGATGTCCAATTCCACGCATGACATCACAATTGACATTGTCTGCGTTTTCTAGGGATTGGAGACATTCCATGAAGGACCTCAAGTTCGAGCAGAAGCGCTCGCTGTCGCGCCTGGAGGCAGCTGACCAGCTCACAGCTCTCGCAGCTGCCCTGAGGGAAGACGGGGATGTCGAACTGGAACTCGGCGCCGTGAACCTGAGCCTGCGGGTCCCTGACCGCCTTCACAGCGAGATGGAAGTCGAAGTCGGCGACGGGAAGATCGAGCTGGAGATCGAGTTCAAGTGGTCGACCGCGCCGACCCGGACAGCATCATCGCAGGTGGCAGCAGCCCCAGAGGGAGCCACGAAGAGGAAGAGCGCGCCCGCCGGGCCTGCCCGGAGCAGTACGGGCACCAACAAGACGAAAGGCGCTAAGCGACCCGCCACGAAAACGCCCTGAGCCCTCCCGATGACCTCACGCCAACCAGCACGCCGTTCCGCTTCCCCATCCACCTGGCCCATGCGGCCCCATACACTCCCCTCCTCCCTGATTCCGCGGGTGCGGTTGGTGACCCGGTCCGGATCGCGTACGGGCGCCGGAGCCCGCGTTCCGGTGCGACCATCGCCGCGCGGTCCGGTTCCCAGTGCCGCATCAGGCAACGTTCGGCCTACCGGCGTGTTGATGAATTACGTGCGTGGCTGCTTCCGGGTGATCGCGCACGGAACCACGGCGCGCCTGAGGTGTCGTCCCATGGCTGGGCGGGTCATGCTTCCGGGCGTAACGCCGGTTCCTGCGGTACGAAACGCGCGCAGAGGAGTCCCGTGTCGAACGAAGAGAACAAGAGGTTGGTTCGCCGCTTCTACGCGGAGATCGACAAGGGGAACGTGGAGGCCATGGACGATCTCGTGGCCGAGGACTACCTGGACCATTCACCGCCACCGTTTCCGGGGCTCGGGTCCGGTCGCGAGGGGCTCAAGCAGGTGTTCCGTCTCTTCTGGGAGGCCACGCCAGGGACCCACAAGATCGAGGACCAGATCGCGGAGGGCGACAAAGTGGTGACCCGGCTGACGGCCCGCGGCGTGCACGAGAGGGACCTTCCCGGCATTCCCGCAACCGGTAACCAGCTCACGATGACGGCGACGGTGATTCACCGCATCGAAAATGGCAGGCTCGCGGAGAAGTGGTCGGACAAGGATCTTCTCGGCTTCCTGCAGCAGCTCGGCGTCATCCCGGCGCCCGGTGGTACGCCGGGATAGTCCGGGCGGCACCAGGACCTCGGACCCGTGCAGGCGGTCCCCTGCTGCGCGCCGGGGGAGACCACATGGCCCAGTGCGCACTCCCACTCCGCAGCACCGACAGCGCCAGGTCACTGATCGAAAGCGGTCCAGGCAAGGGAGACGGCCGAGAGAAACAGGTCGTACCCCTTCCCCGACGGGCGCGCGTGCCCCGCACGTTGTGCGGGCCCGGTGACCGCCTGACCTCGCCCGTCATGGCGCGGTGCGCCATGAGGGGCACCTGAGCTCTGATCCGATTTCACGGAACGAGCGCAGGGATCGAACTCGCTCTGTGCCGAAGGCAGGCTCCGGCATCCAGATTCTCCCTTGCCTCACGGCCGCAATCGTCGATGGTGCCGACGGGCCCTCGATCAGGGCCGGGGGGTTACCAGTTCTGGCGGGTGGGGGAGATGACCAGGTCGTTGACGGTGACGTCGGCGGGCTGGTCGAGGGCGTAGACGACGGCATCGGCGATGGACTCGGGGCTGATGGCGATGGCGTTGAGCTCCTGGGCGGCTTGCCGCCCGGCGGGGTCGGTGACCTTGTCGGCCCAGCCGGTGTCGATGACGCCGGGGCTGATCGTGGACGCCTTGATCCCTTCGTGGACGCCGAGTTCCTTGCGCATGGACTCGGTCATGGCCTGCACGAAGAACTTCGTCGAGCTGTACACACCGGCGCCGTCGCCGACCTGGTGACCGGCCACCGAGTCCATGTTCAGGATGTGGCCGGACTTCTGGCGGAGCATCACGGGCAGGACGGCGTGGACGCCGTTGAGGTAGCCGCGGATGTTCACGTCGAGCATCCGGTTCCAGTCGTCGAGTGCGAGGTCCTTCCAGTATGAGAAGAGCATCAGGCCGGCGTTGTTGACGAGGACGTCGATACGTCCGTAGGTGTCGGTGGTGAAGTCGGCCAGCGCCTGCATGTCCGCGGCGTCGGCGACGTCGGTGACCCGGGCGACGGCTGTGCCGCCCGCCCTCTCGATGTCGGCGACCAGCTGGTCGAGGGCTTCCTGGCCGCGGGCGGCGGCGACGACTTTGGCGCCGCGAGTGGCGAGGGCCTTGGCGCTGACGGCGCCGATGCCGGAGGAGGCGCCGGTGATGACGACGACCTTGCCCTGAAGGTGGTTCATGGGGATCTCCCAGTGCGGTGGTTCAGCGCGTCTTCCCTGGTGAGGGCAGGACGGCAGAGGCTGTAGTCGGGGTGGGGAGGTCAGCGCTTGCGGCGCCTTACGACGTAGGCGTACTGGTCGGGCCAGCGGGGCTCGGCATCGAGTTCGAGCGCGGCGTGCTGGGGCCAGTAGGGGTTGCGGAGCAGCTCGCGGCCGAGGAAGACGGCGTCAGCCTGCCCGCCGGCGAGGATCGCCTCCGCCTGCCGTGGGTCGGTGATGATGCCGACGGCAGCGGTGGGGAGTCCGGCACTGTCACGGGCCTGGGCGGCGAAGGGCACCTGGTAGTTCGGTCCGGCGACGATCTTGGCGTCGCGAACCATGCCGCCGGTGGACACGTCGAGCAGGTCGACACCGCGGGACTGGAGCTCCTTGGCGAGGCGGACGGTGTCCTCACCGGTCCAGCCCTCGCGCTCGTCCTCTGGGTTCTCGGTCAGCCAGTCGGTGGCCGAGGTGCGGAAGAAGACCGGCAGCTCGTCGGGCCACACCGCGCGGACACCGTCGACGACCTCCAGAGCGAAACGGATCCGGTTCTCGAAGCTGCCGCCGTAGGCGTCCGTGCGGTGGTTGGAGACCGGGGAGAGGAAGGAGTTGATCAGGTAGCCGTGGGCACCGTGCACCTCGGCCACCCGGAAACCCGCGGCCAGCGCGCGCCGCGCGGAGTCCGCGAAGTCGCGTACGAGCTGCTGGATCTCGTCCACGCTCAACTCGTGCGGGACAGCAAGGCCGTCGTACGCGATCGCGCTGGGAGCGACGGGCTGCCAGCCGCCCTCGGCCTCGGGCACGTACCGGTCGGAAAGCCAGGGCTTGTCCACCGACGCTTTGCGGCCGGCGTGGGCGAGCTGGATGGCCGGGACGGCACCGTGTGCCTTGATGGCCTCGGTGATGCGGGCGAACGCCAACTGCTGACGGTCGTTCCACAGTCCCAGGTCCCAGGGGCTGATCCGCCCGTCCGGCCGGACGCCGGTGGCCTCGGCCATGACCAGGCCCGCGCCGCCCGCGGCACGTGAGGCCAGGTGGGCGAGGTGGAAGTCGGTCGGCGTACCGGTATCCGGGCCCTCGGGGGCGGCGGAGTACATGCACATCGGGGACATCCAGACCCGGTTGGGTATCTCGAGGGATCGCAGGGTGAGGGGGGTGAACAGCAGGCTCACGGTGTTTCTCTTTCGGGTGGGGAATGGCAGGCCGTATGAAGGCCGACGTTGAAGGGGGGAGTGGTGGGAAGCGTTCAGCGGGCGGCGAGGGATGCCGTGGCGTCCGGGATTGGGGTGTCGCCGCCGATGGCTTCGACGGTCCGGCCGTCATGGCTCGGTTCGTCGAGCAGGGCGAGCAGTACGGCGGCGACGTCCTCGCGAGGGGCGGGGCCGGCGGCGGCCCCGCTCGGCCAGCGTCACCCTCCCGGTGCCGGGTTTGTCGCTGAGCAGACCGGGGCGCACGATGGCCGTCCGAAAAGCGGTACGGGCGCGGAGAGAGTTTCGGCAGCGATCTTGGCCCGCAGTAGGTGCGGAAGACCGGGTCGAGGGTGTCGTCCGCGACAGCCCTCAGGTCCGCGCCCATGGCAGAGACCAGCAAATAGCGGCCCACACCTGCGGCCTCGGCCGCATCCGCCGGCAGAACCGCGGCGCCGCGGTCGACGCTCTCCTTGCGGGCCGCCGAACTGCCAGGCCCGGCCCCTGCGGCGAACACCACAGCGTCGACTCCTGTCAGGGGATTTTGCCGTGCCCTCCGGCTGTCACGACGTTCATGCTCAGGCCGGCAGGCGGGTGTCGAGGACGAAGTTGACCTCGATGAGCTGGCCGGGGAAGAACAGCGAGGCGACACCGATGGTGGAGCTGGTGGGGCGGTGGTTACCGAAATAGGCCAGGTTCGCCGCGGCCATCGCCATGTTGTACTTCGGCAGGTCCACGATGAACTGGGTCTCGGAGACGACCTGGTTGCGGGTGGCGCCGTAGTGGGCGAGCACCTTCCCGAAGTTCCTGTAGGACTGCTGGAGCTGAGCGTCGAAGTCGTTGGGGTAGAGGAAGTTGCCCTCGTCATCGTGTGAGAGCTGCCCGGAGACGTAGATCGTCTCGCCGACCTTGATGGCCTGGGCGAAACCGAACTCCTTCTCACCGGAGACGTCGTGGCTGTAGGAATCGATGGCAGTCATGGTGCTGCTCCTTGGCTGGTGGTGCGGTTGATGAGTGGGATGGGAGATCAGGCGGTCGCGAGCTGCGCTGCGGCGTCGGCGACGGGGGTGTCACCGGAGGTGAGCTCGACGATCACGCGGTTCAGGGCGGGCTCGTGGAGGACGGCGTCGATGAACGCGGCAACGTCGTCGCGGTGCACGTCGCCGTACTCGATGGCGGGGCCCGCTGTGACTCGTCCCCTGCCGGGGGTGTCCAGGAGGGTTCCGGGACGGACGATCAGCCAGTCCAGATCCGTACGCGTCAGGTACACGTCGGCCGTCTTCTTGATCTTGACGTAGTGCTCGAAACCCTCGCCGCCCTGGCCGCCGCGCAGCGCATCGGGGAACACCGAGACGAGTACGAACCGAGGCACCCCGGCGGCGGCGGCCGCATCGGCCGCCTTCTCCAGGCCCTTGCCGTCGATCAGCGTCGTCTTGTCCATCCCCGTGCCGTGCGCGCCGGCCGAGAAGACCACGGCGTCATGGCCCTGCATCTTCTGCGCGAGGTCCTCCACCGAGTCGGCGATGAGATCGCCGATCACTGGAGTCCCCCCGGCTTCCCGTACGGTCTCGCCCTGTGAGGGACCTCGGTGCATGCCGGTCACCGAGTCGCCCCGGGCAGCGAGGAGTTGAGTCAGGCGGCGGCCGACTCCTCCGGCTGCGCCGATCTGGAACACCTTCATGATCTCGTCTCGCCTTTCGGATGGGGGAAGGGGTGCGGTGTCCGCCGGTCAGGCGGCGAACACCTGGGAGTCGTCGGCAAACGCCTTGAACTCCAGTGCGTTGCCGGCCGGATCGAGGAGGAACATCGTCCATTGCTCACCCTTCTGGCCCGCGAAGCGCACGTAGGGCTCGATGACGAACTCGGTGCCCGCCTCGCGCAGCCGCTCGGCAAGCTGCCGGAAGGCCGGGATCGTCAGGATCAAGCCGAAGTGGGGCACCGGGACGTCGTGACCGTCGACCGGGTTGTGTATGCGCTGGGCGCGCTCCGGTGCGAGGTGCGTGACGAACTGGTGGCCGTGCAGATTCCAGTCCACTCAGGTGCCCGCGCTGCGGCCCTGGTCCAAGCCCAGCACGTCGCCGTAGAAGCGGCACGCGGCGGCAAGGTCGTCGACCGGCATTGCCAGGTGGAACCGTGGGATGGGGGAGTCGAGAACGGTCACGGCACTTCCTCTCTGTGGACGCGGACCCCGATGGGGACCGAGTGTCCTGATGTTGACATTACGACAACGTCAAGATGTTAACATTAGGGCATTCACTGATGGAGGTGCGCAGCGGACATGGGTGATCAGGGCAAGGTGTCCCCGGCTCGCCGTCGTGGTCTGGCCGACGAGGTCGCGGACCGTATCCGCGAGGCCATCTTCAGCGGGGCCTACGCTCCCGGCGAGCAGCTGCGTGAGGTGGAGCTGTCCGGTGAGATGGATGTCAGCCGTGGCCCGGTGCGCGAAGCGCTGCGGCTCCTTGAGCGCGAGGGCCTGGTCCACTGTGCGTGGCACCGGGGTACGACGGTGACGACGCTGTCCACCGACGATGTGGCCGAGCTCGACAGCCTGCGCGGAGCGCTGGAGGATCTCGCCGTTCGGCAGGTCATCGCGCACGCATCGGACGAGGACCTCGCGTCCGTCGCGAAAACGGCCGACATGATGGAGCGGGCTGCGGACGCGCACGAGATGGTGCGCTTGGACATCGCCTTCCACGACGCCGTCTTCGCCGCCGCAGGACATCAGCGCCTCGGTGACGCGTGGGACGGCATACGGTGCCAGGTCCATCTGTTCCTGCTGACCCGGATCGGCCGCAGCACCGAGGGCTACCTCGGCTGCATCCCGCGCGAGCACCGCGAACTCGTCGCCGCACTGCGCGCCCGCGACACCGACACCGCCCTCGATCTCTTCGCCGCGCATCGCCGCCACGCAGTCGACGTGGTCACCGGCAGCACCGAGTCGAGCTGAGCTGAGTGTCGTGTCGCCGAACGTCGTAACCGGGCGGAGGCGTACACGCGGCTATCCGGGCTGAGCGGTCGGCTTGATGGTGACCTGCTGGAGGTTGACCCCCGGCGGCAGGCTCGCCAGGAAGGCGACGGACTGGGCGATGTTCCTGCGGTGTGAGCCACCCATCGTCTCCTTGGCACCTCCCAGTCTCCAGCGCACCCTCGTCGGTGACATGGCTCTGCTGCGCGCGTCCGTGACTGTCAGGGGAACTTGCCGTGCCATCTCATGAGATTTGTTCGGAGAGCCCCCACTGCCCTGGGTGACGGCTTCGGCCTGCGGGGTACTCACCGGGGGGAAGGTCAAAGGCCAAGCGCACCACACGCCCATGCCATGGTGCAGGGAGCCATCGCGGTCCCAGAACAGAGCTCTGACGCCGAGGGGCTGTTCAGGCCGCGGTTTCTGTGATGAGGACGGCGGCGGTGACCGGGCCGGGGGTGTCAGTGGTGGCTGCGTCGGCTACGGCCTCCCGGACGGCGCGGGCGACTTCCAGCGGATGGCGCCCGGGGGTGACCGCGAGGTGAACCTCGACGTGTCGGCCGGGTGGATCGTCGTGGTCCTCCACCTTGACCGGGCGGCTGCCGAGCACGGCGGTGAGACGGGCGACGCCCGGAACACCCGTCGCGACGTCCGCCAGCTCCCCGGCGAGCCCTCGCATGAATCCCGTTCCGGCCACCGGGGGCGAACTTCGCGCGGCTGCAGCTTCTGGCGTGGGCCTCATGGTCACCGCCGCGGTCCGTGGCGTCACGCCCGTCTCCGGGCCCTCATGGAGATTCGTAACGCGCAGATCAACTGTCACGGTGGCCAGGCCGAGCCGTTCGGCGGCCGAGGTCAGCAGCGCGCTCCTCAACTCGTCGGCGGTCTCGGGCAGCGGCTGCCAGAGGGATGCTGCGAAAGTGGCCTCGATCCTGAGCGGCCCAGGCGGTAGCGCGCCGGCCGGCCGGCGGACGGCCGGCGCGGACACGGGCTCGAGCGGCGCCGACCCGATGCGCAGAGACTCCAGCCGAACACCGGGAATCTCCGCGGCAGTGCGTCCGAGGGCCTGGACGACCGCTTGCTCGGTGATCCATGTCCCGTCGTCGGACCCGCCGAGCGGGAGTAGTCGGCCCAGGTCGAGCTGGTGGCGTGCTGCCTGCGTCCATGCCTCGGTTTTCACCGGCCCCTCACCTCCTTCTCCACGGCCGCTTCTTTTCCTGCGGCGCCCGTCCGGAGTGTCCGTAAGAGGTCCGGGCAGGGAACTCGGGCCACTCGTAAGACCACCCCGCCTCACATCTACAACCAGAGCAAAAGGTACTAAAAGACTATAATCCGAGTGACGAGTGCTCTGTATACCACTATTGAGAGGACTGTCCCGATGGCTGAGAACACCAGCGTGAGACTTGGTGCTGCGCCCGGTTCTCGCGGCCGGACGACCATCGCCGATGTGGTGGTCGCGAAGATCGCCGGAATGGCGGCGCGGGACCTGCCCGGCGTCTATGCCCTGGGCAGCGGCTTCGCGCGCTCGATGGGGTCCATGCGGGAGCGGGTGCCCGGCGCCGGCAGTGGCAAGTCCGGCACGCGAGGGGTCAGTGTCGAGGTCGGAGAACTGCAGGCGGCCATCGATCTGGAGATCGTCGTCGACTATGGCGTCTCGATCACGGACGTGGCCGGGGCGGTGCGGGAGAACGTGATCTCGGCGGTGGAGCGGATGGCGGGTCGGGAAGTCGTGGAAGTCAACATCATGGTCAGCGACGTGAAGCTGCCGGACGACGAGGAGGACGAAGGGGAGGAGAGGCAGCGGATCCATTAGTCGGGGCGGTGCAGCCCGCTGAGTGAAGGAGCGCGAAATGAGCAGGGCCGTGGTGGGCTTGATGGCCGGAATGGCGCTGGGTTTCGCCGCGTATTTCGGTGACTTCTGGGCTTTCCTGCTGGTGCTGGGGCTGGGCGTCGTAGGTCTCGTGGTCGGGCGGTTCATGCAAGGTGATCTCGAACCGGGCGACTTCGTCCGCCGCCGGGACCGGCAGGACCGGATCCGCGATGACCGGCGACAGGCTCGGGGAGACTGGCGGCGGTGAGCGGGGAAGCTGATGAGCGGCCGGGCGTCCCGCGCGGGGAGCGCGACGCGACCACCGTCGCCGACCGGACCGTCGCGAAGATCGCTCGAAAGGTTCGGCTCCGGGGAATTCGCCACGGTGCCCAACGCACACAGCCTGAGACCCATGTGGGACACGGTCTCAGAGGGCGTTTACGTAGGTACGTTCCGGAAAGCGGCTTTGCTCACTGTCCTTCTTTGCCCAGGTTCAGGAAGTGTGCGAATTTCGTCGCCTCCTGCCGCCGAGGCCCTGCGGTCCGTTTCGCTCGCTTCTGCCACTGGGATTCCGTCTGGTTTGTTGATACGCCAGAACCTCCCGATGTACAGCGGAACGGTACCTTCCGGCCTTCCCGTGGCAACGCTACGGCGTGAGCCAGCGCAAGCCGTACCCGAGCGACCTGTCCGACGCCCGATGGGCCCTGATCGAGCCGACCCTGACGGCATGGCGGAAAGCCGGCTCGACCGTCGCCCCACCGGACAGCCGGCGAAAGTCGAACTCCGCGACGTGTTCAACGCCATCCCCTACGTGAACCGCACCGGAATTCCCTGGAAATACGTCCCGCACGACTTCCCGAGCCACGGCACCGTCTACGCCTACTACGCCGCGTGGCGCGACGAGGGAATCTTCACCCAGCTCAATTACGACCTCACCGCGCTGGCTCGCGTGAAGGAAGGCCGCAAGCCCGAACCCACAGGCTCCGTCATCGACACCCAGAGCATCAAAACCTCCACCAACGTGCCCGTCGCCAGCCAGGGGACGGGCGCCGCCAAGAAGATCGTCGGCCGGAAGCGAGGCATCCTCACCGACACGATCGGCCTGATCCTCGCCGTGACCGTCACCGCCGCCAGCCTCTCCGAAAACGCGCTGGGAATACGCCTCCTCGACCAGGCCAAAAGCACCTACCCGACCATCGCCAAGAGCTGGGTCGACACCGGCTTCAAGAAGACCGTCGTCGAACACGGCGCCAACCTCGGAATCGACGTCGAAGTCGTCAACAGAAACCCCGGAGTTCGCGGCTTTCACGTCGTGAAAAGGCGCTGGGTAGTCGAGCGGAGCATCGGCTGGATCATGATGCACCGACGCCTCGCCCGCGACTACGAGACCCTCACCGCCAGCTCCGAAGCCATGATCCACATCGCCTCGATCGACAACCTCGCCAAGCGCATAACGGACGAGACCACACCAACCTGGCGAGGAACCTACTAGGGCCTAAGCGGCAATTCGGCTACATCAAACGCCCTCTTAGGACGGCCACATCATGATCGTCGCCTTAGTCCGGAAAAAGAGCATGCAGCATCGTCGAAACCTTGCCCGAGTCGCGAACGCGGTCGCGAGGTCAAAGTCGAGCACAATCGCGTCCACTTTCCCTGGGTGTCGAAGATCGCCTCATGATTGGTACTTTCGCCCGGGAGGCATGGCCCTCAACTGCGTCGCAAGAGCCTTCTGAGTGGGCCCGGCGTGGAGCCACGGAACCGTTCGAGCAGTTCAAGGGCCGGAGAACTGTCCGGATCAAAGCCGTGGATCCCATCCAACTCGGCGGGCACGCCCGGCCCCCACAAGCGGGCGCCATGGCACTGGAAGCAGAAGGCGATCTGGAAGACCAGGTCGGTGGCGCTATGAGCACGGATACCCCAGCCCGGGATGAAACAGCGGTGCAGCTCACTGTCCGGTGCAGAGCTGATCAACGCCAGGGCCTCCTTGACCAGAGCCGACTCCCAGATCGCAACATCGTCACCCACCAGGTCCACCGCGCTGAGATGCCTCATTGGGTCGGTGATGCGGACGACCTCGATCAACTCGGTCTTCTCCTGAACGGGCGGAAGCATCATGCGTAAAGAATCGCTGATCAAGGCCCTGCACACCAGAGCCAACCAGCCCTGGTGACTGTCAAGATCCGCGTAGTCCGGAAAGCGCGGTTGGGATGGCGCGCGAAGTTCATCGACTGTTGCGCGAGTTCGCGACGATCGGCTGTGAACCCGGACCGGTTGGACCAGAAAAGTAGATCGCCGGGCTTCAGGTCACCGCAGGTGATGGCCCGCTGGGACGTGCACCGCGGCCGGGCGGAAGGTGTCGAAGGAAGCGGCGCTGGCGGAGCCAGGACGGGATGGTCGCCAGGACCGCCTACGCCGAGGTGCCGCCACGCGTGGAATACGTCCTCGCCCCGCTGGGCGCCAGCCTCAACGACGTCGTGGCCTCTCTGATCGACTGGGCCGCCGCCACCACGACGAGATCCGCCGGCACCGGGAGCACTCCGGCGCAACCGGCACACAGTGACGGCCACCGCGGGCGCCGAGGGGCGGGACCGGATCCGTTAACGAAGTCCCTGACGGCGAGCGGGGACACCCGGCAGCCCAGCGCCCGCCGTTGCACGTACCTACCCGCTGTACGAGTTCGCCGTCGTCGGAGTGATCGTGGGCGTGCTGCTGTTCCTCCTGGTGAGCAGCTCCTGGGGACGACAGGCAGGAGCGCACATGGACCCGGCAGTCAGCGCAGTCCTGTGGCTGATGGGCGCCTTCCCCGGAGGTTGTGTCCTGCCCTGCACCGGCCCAGCTGTCCGGATCGCTGGCCGCAGCGGGGCTGGCACGCCTGGTCTGGGGGCAGACCGTGGCCGCCGCTCGGCCGGGTACGCCCCGCCCGGCCGGCCCAGGCTTGGAACACCTTCGCGGCCTTCATATCCGAAGCGGGGTACCTGGTCGCCGTGACTATGCTGATCGGCTACTTCCTCGCCTATCCCGCACGGAGCCACCGGCTTCCGCTCTTCATCGAAGCTGCTGTTCAGCGGCCTGGTCCAGCAGGGCTCGTGCCGAGCCCGCGTAGCGCAGAGCCCGAACACCTCGGCGAGGTGGAGCTGGTCGGGGCCTGTGGGGCAGGGCCGAGATTCTGTTGCCGATGACCTCCGGCTCGCACTCCGACCCTCGGTCGATCTGCCACTGCTGCAGCGCATACGCCTTGCGGCCCGGGAGTGCCGTTTCGTGGCGGCTGGGGACCTTCGGGCAGGACCGCTCCGACCGCCTGTGGGACGAGTCAGCGTGTCTGCTCTGGGTGTCGTAGGCGGTGGCTGGCTGCGTTTCGAACGCGGCGGGGTCTTCCGTGCACCGCGAGGAGTCTGAGGGCATCGGGTGAGGTAGCGACCTGCCTGGTGATGGCGGTGCGCCGGCACCAACCGGCTGCGGCGGTGAGCTCTTCGGAGACCCACGGCCTGCCCAGCTCGATCGTGTTGAGCAGGGTCCACTCGGTCAGCCGGCGCGCGAGTAAGTCGCGCCCCGCGGTGGCCCTCGCCATCGTGCGAACCCAGGCAGCGAACCGGGAGTCGGTCAGCAGCCGGTCGGCCCGGCGGTCGATGTGGCAGACCACCGCGCTCTGTGCCATCGCCGTGTCCTGGTCCCGGAGCACGGCGGCCACCAGCTCGGCCTCGTCCGCCTCGGGGACGACTTCCCGAGCTGAGAGATTTCCGGCGAAGCGGCGGTGCTCAGTTGGCTCCTCATCGAGACGGGCCTCCGTCAGGCGGTTCGCCCTTCCGGTCGTTCACCAGATGATCGATTCGGGGTAGTTGCGGCTGCGGGTGACCGATGAGCCTGCTGATTCCTGTGACCCGGCCTCCTTTTCGGTGACGGTCAGGTCCGGTTGACGGGCCTCGTACGGGGAGCCGGGGGAGTAGGTTCTGGCCCTGAATGCAGGCGCGGATGAGGAGCACGACCAGTGACCAGCGACACTCGCATAGGGCCGCCCAGTTTTGGCAGCGAACGCGACATGCTGCGGGCTTTTCTCGACTACCACCGTGCGACCCTCGCCATGAAGTGCGAAGGGCTAACCGACGAGGAGCTGCGGCAGCAGTCGATGCCACCGTCCACGCTTTCGCTGCTCGGTCTGGTGCGGCACATGGCGGAGGTGGAACGTGCTTGGTTCCGTCGAGTGTTCGAGGACAACGACGCGCCCATGGTCTGGTCCGACAAGATCGACTTCCAGGCGGCCTACGACGCGAGCGCGTCGACCAGGGACGAGGCATTCGTAGCCTGGGAGGCCGAGGTGGAGAACTCGCGCCGTATCGAGCGGAGGGCTGAGTCCCTGGACCAGGCCGGGTATCAGCCAAGAAGGGGCGAGGAGGTATCACTGCGGATGGTGATGGTGCACGTGCTCCTGGAGTACGGTCGCCACAACGGGCACGCGGACTTTCTGCGTGAGGGTGTCGACGGGACAGTGGGTGCCTGAGTCCGCAGGAGCTACCGCTCTCCCATGGTTGATCCATTCCAGAGGATCGCTCGCGCGGGCTGGAGGGAGGGGGTGCAACGTCAGTGTGTGTGGGCAGAGTTGGACTCCCTCGCCATCGCGCTCTATGTGAAGACCGACGATCTGCTGAAGGACTCGCCGCAACGGGCCCCGTGGCGGTCGGCCGTGGGCATCGCGCCGCGGCTCAGCGACGCGGAGCTGGTGACGCCGGCGATGACGCAGGTCATGTTGGGCTTCACCTCCGAGGCCCGGTGATTGCGGCACGCCCGCGCTCACCTGCGGCATCTCTATCCCTGCCTGCCCCAGCAGCCCGGATACAAGCGGTTTCGCAAGGCGGCTGATCTGATCCGCGGCCTCACCCGTCTGCTGGCCCGCGGATACCACGCTGTGGACCGACGATGTATGGGTGGTGGACTCCATGCCGGTCGAGTACGGCCGCTCCCGCGAGATCGTCGAACGCTCCGACCTGGCCGGATGAGCCCCGTACGGGTACTGCGCCAGCCACTCGCGCTACTGCTGGGGTCTACGGCTGCACCCGGTATGCCCCCTTCACGGTCGTCAGGCTGCTGCGGCCCACCCGCAAAGGCGAGGCCGGGCGGCCCGGATCACATCTGTTCAAGCCGCTGTGGCAGGTCATCGAGCTCGTCAACGAGACCTTCTGTTGGCGTACAGGGTGAACGTGCATGGGTGTGTACGGATGAACGTGCTCAGGAGGACGGCGCGCCGTAACCGGGGCGAGGGCGCCGTGGGCAACTCTTTCGGCTGAGCGGTCCTCATCGGGCGGCGGTTATCGGGAGGTTGAGGCGCATGCTCGTCCTTGGGCGCTCACAGGTCGAGGCGCTCCTTGACGTGGAGCGGCTTATCGAAGCGCTGTCCCCGGTCATGGAGGACCTCAGCGCGGGTCGTGCTTCCGCTCCCAACCGTATTGCTGCGCTGGTGCCTGAACGTGAGGCATTTCTCGCGGCCATGCCGGGCTATGCGCCGTCGGCCTCGGCGCTGGTGACCAAGCTGGTCTCCCTCTTCCCGCGCAACGCCGGAACACCGCTGCCTACGCATCAGGCGGTGATCGTCGTCTTCGATCCGGCCACGGGCGAGCCGACGGCGTTGTTGGACGGTACGGCCGTCACAGCTATGCGGACCGCAGCTTGTTCGGCGCTTTCCGCACGGCTGTTGGCCCGTGAGGACGCGACGGTGCTCGCAGTCCTGGGCACCGGCGTGCAGGCCCGCTCCCACGCCCGCGCGATGTGCAAGGTCCGCCCGATCCGGCAGATTCGGGTGGTGGGCCGAAATCCGGCGAAGGCGGCCGCCCTGGCCGACGACCTCTCAGAAGAGCTGAAGGCCGAAGTCAAGGTGGCGTCCACCTACGCCGAGGCGTTGGACGGCGCGGACCTGGTCGCCGCTGCCACCCACGCGGTCGAACCCGTCATCCGCCGCCGCTGGCTAACGCCTGGGGTACACGTCACCTCGGTAGGGTTCAATCCGGCCGGCCGTGAGATCGATGACGCCACGATCGCCGAGGCGCTGGTATGCGTCGAATCCCGACAGGCAGCGCTCGCCTCCTTCCCGGCGGGTAGCAATGATCTACTTATGCCGATCCGTCAGGGCGTCATCACGGCTGACCACGTCCATGCCGAGCTGGGCGAAATCATCGCCGGCCATAGACCCGGCCGCGCCTCACCGGATCAGATCACCTTGTACAAATCGGTTGGCGTAGCAGTACAGGACGCCGCTGCGGCGGCCCTGGTCATCTCCATCGCACGCGCACAGTCGATCGGTGAAGACATCTCGCTGCGATGACTTCGATACTCGAATCGGTTGACCATTACCTGGTGACCTCACGCCGAATCCGCAGCCCACCGGTCGGCTGCGCACGTTCGCCAGAGCTGGCGACGGGTGCGGTACCCGCGGTCGCGGGTCGGCAGTTCCTCGACGCGCACTGGGGCCGGCCAACTGGACGGGGGATTCTTGCCGTACTGCCTGATCCGGTTGATATCGACTCCGAGAACGTGCGCCTGGCCCTCGGTGCGCTCCTGATGCCGTCGCTCGTGAATACGATGGTGCACGTTCGGTTCCGGCTTGTTGAGGGCTCTCGGTGGCCGGACATCGCGGCACGGCGGGATTCCCCGAATTAGCCCCCGCCGGGTGCACCATGTCCGTCTGCGGAACTGGTCAGCTGCGGGCGCGTTCGATGACCCCCGCGGGGGATGTTATGGCCCGGATCGACGGTGCAGCCCTGTTCGGCGCCGACATCATCGACGTAGTCGCGCCCGACGGCGGTCTTGGTATCGGATGCCTCTCTGGACTTCACCCGGCACGTCACCCGATCGCGTCATGTGCCTTCGCCAAGCCAGGGCTTCCGCGTCCCGCTGCCGCTCCGGACCGCTGACGGACGGAGTGTCGCAGTGCGGTTCGGTCGGCGAAGCGGTCCGCGAAGCCAGGGGAGACCCTCGGCGTCGGCGTCGGCGTCGGCGCCTGCGGTCGCGGCGATGCGGCCGGAGATGTGGTTGCAGACGAAGTGCCCCGTCGCGCCCCGGCGGCACCAGTCGGCTGCCAGGTTCTTGCCGACCTGCCGGGGCACGACGTCGTCCAGGGCACTGCGGGAGAGCAGGACGGGCACCGCAGGCTTGAGCTTGCCGCGCTGCTGTACGGCCGTGATCGTTTCCCACGGGGCGCGCTTGAAACGCTCGGTCAGCGGGCTCCCGTCCGGGGTCAGGAAACGCGAGCTCAGGAAGGGTACTTGGCGAGGGCCTGTCCTGCACAGGCTGTCCCGCAGGTCGTTCGTCACGCGCTTGCTCAAGGCGATGGGGTAAGGGGCGATGCCGTACGCGGTGGCCAGGCCGGAGAGGGCGTAGCTGAAGAACGCTCTGTAGGCGGAGCCGGACGGAATCGAATCCAGGACGGCGCGGCCCCGCGCCTCGCGGTCCATGTACGTGCGGACTCCGGGTGTGCCCAGCCCTTGGTAGTCGGTCACCACCACGGCGTATCCCATGTCCAGGACCTGCTTGATGGGCAGCGCCTCGTACTCGGTGCCAGCGGCGAACCGGCGGGAGGGGCGCACTTGTCCACCGGGAGGGGACGCACTTGTCCACCGGGCCTGGGTGCCGGGTGCGAAGGCGAGGATCGGACTTTGGTCGAACTGGGAGGTTCTGGGGTTCAGCACGGTGCCGGTGACGGCGATGACTTTCGCGGCGCGGTCGGTGGGGCGGTACATGATCCAATGCACGCTCGCGTCGGCCTTGATCGCCTTGAGCGGATCCAGATAGAAGACGCCCGGGTTCGAGCTGAGCACGTCGCTATTCTCGGCCGCAGGCTCGTCGCCCGCACTTCTTGCGGGAGGCCGGCGACGGGCGACGCGTGCACCGGCGGGCGACCACGGAGGCGAGACCGGAGTAGGAAGCGCCGAAGGCTGCTGGGCGGTGGCGCGCAGTCAGGGCGGCCACCACGTAGGCATGGTCCTCGATGGCCCTATGTGACCTGCGGGTTGTCTCAACGTTCGGTATCTCAGGTCGATCTGTACGCCAGAGTGCGCTGGGAGAGCCGTAAGAGTGCCTCATCCAGGGCTGTGGGAGGTTCCGCCGGGGCGGAACGGGGTCTGACCGCCTGTCCCGAACCCGAATTGCCTTTCGCGTTGAGCCACCGAGCGCTAGGGTCCGGGTGCAGCGAGTTGACCCATGAGGAGTTGCAGACATGGTCGGTCGTCCGAGCGCGCGTTGACGTTGTAGGCCGTGATCGGCCTGTCATCGCGTGCTGCCCTTGTTGATGCGGCACAGCGAGCCTTCCCCCGCCTGAATCGCAGGCGCATCTGGTGTGTGCCGGGTGATGGGCCTCATCGTCGGCAATCCAAGGGATCTTCGTGCCGTCCACTTCCTCCGCTGTACCCGGTTCCAGTCGATCTGTTCCGCCAAGTCTGTGGCGGGATCGTGACTTCCGCAGACTCTGGGTGGGTCAGACGGCCTCCCAACTCGGAGAACACACCACTCTGATCGTTCTCCCGCTCTTCGCCGTCCTGACGCTCAACGCCGACGCCGGCGAGTTGGGCGTCCTCCGCGCGGTCGGGCAGGCGCCGCTCCTGTTGCTCTCGCTCTTCGTCGGCGCGTGGGTGGACCGGTGGCGGACCCGCACGGTGATGGTGGTGGCGGACGCCGGCCGGACCCTGATTCTGGGTGCCGCCGCCGTGGCCGGTCTCCTCGGTTGGTTCGGTCTGCCCGCGCTGCTCGTGGTCGCCTTCGCCGTCGGAGCGCTGTCCCTGTTCTTCGACGTGGCCTATCAGGCGTCTCTCGTAAGGCTGGTGAAACGCGATCAGTTGCTGCGGGGCAACAGCGCGCTCGAAGGCAGCCGGTCCGCGGCGCAGATCGGCGGGCCCGCCCTCGGCGGTGCGTTGGTGTCACTGCTGTCGGCGCCGATCGCTGGTGCCTCCAGCGCGGTGTTCTTCGCGCTGTCGTTCCTGTCGATCCGGCGGATCCGTCGGACCGAAGCGGCCCCGGAACACTCGGAACGTCCCCTTCGGGTATGGCGACGGATCCATGAGGGCCTCCGCTTCGTCGTCAGCGATATCTTGCTGCGGACCGTGTGCCTCGCCTCGGCTGCCTTCCAGTTCTCCTTCGCGGCCGTGATGACCGTCTATCTGCTCTTCCTGCCGCGGGAACTGCACTTGTCCGGCACCACCGTCGGGCTGGCGCTTGCGGCGATGGGGCCCGGCGCGCTGCTGGGCTCGCTGCTGGCCGCTCGCCTGCCGAGCCGGTTCGGTTACGGCACGGTGCTCGTGTCCGCGGCGGCGCTCGGCGACGGCGTGTTCCTGTTTGTGCCCGCGCTGCACGGCTCCTCCGCGGTGACGGTTTCCGCGCTACTGGCGATCAACTTCGTGTTCGGGACCGCTGGTCAGTTGGTGAATGTCACGGTCATGGCGGTGCGGCAGGCCGTGACTCCGGACGGGATGCACGGCCGCGCGGCCGCGACGATCACGTTTGTCGGCATGGGGATGGCCCCGCTCGGCTCCCTGGTCGCCGGACTCCTCGCTGAGGAGTGGGGGCTGCGCACCAGCCTCCTGGTGACGGCCGCATGCATGATGCTGTCCCCGGTGGTGATGGCTTTGTCCCCGCTCACACGGCTCGGACGAACATCGGCGCACCATCTTGGAGGGGCTGTTCTCCGAGCACCGGCTGACGCCGCCGTGGACGCTGTGCCCGATGACGAAACGACCCGGCCGTCGCGCAGGACTGGCTGGCCTCCGGGACCGAGGTCCAGGGAGTAGAAGGCATCGTGACCAAAGGGCTCGGGCAGCGCTACAGGCCGAATGCCGGAAGCTGGCCTGGCGACTGCACTATCTGCTGGAGCATGTCGGCACGCCGAGTCTCCGCCCTACCGCCGCACAGGGGGAGGGCCCTGGGGCTGCGATTTGGTCTGGTCCCTGTCCGGCCCCTGATTCATGACCAGGTATCAGGCGTCGGTGTACTGGGCGGCGTACTCCTCGCTGGGCGGGACGACGGTGATGACGTCGATCAGCACGCCGTCGGGGGCGGCGACAATGAAGTGGCGCTGGCCGAACTCCTCCGTACGCAGCGGTAGTACCTCGGGCAGGCCGGTCTTCACTATGAGTCGTTGGTGCTCGGAGTCCACGTCGTCCACCTCGAAGTTCAGCAGCAAGCCGCCCCGGAGTGCGTCCCGGTGGCCTTCGGGGACGGTCGGGTGCGCGTGGTCCAGGAGGGCCAGCTCGTACTGGGGGGCGTCGGGGCGGCGCAGGCTGACGTACCAGTCCGCCTCGAAGGTCACCTCGAACCCGAGGTGGCGGGTGTAGAAGTCGCGGGAGGCGGCCACGTCCCGGGTGGCGAGCACCGGGTAGAAGCCGACGAGCTTGGTCGTGGGCATGGTCGTGGGTTCGTTCGTCATGACAGAGGTCCTTCGGATCTATTTCACATACCCCGGGTATGTGAATCGTGGCGTTAGCATACCCCCGGTACGCGAAATGGAAAGGGCGGTGCGGGCGCGATGGCGGTCAACCGGGCGGAGCAGCGGGCGGCCACGCGGCAGGCGCTGCTGGCCGAAGGACAGCGGCGGTTCGCCGCCGACGGGTACCACCACGTGGTGCTGGCCGAGGTGGCGCGGGCCACCGGGGTCACCAAGGGAGCCGCCTACCACCACTTCGACAGCAAAGCGGGGCTCTTCCGGGCCGTCGTCTCCGAGGTTCAGCGGGAACTGGGCGAGCGGGTCGCGACCGCAGCCGAGCGGCATGAGGACCTCTGGGAGCAGCTCCGAGCCGGCTGCCGTGCCTTCCTGGCCGCGGGCACCGATCCGGCTGTGCGACAAATTCTGCTCGTCGACGCCCCGACCGTATTGGGCTGGGACGAGTGGCGGACCCTGGACGAGGAGTCCTCCGCCCGGCACCTCACGGATGCCCTGGCAGCGCTCGTCGCAGCCGGGATCATCGCCGAGCAGCCGGTGGAGCCCCTGGCCCGGCTGCTCTCGGGAGCGATGAACGAGGCCGCACTCTGGATCGCGCGGGGCGGGGACCCGCAGGCCGTGGAGCAAGCGCTCGACCGGCTCCTGGCAGGGCTGCGCACCCCGGCCTGACCTCTCACGCAGACACTCGGCACCCTTCGAGTTGGTGCAGAGAAAGTTCAAGGCCCGCCGCCGCCAGACAACCGAAGCCCTGACCGGCGGCTTCACTGCCGCTACTTCTCGCCCTCCTGTCGAAGTGGAATTCGGGGAACGCTACTCCCTGCACCGCCTGGTTCCACGCGGCCTCTGCTGCCCGCGGGTCGGCAGAGGCGGCCAGCCCCGTAGCCTGCGCTCGACTCGATGCCCTCGCTCCCCAGGCGCTGGGCCGATTCGATGCCCCGGACGAGCACGACGACGGCGTCACCCATCCGACTCGGCGAGCTGATTACACTCCCCGAGCGTCACCAGGCTCCGTATGGAAGCCCTGCTCCCCGCCCTCGGGCGCGTGCCTGGACAGGGTGCTGGGCAGGCGGAACGCCACCTCCGCAAGGTCCACGGAGGTCTGAGGCTGGGTCGTTCTCCGTGAACAGGATGATCAGGTCGATGAGTCTCTTTCCGAAGCTCCTGAGCAGTTCATCGTCGAGAACTTCGCCGAGCCCGTCACACAGCTCCGCGAACTGCCATCTCCTTGAGGATGTAGGGCTGGTCGGACGACTCCTGCACCATGTTGAGCTGCATGTAGAGCACACTCGTCATGCTGCGCCGCCACTCGGCTGCCTCCTGGCCGGCAACCTCCGTGGATCATCGACCAGTTCACGGGCGTAGGGGACCACTGCGTCGAACTGCTCGGTATCGACGAGTCGGCTCACCACGTCGTTGAGTGCCCACAGCAGGCCGGCGGTGTCGTCCCCGTCGCCGACCCCTTCAGTCCGACCGTCGCCCAGGGTGGCCCCCCGCGCCGGGCCACACCCGCTCAGGCCAGCAGGACGTCCTCGCCCGCCGTCACGGGGACGACCAGCCTGGCGGAGGGCGCCTCGGCCTTCACCGGCGTCCCGAAGTCCGACAGCGTCATCGTCGTCATGGCCTTCATACCGCCGAAAAAGGACAGCCGGGCCTGGACTGCGCGCCCCTTCCCGTCGACCCACACGTCCGCGTAGACGGGCACGTCGTCCCCCAGCTTCTCGCGCAGGTCGTCCAGCCCCTGTTTCGTCTCCCTCGTCATCCGGAGCGTCGCGGTCGCGTGGTCGATCGTGCCCCGGTAGTGCACCGCGGGGGCGTCGTTCACCTGCTCCTTGCCCTCGTTCGACACCTGCCGCATCGCCTTCAGTTGGCGGAGCAAGTGCTCGGGGTCGTTGAGCGGCGCCCGAAGGAAATAGCGGGTCAGGGCCTCGCTCCGGACGGCCGAGGCCCACTTGCCCTCGTCCACCGCCCGCGAGCCCCGCACATAGACGGTGTCGCCGACGAAGACCTCCCCGACGGGGTTCATGCCGCTGTCCTCGAGCTCCACCGTGAGTCGGCCCCTGTCACCCGCCAGGTCGAAGGCGCCAGCGATCGCGAACACGTACGTCGTGGGGCTGTCGGCGGACTGCAGCTCGATCTTCTCGTCCACGCGGGCGCTGTCCGCGTTCGTCCTCTCGATCGCTGCGCGCACGGCCGCCCCGTGATCCACGGCCTCCTTCGCCCTCTCCCCCGAGTCGCGGTCCGGACCGCCGGAGCAGGCGGTGCAGAGCAGGAGGACAGCGGCGGAGAATAGGTGGGCGCGGCGCATGGGCTCTCCGAGGAATCGTTTCTGCGGCAGGGTTGCGCCCGAGAAGGGCCTGTAGATCTTCGCGTGAAGCCGGTGACAGGGCCCGGGGATTTCGGACTTGACGCCCTGCCCCTACGGGTCCTGACGTGACATCAGGTACGAGGGGCGCTCTCCCGGACCGGGCGGGCCGTCAGCCGTCAGCCGCCCGTCGTCTGCCGATCGACTTCGGACAGCTTTCCCAGCACCTGGGCGCGTTCAGGCTCCGTGTTCGCAGGCCGAGCGTCTCCTGGTCCGTCGCGGCTTCGTACGGCGGCCGAGGCGGTGCAGCAGATCAGCCCGGGCCGTCACGTAAGGGGGGTAGGCGCGCAGATGGGGTTCGCCGGCCAGCTCGTCGAGGAGGGCCGGTCCGGCCTTTCGGCCGTCGCGCATCGCCACCGCGACTCCCCGGTTCAGGGCGGCGACCGGGGACCGGCCCAAGGCCCGGGCACCTGAACCGCTGGAAACGCTGGCTGCCCGTCACCGGTGCCGATACTTCGCCCCTTGCGGGCCCCGTAGATGTCATCGCCGCTACCTGGCGTGCATCGCATGCCGAGCGGTCGGTCTACTGTCCGTTGGCGGACAGGAGCGCGGACCACGTGATCCACGTGATCCACGTGGTGTCGTGCACGTGGCCGGCACTCGGTGCCCGGCGGGTTCCCGTAAGAACTTCGGCGACGCGGGGGCTTGCGCAGGTGGTCGGGGCGGCAGTGAACGCGGAGCCGCGGGTACGGCATCAGGGAAGCGAAGCTCTGCGCGGGCCTCGGAGTCCCCCGCGTACCGCTCTCGGCCGGTTGGAGCAGAGCCGCGCGCAGGTTCCTGACCTACGGGTGAAGCTGGACGTCCCATCGCGCTCACTTCCAGGAGTCCTTTCGTGCTAGTTCCCAGCTCCCCGCAGGTCCGCCGCCTGCCCCTTGTCGCTCTGCTGGCCGCTGCCTGCATGGCCGGGCTGGTGCATGCCCCGACCCAAGCCGCGGATGTCCCCGCCGACGACCACCGCGCACTGCGACGGCAGTTGCAGGAACTGACCACCGCTCCCGGCGGACCGCCCGGAGCGATTGCCGTCCTCAAGCGCGAGTCCCGCACCCAGGTCTACCGGGCCGGCGTTGCCGAGACCGGCACCGACCGTCCGATCGAGGTCACCGACCACATGCGCATCGCCAGTACGGCCAAGGCGTACAGCGGCGCGGTCTCCCTCCAGCTCGTCGACCGCGGGAAGCTGCGCCTGAACGACACCATCGGCAAGGTGCTTCCCCGGCTGCCGCGTGCATGGCATCGGGTTACCCTGCGGCAGCTCCTGAACCACACCAGCGGACTGCCGGACTACACCGCGGACCCGCAGTTCCTGGCCCTGCTGACCGAGAACCCGCGCCGCCACTTCGACTCCCGCCGACTGCTGGACTTCGTGGCCGACGAGCCGTTGGTGTTCCGTCCGGGGGCCCGGTACGCCTACTCCAACTCCGACAACATCGCCGTTGCGCTGATGGCGGAGGTGGTGACAGGCTGCCGCTACGAAGATCTGCTCGCCCAGCTCGTGTACCGCCCGCTGGATCTGCGCAGCACCAGCCTGCCGCAGGGCTACCGGGTGCCCGAGCCGTACATGCACGGCTACGACGTCACCCCGCCGAACCCGCCCGAGGACATCAGCGAGGTACTGAGTGCGTCGGGCGTGTGGGCATCGGGCGGGATCATCTCGACGCCGAAGGACATGACGGCCTTCATCCGCGGTTACGCCGGCGGACGGCTGATCTCCGACCGGACACGCCATCAGCAGCTGAACTGGGTGAACGGCGCATCCGAACCCGCGGGTCCCGGCAAGAACAAAGCCGGTCTGGCCATCTTCCGGTACACCACCCGCTGCGGCGTGGTGTACGGCCACACGGGCAATTTCCCCGGCTACACGCAGCTGGTCGCAGCCACCCCGGACGGCGAACGGTCGCTGACCGTCTCCCTCACCACCCAGGTCAACAAGACGAACAAGCCGGAACTGCTGGAGCGGCTGCGGACCGTGGAGGAGAACTTCGTCTGCGCGCTGTTGCGCAAGCAGTAGGCAGGACGAGGGGTCCCGAACCGGTCCTCCAGCGGACGGCGTCGCCGCTGGCGACATGGATTGGTGTGACGACCTGGCCGCAAGTCTGCGCGCCCAGCCCTTGGTAGCCGGCGTCTGCCAGGATCTGCAGGTCCATCGAGTCGGCGAGGAGATCGGTGAGGCCGGCGTCGCGTGCTTGGGTGATGTCGGCGACGGAACCCGCCCAGACCTCGCCGCAGAACAACAAGGGGCCGTGCGGATCCGTGATGACCCGGGCCTTCATCGCGTTGATGCGGCTCTTGCCGGAGATGCAGCGGCTGCGTCCGCCGCGGTGGGCCGAGGGTCTGCGGACGCGGATGCCGGTGGCGTTCATGAGTGCGGTCTGGCCGGTTGCTCCGAGGTGGGCGATGACATCGGCGAGCGTACGCAGTCTCAGTCCCGAACTGATGCGGCAGCCGCGATCGTCCAGCGGGGGCCGGGTCTCGCCGACCCCCTGGTGATTGTGGAGCAGTCCACCTGGAACCAGCAGGCCGGCACGTCGTGCGTCAAACCGTGCCGCAGATGAACCAGCGCAGCCAGCAAGCGATCGACGAAGAGCAGCCTGTACTTCGCGCCGGCACCGACCGCCCGCCGACGCGGCCGGGCAAGGAGTTCGGCATTCCGCCCGGCCTGCCACACCAGCCCCAACTCCACCACCGGATCAGCAAGCACGGGCGCCGAAAGCGCATGCTCAGACATGATCAACCCGCGAGCCGCAGTCCCCACCACGAACAGCTCAACGACCACGCACGACCCGAGTCACGCCAACCGTGCACGAGGTCGTCAAGCGTCGCGCTGGTGCCGTGTTCAGTGAGTAACGAAGGCATGGAAAGCGAACAGCGCAAAACACGCAGAGGCTATGCCGATCAGGCTCGCGACGGTGGTGCATCGGCGGCGGAGCGCCTCGCGTGCCTCCTGGGTGGCACGCTGACGCGCCAGTACGGCTTGGAGATGCTGGGAGTTGGCGAGTTGCTCCCGGGTGTGGAGGTGCACCAGTTGCCGGTGTTCAGCGGGGGAGAGGTGAGGCATGCGGTAGGCGAAGGCCTCCGCTGCCTGCCGGGCCCGGGCGCGTTGCGCCTCTGACGCGAGGAAACGCTCGAGTTCGCGGATGCCTGCGGCAGGGTCCGGCGGTACGGAGACGGTGGGGCTCATCTGTCGTCCCGGTTCTTACCGAGCGGGTGAGCGGTTCCTTCACCTGGCTCGAAGACGTCTCGCCGCCCTGCTGTTTTGGCCTCGTCGAGTTGGGTGATTCCCGGGTGGTGGAGCTCGAAGGCGGGGGACTCGGAGCGGATCTTGGGGAGCGTGAGGAAATTGTGCCTCGGCGGGGGGCAGGAGGTTGCCCACTCCAGCGAACGGCCGAATCCCCAGGGATCGTCGACATCGATGCGCTTGCCCGTCTTCGCGGTCTTCCACACGTTGTACAAGAACGGCAGCGTCGAGGCGCCCAGCAGGAAGGCGCCGATGGAGCTGAGGGTGTTCAGGGCGGTGAAACCGTCGGCCGCGAGGTAGTCGGCATACCGGCGAGGCATGCCCTCGGCCCCCAGCCAGTGCTGGACGAGGAAGGTGGTGTGGAAGCCGACGAACAGAGTCCAAAAGTGCATCTTCCCGAGTCGTTCGTCAAGCATCGTTCCGGTCATCTTCGGCCACCAGAAATGGAACCCGGCGAACATGGCGAAGACCACGGTACCGAAGACCACGTAGTGGAAGTGGGCCACCACGAAGTAGCTGTCGGTGACATGGAAGTCCATGGGGGGCGAGGCCAGAATGATTCCGGTCAGTCCACCGAAGAGAAAGGTGACGAGGAATCCGATCGACCACAGCATCGGCGTCTCGAAAGACAGCGACCCCTTCCACATCGTTCCGATCCAGTTGAAGAACTTCACGCCGGTCGGAACGGCAATGAGGAAGGTCATGAAGGAGAAGAACGGCAGGAGCACCGCGCCCGTGGCGAACATGTGATGCGCCCACACGGTGGCCGAAAGGCCCGCGATGGCGATCGTAGCCGCCACCAGCCCGATGTAGCCGAAAACAGGTTTGCGGGAGAACACCGGAAGGATCTCCGTGACGATCCCGAAGAACGGCAACGCGATGATGTACACCTCGGGATGGCCGAAGAACCAGAACAGGTGCTGCCACAGAAGTGCGCCACCGTTCTCGGGATTGAACACCTGCGCGCCGAAACGCCGATCCGCCTCCAGGACCAGCAGGGCCGCGGCCAGCATGGGGAAGGCCAGGAGCACCAGCACGGACGTCAGGAGAATGTTCCAGGTGAAGATCGGCATCCGGAACATGGTCATGCCGGGTGCGCGCATGCAGATGATCGTCGTGATGAAGTTGACCGCACCCAGAATCGTGCCGAAACCGGTCAGCGCCAAGCCCATCACCCACATGTCACCGCCGACATAAGGGGTGCGCTCGCCGCCGCTGAGCGGGGTGTAGGCGGTCCAGCCGAAGTCGGCTGCGCCTTGTGGTGTCAGCAGGCTTCCGAGAACGATCAGGCCGCCGAAGAGGAACAGCCAGAACGACAGCATGTTCAGCCGGGGGAACGCCACGTCGGGCGAACCGATCTGCAGCGGCATGATGGCATTGGCGAATCCGGCGAAAGTGGGGGTCGCGAAGAGCAGCAGCATGATCGTGCCGTGCATCGTGAACGTCTGGTTGTACTGCTCGTTGGAGATGATTTGAATACCGGGGCGGGCCAGCTCTGCGCGCAGCAGCAAAGCCATCAAGCCGCCGATCATGAAGAAGAAGAACGACGCGCCCAGGTACAGGTGCCCAATCTTCTTGTGATCCGTCGTAGTCATCCACGTGACGACGACACCGCCCCGCCGCCGGCCCTCGACGGGCACCAGAGTCGGCGGCTCAGTGGTCGATGCAGTCACTCAGGGCTCCCGTTACATATAAGAAATGCAGCCTGGGCATATCGAGCGCCCGCGGCCACCTGCTGTCGTTCACTGTCATACCGGCGCAGCGCCGTTACGAGCCGCTCAGCCACGCGAGCGTCTGGGTGAATCTCCGCTCAACATGGCGCGGCGACAACAGCCTGACGGCGCCATCGTGCTCCCGGAGCCAGGTTCGGGAGCACGCGCGGGCAACGCAGAGCTACCCATCGTCGTAGTGAACGCTCGCCCCACCAGTCCTGCGACGTCGAGTGCGTGCAGGACGCTGCAGGACGCTGCCGGACCAGCCGGACCAGCCGGACCAGCCGGACCAGCCGGACCAGCCGGACCAGCCGGACGATGCTGGCGACGGCTGCGGCCGCGACGATTGGATCGGCGAGCGACAGCCTGATGTGTTCGACCATATGCTCCGCGTCGAACTCCAACTTCCGGCTGCGGAGGGAGCGGCCGGGCAAGGGGTGGGCGAGCCAGGTACCGGTCAGGTCCATCAGGACGGCTGCGCCCGCCAGCACAGGCGAAGTCCTGCGGCCGGGGTGGCTCGCCCGCTCCAGAGGGCGGCGGTGGCCGTGATCCAGGCCAGCGTGCGGCGGAAGTGCTCACGCAGCGCGTTGCTCTGGGCGGCCAGGGCTGTCACGGCGCACGCGCCGATCAGGACGCCCAGCAGCGGGACCACGAATGCCCAGGCACGGGCATGCGCCCTATTTCTGTTGGACTGGGCCGGCCAGACCGCTTTCCCAGGCCCAGGCGGCGATGCCCACTCGGTTGCGGGCCTTCAGCTTCGCCTGGACGTTCGCGATGTGGGTCTTGGCTGTGCCCGCTGAGATGAAGAGTTTCTCGCCGATCTCGGCATTGGTGAGGCCCTCGGCGACCAGACGGGCGATCTCCTGCTCTCGGGCGGTGAGAGGCGACGGAGTCGTGTTTGCCGCGGGGGTGGGGGCAGGGGCAAGGGTCTGGAGCAGGCGGACCGTGATCTGGGGGCTGATGAGGATGTCCCCGGCCATCGCCGCTCTGACCCCCTCGATCAGCAGCCCGGGGCCCGAGCGCTTGAGCAGGAACCCGCATGCGCCGTCGTGCAGTGCCGTGCGTACGTAGTCGTCGTGGTCGAAGGTGGTGACGACAAGGACACGCATCGGGTTGGGTACGTCGGGGCCGGCGAGGCGCCGGGTGAGTTCGAGGCCGTCCAGGCCCGGCATGCGGATGTCGGCGAGGATCAGGTCCGGGCTCAGGGTGCGGGCGAGGTGGACGGCGGTGAGGCCGTCTGCGGCCTCGCCGACCACGGTCATGTCGGGCTGGGAGCCGAGGATCAGGCGGAATCCGCTGCGGATGTCGTCCTGGTCGTCGGCGATGAGGATGCGGGTCGGGGCGGCGGGCGTCGTCATGGTGTCTCTTTCGGGAGCGTGACCGGCAGGACGGCGGTGAGCTGCCAGCCACCGTTGCCGTGCGGACCCGCCGAGAGGGTTCCGCCGAGGGCCTGGGCGTGTTCGGTGAGGGCGGGGAGGCCGAGGCCGCCTCGGGAGGCGCGGTGGCGGATCGCGGCGGGGCGGGCGCCGCGGTCGTTGGTGACCCGGATCTCCACGGTGGTGGCAGTGGGGGTGAGTGTGATGGTGGCGTGGGGGGCGTCGGGGGCGTGTCGGCGAATGTTGGTCAGCGCCTCGACGACGATGCGGTACGCGGCGGCACCCGCCTCACGGGAGAGCGCCTCCGTGGCTCGGGGGGATATGTCCAGATGTGCCTCGGTGGCTCCCGCGGAGGTGAAGTTCTCTACCAAGGAGCGTAGTTGGGACACATCGGGGAGCGGCTCAGTGGTGGGTGTCTCCGGACCGTGCAGCATCTGTATGGTCCGGTCCATCGCGGCCAGGGCGCTCAGGCCTGCCTTCTCGATGCGTTCCAGGGCGAGCACCGCGTGGGAGGGGTCGGCGGCGGCCACGAAGCGGGCCGCTTGGGCCTGGACGATGATCCCGCTGATGTCATGGGCGACGAAGTCGTGCAGGTCACGGGAGAGGTGCAGGCGCTGGGCGCTGCGGGCCTCGGCCACGGCACGCCGGCGACGGAGTTCCTGGCGGCGGGGGTAGGCGCCGGCAACCACCGCGGCGACTACGGGTATCAGCCAGAAGGTGGCAATCCCGATGGCCTCCAGGAACGACTCACCTGTGACCAGCGGCAGGGGCCAGAGGGTCACTGCGAGGGCGGTCAGCGGGAGGGCCGACTTGAGTTCGCTCCGTGGTGACCAGCGGGTGATCGCGGCCAGGAGGAGCAGGAGGACGGCGCTCTCCGCCAGCTTCCAACCGGCGTAGGCACCGGCCGTCGGTACGGCGAAGCTGGTGATCAGGGAAAGGGCCGCGCAGGCCGTGGCCGGGCGGGCGAGGCGGCCGAGCCGCTGACGAACTGCGGCACGGGAGCGGGCAACGGCCCACACCAGCGTGCTTGCGGCCGCGAGCGACGGCAGAGCGCCCAGCACCTTGACGGCCGGGCCGGTTGATTCCCACACGGTGGTCAGCGTACGGGCTGGCGATCCGGCAGGGCTCTCTGCCGAACGGCATAGGAAAGCCGGGCGGCCGCGCGGTCTTTGTGCCGATCGGCGGATGGGATCGCGGCTGCGGTAGGGCGAAGCTTGAGCCGTTCAACCGACCACGGCGACACATACTTCTCCACACACGGGAGTTCATCATGCGCAACACCACAGTCGGCGCTACGGCAGCCATCGCCGTCCTCGCAGGGCTGGTCGCTGCCGGGCCCGCTCCTGCAGCCCCGGCTGCGTCCGTCGAGAAGAAGGTGACGAAGACCGCGAGCGTCCATGGGGAAGCGCGAATCTCCTACATCGAGTCGATCAACGACGACATCCGCTTCACCATCCACGCCGAACAGACGCCGTTCACCCGGCCGTTGTTCCCCCAGCTCCCTCATGGACTGCCCACGGACGCCCGGGGCACGCTGACGTTCTCCCACACCCCCCAGGGCGGAGCCACGGGGTGGGCGGAGGCCCGGGTGGACTGCCTGGTCACCAGCGGCCGGATGGCGACCCTGACCGCAGTCGTGACCAAGTCGAACGTCGAGGACATCGGCGCCCGGCTGGGCATCAGCGTCCAGCAGGGCGCCAAGGACGAGCCGGACCGGCTCGGCTTCTCCTGGGGTGTGGTGAACGTCGACCCCGAGCACGTGGACGAGAACGGCCGGCTCTTACGGCCACAGTCCGGTACGTGCATGGCCGCCGCACCATTCACGACCGTGATCAAGGGTGGCTTCAAGGTGTTCCACGCCGAGATCACCAAGTCTCCCGCACAGCCCGGGGCGGCGATCCCCCGTGGCTGACGCTCTTGCCGCCGGGACGCCCGTACCGGCCGCTCCGCAGGTCTCCCGTTCCGTCCGCCTGGCGGCGCACGCAGCCGCACTGACCCTGGTGCCGTCCGGGCTGTGGCGTATCGCCATCGCCCTGGGCTGGGACTCCGGATTCACCGACGAGGATCTTCGCCCGGAGAACTTCCCAGGCGAAGGGTCCCCCTATCTGATCGGACTCAGCCTGTTCGCCGAGGCGCTCGGGCTGCTCACCCTGGGGCTGGTCCACAGATGGGGCGAGGAACTCCCGCGCTGGGTACCGGTGCTGGGCGGCCGGAGAATACCCGTATCGGCTGCGGTAATCCCTGCCTCGCTCGGTGCGGTGCTCGTCACCCTCATCACGCTCACCGGTGCGTTCGGCTGGAACGACGCGGACAACATGGGCGCCGCCGGATCCCCCGACGGCGGCCACTACTGGCTGATGACCGCCTGCTATCTGCCACTACTGGCCTGGGGGCCGCTGCTCGCGGTAGTCACGGTGGCCTACTACCGGCGTCGGCGTCGGGGTCGCTGAGTCCGGCAGTCGGCAGGTCCCGGAACACGTGCTCGGGTCGTGCTCCGGAATAGCGACCAGCCCGTGTGGACAGGCTAGTACTGCAACGGTCTTTGTTCTGATGGTTGGGCAGTTTCGGGTGGTGTGTGGCCGCGTCGTTTGTAGTGGCTGATGCGGGCTTGGAATTGTCGTCGGCGGCGCCAGTGTGACCAGTGCAGGACGTGGTCGGTGAGGTGGGCGTGGGGCCGGGCCAGGCGGGTGGTCAGGCGCCGGATTTCGGGGAGGGTCAGGGCGATGAGCTGGGAGGATCCGTTTCTGCTTTCTCCGTGTCGAGTGCGCGGGCCCGCAGGACGGTGAGGCAGGCGTGGACGGCCATGGCGAGGGTGATGTGGCGGTGCCAGCCGGGGTAGCGGCGGACCTGGTAGTCGTCCAGGCCGCACTCCTGCTTCGCGGTCTGGAAGCATTCCTCGACCGCCCACCGACTGCCCGCGACATGGATCAGCTCGTCGAGAGTTGTGTCGGCTGGGCAGTAGGCGATGTAGTACGAGATCTGATCGGGCCGGCTCACGCTGCGGCGAGCGATGACCCAATGCCGACGGTCCTCACGGTGCCAGGGCCGGACCTCGACCCTGGCCCAGTCGTAGACGCGTGGCCCGTGGGCTCCGTTGCCGCAGGAACGACGCTTCCACTTCTGCCTCGGCAGCCCGGGAAACAGGTCATGGACGGGATGATCCATGGCCCAGCGGGTCACGACCGTGTCGTGCCGGGTGGTGGCCATGACGTGGAAGACGTCAGCCCGCTCGAGCTCGGTCCGCCAGCCCTTGCTGAAACCGTAGGCGGCGTCCGCCGTCACCCACCGGAACGGGATCTTCTCCGTGATCGCCCGGCGGACCATCGTCTTGGCGATGGCCACCTTCGTCTCGAAGGCGACCGCGTCCTCGATGCCCGCGGCCCGGCAGCGTTGCCGGTCATCGGTCCATGATGTGGGCAGATACAGACGCCGGTCGATCAACGTGCGGCCGCGTTCGCCGGCATAGGCGAGGAAGACGCCCACCTGGCAGTTTTCTGTCCGTCCCGCCGTTCCCGAGTATTGGCGCTGGACCCCGGCCGAGCGGACCCCCTTCTTCAGGAAGCCCGTGTCGTCCACGATCAGCACCGCACCGGGGTCACCCAGTTGCTCGACCACGTAGTCACGCACGTCGTCCAGGACCTCATCGGCGTCCCAGTCACATCGGTTCAGCAGCCGGTGCATCCGGTCAGGGCTGCCATGCCCAGCCTCCTCTGCGAGCGTCCAGCCGTTCTTTCGCTCCAACGGCGCTATGAGCCCCCGCATATACGCCAGCGCCGACTCCCGCGGCTCCGACCGGGCAAACCGGTGCACGAACCGCTCATGCACCTCACCCAGACCTGCCGCCCACACCCTCACATCACCAAGTACCCCACCCATAATCAGCCCAACGACCAACCTGGCCACCAGTCACGCCAAACGCCGTTGCAGTACTAGGTGCGGTCTGGCGAGCCGGGCAGGAGCAGTGAACAACCCCTCGGATCTCGACGTGCAGACGCGCGGGTCGATACGGCCAGCCGGATGGATGGCGGGCACGCTGCTTCGACCACCCGCCAGCCGACTCGCTCCAGAGATCCATGGGATCAGTAGAGCCAGCCTCGTCCCTCGACGGCGGGCACCTCTGGCGCGCCTGAATGCTTAGCGTGTACGAGGTCGTCAGCCGACGCCTGGTCGTCGCGGCTGGAGTCTCGGGCGCTCCTCTCTGGCGAAGACACCGGACGGGATAGCACGGTTCGAGGAACGCGTGTCGTTCAACTTCTGGAGATTCCCGGCCAGCGCGGATTCATCACCTGGGCTTCATGACATGCCCCAGCACGACGAGGCCGATTCCCACGGCGAGGAGTGATGGTGAGTGCGCGTTCCAGCTGACCAGCATCAGTAGGGCGCCCGCTCCCCAGACCCTCGGATGCCGCACTCGTTGCTGCAGCCAGTGGCCATGCGGCCGAGAAGCAGACCGTGCACTCCGAGGACGGCCCAGACGATGGCCACGATGACCAGCATCAGGGCCAGCACACCGAATGTGAACAAGCCGTTCCCCCTTGCTCGTGACCGCAGTCGCGTCACGCGATGCTGCAATCAAATCCGAATGGGTGGGAACTTTCAGCTCTGGGGTGGGGGCAGCGCTCCGCTCCGCGACAGGAACTGTCGGGTTTGTGGCGAACGGCTGATGCCGGATCCCGACTGCAGATCTACCGGCCGGTTACTGCTCCATGTGCTATCAGGCCATATGAGGGCTTTACTTGTATAGGACGTTGTTTCGCACAGAGGAATGGATGCGTGCCATGGCTACTGCGAACCCGGCCGACTCCCCTGGACACCGCACCGGCGCCGACCCTGCCGGTACAAGGACCCGCCGCCTGGCGACCGAGACGAAGTCGGCCCTGAAAACGACCGAGTTCTTCGCCTACATCGCCTGCGTCATCGCTGTGCTGATTGCCTCGATGGTCGTGGGCACCGAGGACGACCATGCCGACTACTTCCGGGCCGACCAGGCCTGGCTGTACATCGTGCTCCTGACCATCGGGTACATGATCAGCCGCGGACTGGCCAAGTCTGGCAGCCGCGACCATTACGACTCCTGACACCGCTCGGCAACCTGGCAAGACAGTGGCCACGGGCGGCAGGGGTAGCCGTGACGTGTGACCGCCGACGGGTGATCTGGACCGCCGCGGTCACCTCCCTCGCCCCCGGGGGAAACGTTGATCGCACGAGGCAGACTTGTTGGTCCTTGCAGGCACCAGCCGGCCCTTCGTAGCGAGCGCCCCCGCCGGACCATAGATCCGACGGGGGACGGTGTTCTCGGTAGGGCGGGAGCGGGCCGTCAGTCCTTGGCGATGGCGATTCCGAGGAAGATTCCGATGATCAGGGCGGCGCTGCCCGCGGTCATCACCGCCCATGTCCCGCTCTGCGTGGCGGCGAAGGTCGAGGTCATCCCCGCCTGGGCCGCGGCCTGCGTTGCCTGGGCTCCGGCCATGGCCGCTTCCTGCACGGCCAGACCCGTCTCCAGCTTCTGGACCTTGCTCTCCAGCTCAGATGTCTCCATCGTGCGGTTCCTCTCTACCGTGGTACCGGCTGGTTCCGGCATCAGCCTCGATCCCTTCCCCGCCACTGCGACGTGGTCGCACGGGCAGCCCTTGGAGCACCCGTTTGCCGATTGCGCCGACCCCACGTGAAGGCCCTCGCATAAGCGTTAGGGTCAGTGTTTGCCCAGGTGGGGATCATCTTGCGGCCCGCGTCCGGCCGAGCACGTCTGGCACGTCTCGGTCCGTAACGCCCCCACCGACCGAACCTTGTCCGCTGCGGAGTGGGCTCTCCGCCCGTCCGTACCGTCAGGAGCCGGCATCTGCGTCGATCGGGTGCCTCGACGGTGTGGCGTCAGCTCGTTTTGGGGTCCGTCGATTGCCATGGACCGGTGAGGGGAAATACGCGTCGTGGATGGCTGAATCGGATCGCGCGCAGGCGCGAGGCCAGACAAAGGCGTCGCCGCCGAGGAGCAGGTGTATACGATGCCGGCGGTTCGGGACGGTCTCAATGGCTTGTGCTCATGGCGGCCACGCTGCCCGGCCTGGCCGCAGTGTTGGCACTGCTGTTCACGTGGAGAGAAGTGCGGGTCGCCGAACAGGGACAACTCACAAGTCGGTTCAACGATGCGATCACCAACCTCGGGTCGCAGTCGTTGGACGTGCGCTTCGGGGGGATCTATGCGCTGGAGCGCATCATGCAGGACTCACCTCGCGATCAGCCCCGGATCGTCTCGGTCCTCTCGGCGTACGTACGACGCCACGCAGCCCTTCCGGCAACCGGCTTCGCGAAGGAGCCCGAGGGCATGGAGGGGGTACCAAAACTCCGCCTGTCCACTGATGTGGCGGCTGTGATAAATGTGCTGGCCCACCGCCCTCCTCGCCACGACGGGGGTGCTCAGGTCGACTGGAATCGAACAGACCTCCGGGGCCTGTGGTTGTCCACCTGGGACGTCAGGGACATCGCGAGGATCCCCAAGGGGGGCGAATTACCAAGCACGCGTTCCTCATTCAGCTACGCGAACATGGAGGGTGCAGACCTGCGACATGCAACGTTTTCCGGAGTGGACCTGCGGAGCGTGTTCGCCAGCGAGGCCAACATGAGCGGAGCACAGTTCCTGCGCACAGACCTCAGCGATGCCCAGCTGAACGGAGCAGACCTGACCCGCGCGAATATTCTTGAGACGGATCTGACCGGTGCAGATCTCAGCAGCGCGATCCTGCGCGAGGCGGTACTGGGGGCACCGGACGCGCCAATCCCCACCGAACCGGCAAATCTGGCCGATGCGGTGCTCTGGGATGCGGATCTCACAGGTGCAAGCCTTGCCGGATCCAACCTCGCGGGGGCGATCCTGATTGATGCCAACCTGACGGGCGCGTCCCTGGCCGGGGCTCATCTTCACGGCGCGAAGTTCAGCGCTGCCGACAAATCCCTGCAAGCCAAAATCCTCTCTGGCACTGTCACGGAAAGCGCGAACCTGACGAACGCTGACTTGGTCGGCGCCGACTTGACGGACGCTGACCTGCGCGGTGTGAACCTGACCGGAGCAGACCTCACCAATGCTGACCTGCGGGGGGCACAGCTGACCGGAGCCAAGCTCACCCGGGCCAAGACCAGCGGCGCGCGCGGACTACCGCCCTCCTCCACCACGGATTGATCTGGCAAGCCCCAGCCAGATCACTCCACCCGTACCGCCGGGAGTTGGAACGGAATTCCGATCCCCTCGGGCAGTCGGACGCCTTCCCTGAAATGATCAAGATCTTCGTAGCGAAGGCTTGAACGACAAGGATTCCAAACGCGGGGCCAAGCTCACCCCCGGGAGCGGGAGGCAGTAGGAGTTCTGCCGCCGGCAACGGACTTCTCTATGTTCGAAGCCGGACCTGGACGAGATCCCTGAACTGCACATCGCGACCGGCCACCTCTTCCGTCGGCGTGCGGCGCTCTTCCACTCCGAGTCGCTGCGGCGCTTCGCCCAGAAGAGTGTCCCGGAAGCAACCTACGAAGTGATTGACCGAACCTATACGACGCCGTGATCGAGATCGAAGACCGCGACCACTCCAGCGGCTACGCACGTGTGGAGCCGTACGGCACCAGACCAGTCCCGGCCTGCCTGCCGACCACGCCGCCGTGGCATGGGGGCCTCGGCGTCGGCCTCGCCCCATGCTCGCTTGACCGGCAAGTAGGAGTGCTGCCGCTACCGCCTGGGTAGTAGCCGCAGCGCTCCTGAAGGGCATGTCAGCCGCAGTGTGCCCAGCCGCTCATTCAGATGACGTCCTGGATACCGCCGCCTCCTTCCCGACAAGTGTCGCGCCCGCCGGCGTCGGGTCCACCGGCGGGCGCGTGGTTCCTCAGCGATGGTTCGGTCAGCAGGTTGAGTTGGTCTGGGTGAGCAGGCCCATGCGCCAGGGCAGGCGGAGGTAGTCGCCGCCGGCGCTGGGGTCCATGCCCTGGTAGACGTACTGCAGTCGGCACGGGTTGATGGTCAGGGTTTGGTCGTTGGAGGCACGGACGAGTTCGCCGTGGCTGATGTCCTGGGTCCATGCGCCGCCAGGGAAGGTGACGTTGGCGCGGCCGGCGAAGGGGGCGTTCTCCGTGGCGGCCAGAGGGGTCCAGGTGCCGGTGAGACTGGTGGAGGTGAAGGAGCGGAAATAGCGCCGGCCGGTGGAGCCGATGGCCTCCTGGATGAGCACGTACTGGTTGTGGCCTGCGACCTTGTAGACGTTGGTCGCCTCGAACAGGTTGAACTTGGTGTCCGACAGCACTATTTGCGTGTTCCCGTAGCCGTTCGGGAAGTTGGCCAGGCTCGTCTGGGCGCGGTAGATATGGCCGTTGTCGTCGCTGAAGAACAGGTGGCAAGTGGCCGTGTCGCAGATGACCCAGAAGTCAATCCAGGTGCCGTCGCCCTTGTTATGGGTGACGATGGGCGGTTCCTGGGAGATGAAGGTGCGCGGCGCGGACCAGGAGCGCGGATCGGCGGGGTTGGTGCTGGTGGAGTAGGTGGGCGGACCGGTCTGGTAGACCATGTACCACAGGTTCTGCGGCGCGAAGTAGAACACCTGCGGCGCGGCCCGGTAACCGGGACCGATGGCGGAGGCGGTGTCGAGGTAGGTGTGCTGTGCGGAGCCGGCCTGGGACCAGTCGGCAAAGTTGAACTGGACCAGCCCCCAGCCGGAAGGGCTGGCGGTGGTCGCGTACGTCAGCCACTGGTTGTTGTGCCGCACGATCGAGAAGTCTTTGATCGCCAGCGCCTGCGGGTGTTGTGCGTCCGGCTTCGGACCGGCCAGGGCACCGCTGGAGGACCACTGGAACGTCGTCGGCAGCGCGCCGCTGCCGCTGCCGACGCGGACCAGCTGCCACTGCTGGTTGGCCCCGCCCCAGTCCGCGTACTGCACGACCTTGGCGCCGTCCATGGTGGAGGCGCCCTGCACCTCGACGGCCTTGCCGCTGTTGCGGTTGATCAGCCGGACGTGACCGTCCGACGAATCGGCCAGGCGGAACTGCTGGTTGGTGCCGTTGAGGTCACTCCACTGCACGATGTCCGCCCCATCGGCGGTGGAGTAGTTGTAGGCGTCCAGCACCTTGCCGGAGTGCTGTGCCTTGAGCCGGTAGTAGCCGCCGCCCGAGTCGACGAACTGGAATCGCTGGTTGGCGCTGTCGGTGCGGGTCCACTGCTGGACGGCCGCGCCGTTGCCGGTGTCCGCGCCGGACACGTCGAGCGCCTTGCCGCTGCCCCGGTTGACCAGCGTGTACCACGCATTGGGATCCACGGTGGCCGCCTGCGCCGGACCGGCGGCACCGATCGCGGACAACAGTGCCGCCAGGAGGGCGGTCACCGCGGAGAGCACCGCTGTTCGTCTGCCGCGCCTCCACCGTCGGGGTGTGTATGCCATGCGCATGCCAATCATCTGGGACTCTCCTTCGCTGAGTGCTGAGTGCTGAGTGCTGAGTGGGCGATTGGGTGACAGGCCCGTCGTGCGGAGCTCCCCGTTGACGTCGTCGAAAAGCGCTTCCATTGGACGCGCTGTCGTCTGCCTGTGCCGAAAAGCCGTGAGCGGTGGACCCGCCCGTGGCGAGGCGGACGCGCCCGGGGCCCGGTGGCGAAGCTGGGATGAACCAGGCCATGGAAGTCCTGGTCAGTAGCCGTAGATCATCTTGTAGGCGACCTCGGGGAGGAACTGGCCGGCCGAGGAGCCCGCGCCGACGCCGCAGTTGCCGTCGGACTCGCCCGGAGTTTTGATCCACAGAAGCATCTCGGCGCCTCCGCCCGTCCGGGTGGGGGTGCCGATGCGGCGGCCTGAGGGGTTGCACCACTGGCCGTTGGAGCCGTTGCCGTTGCGGCTGGTGTCCACGACGAACGGCTTGGTGTAGCCGTAGCGGGCTCCCAGTTCACTGTTGACGGCATTGCCGTAGGCGGTGTTCTCGGCCGTGGTGAAGTAGTTGGAGACGTTGAGGGAGAAGCCGTGAGCCTGTCGAAGGCCGGCTTCGTGGAGGCGCCGGGCCATGGTCGCCGGGTTTGCCCAGCCCGGGTTGCCGGCGTCGAGGTACACCCAGGTGTTGGGGGCCTGACGGCCGAACTCGGCGAGGGCGCCGGTGAGCATTCCCTCGCGCTCGTCGATCTGAGCCTGGGTCATGCAACCGTAGTCCCCGAGGGAATCCGGTTCGAGGATGACGACGGCCGGGCGGTTGGCGATCCCGTCGGCGAACTGCGCGATCCAGCTTGCGTAGGCGGACGGCGAGGCAGCTCCGCCCGCGGAGTGCCCGCCGCAGTAGTCACGGTTGTAGATGTTGTAGGCGACGAGGATAGGCAGCTTGTCCGAGTGGTCCGCCGCACCCACGTACGCACCTGCGGCGGTGCCGATGGCGCCGCTCCAGGAGCCGAACCAGCGGGCCATCGGGGTATTGGCGATGGAAGCCTCGACGGCCGGTGCCCGGCCGTCGACGCGGTTGGCGGCGACCCACCTCCTCGCGGCCGAGTCGGGGTCCACGTAAAACCCGTTGGTCATGGTGGTCGGGTCGGCCGCGTGTACGGATGGTGCCACTGCGAGCGCCAGCGGCAGAGCGACGAGCGAGGCCAGCAGGGTGTGGAGTCTGCGGCGCATGAAGTTACCTCGATTTCCTGGCAGGGATGGGTCGAGCGCTCTTGTCCCGAGCGTGCGGCGCGCTGAGGAGGGGCTGTGCGCGTGCTGGGAGCGCTCCCAGGGGAAGCGCCAGTGTCGTGACTCCTTGCCGCTCGGCCGTTGTGGTTGGTGCTCTTGGAGCCCTAGTCGTTCGGGATGTCGAACATGGATCGAACTATCGAGCAACCTGGATGATAGGGGGCCGGTGAACCTCGTCAATACCCCCTGCAAGATTCGCTAGTTGCGGCGAAAGTGTCGAAGTCGGAGCCCGAGGTGGAGCAGGTGTCAGCCTGGTTCGGTGAACGGTGTTGACATGCTCGGTCACTTCTCTGAATGATCCGTGAGGGTCGAGTTTCCGAATATCACTCGAAACTTTCGGACCCCCTTTGGCCTCCGGGACCAGACGATCAGCCGGGCGCACGCTCCGCCTCTTCGCGGCCGACGCGCTGACGATCACTGCGTCCGTGACGGCCTCCTCTCACTACCTCTCTTCTGGCTGGGGAATGACGCGAGCGTCGACACCTCATCGCACGGTGCTGTCCTACACATGAGGCCGAGGCATGTTCTTGCCGATGCGAGCGGCGAGCAGGGCGATGTCATCGTCGGCGGAAGCCGGGACCAGGTGGGTGATCAATGAGTCGCACAGGTGGTCCAACGGTCGTTGGGGTTCCGTGAGCAGGCGGGTGAGCTCGTTCAGACGTGCGTCGATGTCGCGGCTGCGGGCTTCGATCAGGCCGTCGGTGTAGAGGACGAGGAGGCTGCCGGGGGGCAGGGTGATGTCGGTGGTGGTGAAGTCGATGCCGCCGACCCCCAGGGGGACGCCGGGTGGGGTCTTGACCAGGTAGACGGTGCCGTCGGGCTCTGCCACGGCCGGTGGCGGATGTCCGGCGCGGGTGATGGAGCAGTGTCCGGTGGCGGGGTCGCAGACGATGTAGAGGAAGGTGGCGAGCATCGGCTCGACGAGGTCGGCGAGGGTGGCTTCCAGATGGTGCAGCAGCGCTGTTGGGGGCATGTCGAGGCGCGCGAGGGCCCGGACGGTTGCGGAGAGCCGCCCCATGACCGCGGCGGCGGCGATGCCGTGGCCCATGACGTCACCGATGAGGAGGGCGGCTCTGCCGCCGGTGAGGGGGAGGACGTCGTACCAGTCGCCGCCGACTTCGTTGACGTCGCTGGCCGGCAGGTAGCGGTGGGCTATTTCGATGCCGGGGGGCGGGGTGACGTGCTGCGGGAGCATGCTGCGCTGGAGGACGACCGCGGTCTCGTGTTCGCGCTGGTAGAGGCGCGCGTTGTCGATGCTGATGGCTGCCCGGGCGGCGAGCTCGCTGACAAGGGTGGCGTCGTCCGGCCCGAAGGGGCCGACGGGCCGTGTTCGGTAGAAGGTGGCGACGCCGAGCACCACGTCCCGGGCGACGAGCGGGACCATCATGAACGAGTGCACGCCAGTCTTGAGCAGCTGGGTAGGTTTGGCGGAGTAGCGAGCGGCCGGGGCGATGGCCCGCTCATCGAGGTGGGTGATCAGGAAGGGTTGCCGGTCGGCGAGGGCCTGGGTGTAGGGGGCGGCTGCGGGGAAGGTGAGGGTCCTGCCGAGGGGGGCGAGGATGTGGGTGACGGCAGATCCGGTCAGGGGCGCCTTGCCCAAGCGCCGCAGGGCTATGCCCCCGGCTAGTCCCATGCCCGGTTCGTCGCCGCGGGAGAGGGTGTCCAGCACGTCGACGGTGACGGCGTCGGCGACGTGTGGGACGGCGAGGTCGGCCAGCTCCTGGGCGGTGCGCTCCAGGTCGAGGCTGGCGCCGATGCGGACGCTGGCCTCGCTGAGCAGGGCCAGCCTGCGGCGGCCCGCCTCGGCCTCGGTGTGGTCGCGCTGCTGCTCGGTGATGTCGACCAGGGAGGCAATCACGCCGATGGGTTGGTTTCCGGGGTCTTCTACGCGCACGTACGAGCAGGACCAAACCCGGTCGTCCTCCGGGTCGGCGGGCGTTCGGCCCGTCTGGCGCAGGCCGAGGACGGGTACACCGGATTCCAGGAGCTGGCCCATCGCCTCCTCTATCTCGCCCGCGTTCACCTCGGGCAGCACCTCGGCCAGGCGCCGGCCCACGTGGGCGGACTCCGTGAGACCGTTCATCGCTTCGAGTGCCGGATTGACCTGCAGGAACCGCAGCTGCGTGTCGAGAACGGCGATACCGACGGGTGAGCGGGCGAACAACCCGTCCCATACCGCCGACGACCCTCGGATGCGGCGGGTCGCATGGGCGTCGGCTGCGAAGACCAGCACCGCCGAGGCGCCGTGGCGCCGGTCGAGGACGGGGCAGGCCCAGATCTCCAGCTCCAGCGGGTGTCCGTCGCGGTGCCAGGCGGTGACAGTGCCCATCACCCCGCGCCCGGTGGCGGCTGTCTCCCACAGAGCCCGACCCAGGCTGCGGTCGGCCCCGGGATGGAGCAGATCGGCGATGTGCCGCCCCAGTACCTGGGGCGGGGTGTAGCCGAGCAGTTCCTGCGCGGTGTAGCTCCAGCGCACGATCGTCCCGTCGCCACTGGTGGCCACCAGCGCCACCGGCAGGGCTCCCAGCCACCCTCCAGCGTCCTGGGCGGCTCCGCTGATCAGCTCCTCGAAAGGCATCCCTTCATGCATCCTGCAACCACCCCTCTCGGGCAGCCGGTGTGTTGCGTTGCGGCTGACCAGGTCCGTGGCGAAGGAGGCCGTAGAGACATTCGCAGGGACAAGTGTGAGCGCGAAGCAAGGCCAGACGCGATCGCGCGGCCATCAGAGCGGATTGGGGGCCGATCGGCGCACGGGCGCCGCTGCCGATCCGCACAGCCGACGGACCACCACATCCCGTGGAAGTCCGGCGCCATGGGGCCGGCGGCCCTCGGCAGGTCCCCATAAGCCGTGGCCCGGTGGTACGCGTGTGGGCAGGTGAGCGGCGAACTGCTCCAGCAGCTCTTCCCAGCCGGGCAGCCTCGGACAACGGCGCGATATCCCGCTGCCCACGAACAGAAAGGCGCCGCGGTCCGCTCCTGCAGCCGCTCGACAAGAACGGCCTGCAGCTGCGCATCCTCCACACACCCCATCGTCGCCCCGACGGCCCGGGATCGCCCCCTGGGCCCGTGCCCGACACGATCATTGTTGGTCGGTCTGCAGCCCCTCACCACCGGAATTCACCGTCGTAGAGGCGTCGGTGCCACCATTCGCCATGCCACTGCATGCGCCGGTAGGCGTGTGGGTCGGGCAAGGTCCGGCGGCGGAGATCTGCGTCCAGACACGCCACCACTCGCCCGAGTTCGCCGCGGGACGGGTGTGGAAGCGAACGCAACGCTTCTTGCAGAATGTCCCGGGCGTTCGCCACGTCGACGAGCGAGGACTCCGGATGGGGAGAAGCTGGGAAGCACAGGTCCAGGTAGCGGCAGGGCTGTCGCAGGAACCCCCGGTAGTGTCTGAGCGCGGCTTCCACCGCCCCCTCCCACAAGCCGTCCCACAGCCCGGCCCAGGAGTCATCGTGCTCACGCTCCGTGCGGTTGATCTCGGCGCAGGTGCGCTCGGACAGCCCGGGAATGCGATCGGTCCACGGGCCCCAGACGGGCGGGATCGTATTTTCGGCGCGAAGCGCGCCGGGCCGTCTACGCGGCATGGGCCTTTCGGCTGGTCATCATGCTCGCGATCATGCCGGACGGCCTGACAGCCCACAAGGCCCTGTCGCCTCACCGCCTCCCGGCGAACTCGCACCATCCGGTCTTCCCGGGTGGCGCTCGCCGACACCCCACTTGCCGGACAGAGCTTCGATGAAGAACAACCCCTCGCCTTGTCGCGGCCCCCCCCGACGTCAGCGATGCGCCGTGGAGCCGTTGTCGTGCACGCCGCCGTTAGCCACCGGTCCACCCTGGCCGGTCCCGGGCACGCTGGTGAGTCTTGGGCCCAGTGAGGATGCGGGCCTTCTGGGGGTGGCTGCGCGTGATGCAGGCCCTCGACAGCGTTCTTGCAGCTCAGTGGTTTGGATAGAACAATGGAACGCCCGCAACAGGCGTGGTGCAGGCTGGCTGGTCCCGCAAGAACCCGTCTTGCATGGATGAGAGCTACGCCGTGCCCGCCACACACCGTCGGGTGTGAAACTTGGCCGATGTCGCGGAAGCACACGACCGGCGCGCCGAAGGGCTCCTCGACGAGAGACGACCTCCGTCGGCTGGCACGAACCGCGAGTCGTGCACCCTGGCCAACTCTCGACCCCGAATGAACTGCGGTCGAGATCGGCACCCGCCTGAACCTGTTCAGGTCGCCCGAGGCGGATTGGTTCGGGCTCAGCGGCCCACTGCGGTCTCCCGGTCGATGCGTGACAGTTTCTCGGGGTTGCGGACGGCGTAGAGCCCGGTGATGAGGCCGCCTTCGAGGCGTACCGCCAGGACGGTGTCGATCTCGCCGCCCTTACGCAGGATCAAGGCGGGGTGGCCGTTGACATGTGCTGGCCGCAAGGCCGCGGAGGTAAGCCTGCTGAGCACTATGGCCACCGTTTCGGCACCCACGACGGGCTCCAGCGCGGCCTGTACGACTCCGCCGCCGTCGGTCAGCAGCACGACGTCGGGGGCGATCATGTCGAGCAGGCGCTGCAAGTCGCCTGTTTCGACTGCCTGCTGGAAGGCCGCGAGCACCTGGCGCGTCTGAGCTGGGGAGATGGCCTCGCGCGGTCGGCGCGCCGCGACGTGCGTCCGTGCGCGGTGGGCGATCTGCCGGACCGCGGTGGGAGTCTTGTCGACGGCCTGCGCGATCTCGTCGTACCCGAGATCGAAGACGTCGCGCAGCACGAATACGGCCCGCTCGGTCGGCGCGAGCGTCTCCAGCACGAGCAGCATCGCCATGGAGACGCTGTCGGCAAGCTCGATGTCCTCGGCGACATCAGGCGTGGTGAGCAGGGGCTCGGGCAGCCAGGGGCCGACGTAGGACTCCTTGCGGCGACGCAACGTACGCAGCCGGGTCAATGCCTGGCGCGTGGTGATGCGGACCAGGAAGGCGCGAGGGTCCCGAACCGTGTCGTGGTCGATGTTCGCCCAGCGCAGCCAAGTCTCCTGAAGGATGTCCTCGGCGTCGGCGGCGGAGCCGAGCATCTCGTAGGCAACGGTGAACAGCACGTTGCGATGGGCGACGAACGCCTCGGTGGCGGGGTCCGCACCCCCGGCGTGAGGACTGTGCCTGGTCACGTCGGCCGCTTGCTCGGTGCGCTCGTCCATCGTCGGCTCCTGTCCGTTGCTTCTCTTCTCGGTGTCGCGCACAAGTCGCCGCTCCGCGCTCTCTCGTGACACAGAAGCTCGGTGGCCTTCGTCACATCGCCGTGCTGTCACAGCGCCGGGGCGGCCGGCGCCGTATGGGCGTCAAGCCGCTGCGCGGACGATCCGCGCGGCACACGATTCCACAGACGAGGACGTTGTGATGGAACCCCGTATGAACCTGTTCGCGAACGAGACCGGCGCCAAGATCGGCAAGCGGATCTTCGCCGTGAGCCAGGTGATCCACGAGTCGCCGCTGCCCAAGCCCACCCAGGAGCTGGTGCAGCTGCGCGCCAGCCAGATCAACGGCTGCGGATTCTGCGTCGATATCCACGGCAAGGACGCCGCAGCCGCCGGCGAGACCGCGGCCCGACTGAACCTGGTCGCCACCTGGCCTCACTCCACCGTGTTCACCGAGGCCGAGCGGGCCGCGCTGGCCCTCACCGAGGAGGGCACCCGCCTCATCGACAGCTACGAAGGCGTCTCCGACGAGACCTGGGCCCAGGTCCGCAAGCACTATGACGACGACCAGACCATCGCGCTCGTCTCCCTGGTCGCCATGATCAACGCGACCAACCGGCTCGGTGTGATCCTCAACAACCAGGGGGGCGCCTACGAGCCCGGCAATCTCGCCACCATCGCCAGCTGATCACCATTGTTGCCGCCGGGCCGGTTCTCGATCATTCGATCCGGCCCGGCCCGGCGGCAAGGCCATCTCACGTGGGTGTAAGCGCGCGCATTTGGCCTCACGTGCATTTGACGTACGAGAGTTGATGACCATGCCGCGTTCTCTCGAGCTCACGGCCCACCATCGTCCTGGTCCACGGCACGTTCGCCGACGCCTCCAGCTGGAGCGCGGTCGTCGAACGCATGCCGTGGGCTGGCACCGGCCTTGCCGCTGCGCCGACTGCCGAGCGACTCCGCCTACATCCGCAGCGTTCTGGACAGCGTCACCGGGCCTGTCGTGCTGGTGGGTCACTCCTACGGCAGAGCGGTCAGCAGTCAGGCTCCGGCCGACGACCGAAGGTCAAGGCATTGGTGTACATCGCCGCCTTCGTGCCCGACACCGGGGAGAGCGCCACTTTCGCGGAAGCCGCCGCCGCCATCGACGAGGACGGCCACGGAGAGACGGAGGAGAACTCGGACGGACTTGCCCGGGTGTGCGTAAGCCCCGAACTCGACGGCTGGACGCTGGTGATCGGCCGTGGTGCGATCTGTGCGACGGCGAACGAAGCGATGATGCGTTGCGTTTGTGCGCTGATCTCAGTAGCCGGTACGGCCAGGCGCAGGCGTACTACTTCGGGGCGGCGTCCCGGGTGCTGACTCGCACGGGCGGGGCAAGCTCATTCCCGTCCGGTTCCCGGTTCATTCCCGGTCGCTGAATGCCATCCGGACCCGGCCGGGACGCCGCTGGCGACGGAGTCGGTCACGGCTCGCATTATCTGCTTGCCCCGCTTCTTGTCGGGTTCGCGGTAGGCGACGATCGCAGAGCGGCGAGGTGCTGGCGACCGAACCGATCCGACTGACGTTTCCGCAGGTGTCTTTGTGGATCGACCCCGGGGCCAATGAGCCGCTGACCGCTGCCGCAGGCGACCGATACTGCGACGCCGGAGGGGGCGGTGACGCTCAGTGGGGCGCAGCTCGGGCGACACCCTCCGTGATCCTGTTCGACCAAGTCTCCGATCAGGTCACGATGCGCAAGCCGGAACTGGGGATCAGCTTCGAAGTGGGCCCCTGACGGCCGTGCTTGTCTGCCGTGGGCACGGCAGCATTTGAACGAGAACCGGTAGCTGGGATGAAGGCTGTCCTTGCGGGACTGGTCGAGGAGGGGTGCCCCTGGTGCAGGCGGCCCGACCGGACCTCTCGCACTCGGTGATGGTCTCATAACTTGCAGTCATGCAGTGATCCGCGCGGATCGGCATGGCGCCGACTGGCAAGGGGAGCAGCTTGGCTGAGGAGTTCACGCCCCAGGCAAAGGGTCCAGCCCCGTTCAGGTCGGAGACCACCCCGGCAACAGATGTGAAGCCCGGGGACGCGCCATGCTCACCCCGGCCTACGTGGACGGGGTGCCGATCTCCGGCCGCGGCTGTGGACCGGATCGCCGATGAGCCGCGGACCTGCGGTGACCAGGTCGCCATCACCACCGAACACCGAATTGCACGGCGTGCTTCCGGGTGGGCGCACCTATACGTCAGCATTGGTGAAGCACGCGTGAACTTGGACCTGATTGATCCGGTCCCGGGTCCTGCGCGCTCCGGCCGGCCTGCGCTGAGAGCCGAAGAGCCGAACGTCAACTAGACGCCGTAGAGGGATCCTTGTGGGTTACGGCGTTTTCGGACTTCCGCAACCAGTACGCATCACGATCTGTCCGTGCACCCGGTGGAGAGGGGGGAATCAAACGACGTTTTCTGGATCATTTTAACGGCCTATCGGTCTATGCCGCCGCCCGTGTGTCCCTGATGCTCGGCACGTACCAGAACGTCACAGCCGAACGAAAAGGGGCCTGGCATGGCTGACTGGAAGAATATCTCTGGCGGTCTCACGACGATTTCGGTGGGGTCCCGGACCCATGTGTGGGGCGTGAACTCGTCGGGTCAGATCTACCGGTACACCGGCCACGACGCGAACCCGTGGATCGGTATCCCGGGCAGCGCGGTCGACATCGGCGTCGCCGCCGACGGCACCGTGTGGCACGTGAACTCCGCCGGCGGCATCTACCGCTACACCGGGGACCAGAGCTCGACCAGCTGGGTCAACGTCTCCGGCGGCCTGACCCGGATCTCCGTAGGTTCCCGCACCCATGTGTGGGGCGTGAACTCGTCGGGTCAGATCTACCGGTACACCGGCCACGACGCGAACCCCTGGGTCGGCATCCCGGGCAAGGCCGTCGATATCGGCGTAGCGGCCGACGGCACCGTGTGGTGCGTCAACTCCTCAGGCGGTATCTACCGCTACACCGGAGACCAGAGCTCGACCGACTGGGTGAGCGTCTCCGGCGGCCTGACCCGCATCACCGCCGGATCCCGGACCACCGTATGGGGAGTCAACTCCTCCGACCAGATCTACCGCTACACCAACCACGACGCGAACCCCTGGGTCGGCATCCCCGGTGCCGCCGTCGACATCGGCGCCGCCGCCGACGGCACCGTGTGGTGCGTCAACTCCGCCGGCGGCATCTACCGCTACACCGGAGACCAGCCCAGCTGACCCGGCCTCCCGATGACAGCCCCGGCCCGACAGGGGCCGGGGCTGTCCGCGTCGCTACCTCCCGCAGAGGCAGACAAGCTCGACCCTCCTCACGCCGTGGCCGCCGGTTGGCCGGCGTGCGGTTCCGCCCGGGCGCAGCCACCGCCGACCGGATGGGATGGCACTGGATCTTGGTGGAAGGGAATGCGGTGTGACGTGGACGCTGCCGGACCCGATGCTGAGCACTCCCGTGCCCGAACCTGAACTGCGGCCGGGCTGGGCGGGCGAACCGAGTTATGGACAGGGTTTGGTGTTGCCCGTTGTCCAGGGATGGGGTTGCGCGAGAGCGCCCCGTACGGTCGCCGGGGCGCTCTCGCGAGGTCGTGGCTACGTGGCGAGTGTCTGCCCGATCGCCTCGGCGACGGCTGCGGCGGGGATGCCACGGCTGGTGCGGTTGGGGTGGACGTGGTCAGGGACAGCACGTGCTGGTCAATGGGGCGTCAGGCGGTGTGGGCACCTCCGCCGTACACATCGCCAAGTCGATCGGCGCGGAGGTGACCGGCGTGTGCAGCACGAGGAACGTGGAACTGGTCCGGTCGCTGGGCGCGGATCACGTCATCGAGTACACCGAAGAGGACATCGCCCGAACGGGCGGCGGTACGGCGTCGTGTTCGACCTGGTGGGTAACCGTTCGCTGACCGAATGCCGACGCGCCTTGACACCCGCGGGAACGCTCGTGCTCTCCGGCGGGGGTACATCCGGCGGCGGCGGTCTCATCGGGCCGATGGGCCTCATCCGCAAGGGGCACGCGACGAATCGCTTCGTCCGCCACCGCCTGCTCGTACTCACGGCGACACCCAGCAGGGAGAACCTGGCGGCCCTGGGTGAGCTCGCGGATTCGGGGAGCTTGCCCCGGGTATCGACCGGACGTACTCCTTGAGCGAGGCAGCCGAAGCCATCCGGTATGTCGAAGTGGAGCACGCGCGCTCAGAGGTCGTCCTCACTGTGTGACGGACCGCCGGGGCGCGCCCGGGCACGGCGCGTACCGCACGTCCGAGGGACAGTTCTGTCAGTGGCTCAGTACGTTGATCACGCGTCCGCTCGGGTCGCGGGTGAAGAAGCGGCGTACCCCCCACTCCTCGTCCCGCAGGGGGTGCAGGATCTCCGCGCCGCTCGCCAGGACTGCCGCGTAGGCCGCGTCCACGTCGTCCACCTCGATGCTCACGTCCGGTGTGACGGGGGCGGTTCTGTCCTGTGTGATGACGCTGATCTGGGCCGTCGGGTGAGTGGGTGAGGCGAGGGTCATGATCCAGCCGAGGTTCATGACCTCCTCGAAGCCCAGCAGGCCGTAGAACTCCGCGCTTCGGACCATGGTTCCGGCGTCGGTGAGGATGTTGGGAACGACTCGGCGGACGGACACGGGTGCCTCCAGAGGTGTCAGATGACGGGGGGCTGGAACCTGTCTGATAATTGATCACTTGTGCGGTTCTCGACGTCAGATGCCTGTTGAAGGAGGGTGGCCGGTATCCGTGAGGGTGTCTTCTCCAAGATGTCAGGCAATGACAAATTGACAGTTAGGAGTGCTGACGGTGTCTGAGACCTACTTGTCCTGGTACCGCGAGGGACGGATGGACGAGGCCGAGTTCCGCCCGGTGACCGACCTCCTGGCCGAGTCCGGGATGACCGTCGAGCACCCGACGCTGGGTTGCGGGATGCTGTTGGACGTCGTGGGGGAGCAGGTGAAGCTGCCCCCCGAGCGCATTCTGGAGCTTGTCGGCCTGTCGGTAGGGCCGCTCTGCCTGCAGTTCTGGCTGTCGGCTGACGTGGACGTGGTGTGCGATGTCAGGTACGTGGCGCCGGACACCCAGATCCTCACCTTCGTACTCCACGGGTTGACCAAGAATGAGCATGACCGGGCAGAGGGCGCCATTCAGCGGCTGATCGCGCGGGAGCTGGACATGACCGTTGCGTTGCTCGTCGATCTGGGCGGCGAAACAGCGGAAGAGGACGATGACGCGCTGGTCCTGTACGGCCGGCTGCCGACGGGCCCGCGCCCGGACCGAGTGCAGTTCCGGACGGACCGGCTCAGTGCCGTCCCGGAGGTCCTTGCTGGAGCCGAGGTGACGGATCTCGGCTACGGGCAGAGTGCCGTCCGCTGGTAGTCGGGACCCGTGGTCCCCCGTGGCCCAGGCCCCGCCCGATAAAAGATCATCTGGCTGGTTCGCCGAGCCAGCTGATCAGGGAGACCAGGACGATTCCGCTCGGTAGCGGTCGGCGAGTGTGTCGAACCGCGTGGCGATCGCGCGGAATTGCTTGAGGCGGGCGAAGCATCGTCCGACCACATTGCGGTCGCGTTGGACGACGTTGTCGAACGCGGGCGGCCTGCCACCGTGAGCGCCACGTCGTCTGCCGTTGGCCGGCTGGTCGCGGCGTGCGGGGATCATGGCGGCGATGCCCCGGCGCCGCAGCAGGCACCGGATCGCCCGGCTCGACTGCCCCGCCCCGGAGCGGACCGGACGTCAGACGACAAGCTCAGGGCCTGGCGTACCAGCCGTTCTCGCCGCTGCCTTCGGACGGGTCGTACGACTGGTGCAGTCCGAGCAGCGCGGCCACCAGCCGGGGGTCCCAGCTTCCGTCGAGGACCCGGTACTCGTCCGCGACCCCCCGGAAGACGAGGTGCGCCCGGCGTGAGGAGTCGCGCCAGATGACCCTGCGCGGCTTGCCGAAGGCGTCGTCGCCCTCGCCGAGCAGGGACAGGATCAGCCACACCAGGCTCACGGGCAGGCCGACGGGCCACCACACCGCCCACCAGAACAGGCGCCCACGGAAGCCGCGCACGGAGTGTCCGGTCACCGACTCGACGGTCCAGCGCGCGCGGGCGCCGAGCAGGGCGCGTCCGCGTCGGTACGTGATCCGGCCCAGCGGGGCGCCGTACGGGTCGTCGACACGGTACACGGCGGGGCGTCCGTTCACGCGCGAGCCTGTCTCCTCCGTCGACACCCGGGCGATCGCGGTCTGGCCGTCACCGACGACGTCGAAGGTACGGGCGGAGGGGTGCGCGGCGCCTCCGTGGCCGTCGGGCATGCGGCAGAGCAGCCCGATGGCGATATGCCCTTCGCGTTCCGCGCCGTCTCCGTGGCGGACGACGACCGGCAAGGACGTCCCGTACCGCACGTTGTACGTCATCCGCCCCTGGGCCACGCTGTGTCCTTCCCCCGCGTCGCCGCACGGCGGCGCTTCCGGCCCCCATGATCTCATTCGCCGTTCAGGGACATCCGGTGGGGAAGCCCTGGGCCAGGAACGCTTCAGCGTCCCGGGCAACACCTGTCTTCCCGAGGTCTCCGGCCAGGGCCCGGAGCCCGGGTGTCACGCCGGGACCGCGGACGCCTCACCCTGCGGGGCCCACCCGAAGCCGCGCGCACTGACCACCGGCTCCTCAAGGCGATGGGTCGAGCTTGCCACTCGCTGGACCACAAGAAGGCTTTGAGGTGGCATCAGTTCGCTGGGACTGGCGTTGGCCAACGCTCGGGTCAACCGGACCGGCAGAGCGAACACCTCAATGCCGTCGTTCAATGGGGGAGTGACCCACTCAGGCCACGCCCCCGCATAGAGGCTCTTCGAAATTGGTGGGGGTTTGAGCGCCGGACGGGGTTCCACTGTGGACCCTGGCTGACAGATGCCCGCAGCTCTCGTAGGTCATGTTGTTGTCGAAGCAAGATGATCACAACAGAAGAGCTACGGACGTGGCAAACGATAGGACGCGGTTGTTGGGCCTTGACGGCCTGGCCGTGGTCGGGGTCGCCGACGGGCCGGTGGTGCATCTGGTCACCGCTGATGAGCGGGCACGCCACTGCCCAGACTGCGGCACCCGGGTGCGGCGGTCGAGGGGCCGGCGGGTGACCCGGCCGCGTGACCTGTCGGTCGGTGGCCGCCGACCGCGGCTGGTGTGGGCCAAGCGCCGCTGGCGCGGCGACGAGCTGGCGTGCCGGCGCCGGCGTCGCTCGTTCACCGGGTCGGTCCCGCCAGTACCACCACGTAAGCGGCTTACCACACGATTACGGGCTGCGGCCGGGGCGGCGGTGGCCGATCAGGGCCGCACGGTCGTCCAGGCGGCCCGCGACTATGCGCTTTCCTGGCCGGTCGTTGCGGCGGCGTTCACCAGTCACGCCCGGGCGGTGCTGCCGGCCCAGCCCGAGCCGGTGCAGGCGCTCGGTATCGACGAGATCCGCCGAGGCCGGCCGAGATGGATCCCCGATGAGGCCACCGGGATCTGGCAGACCGCCGTGGACCGTTGGCACGTCGGCTTCGTCGACCTGTCAGGCAAGCAGGGCCTGCTCGGGCAGGTCGGAGGCCGCACGCCCAGTCGGTCATCGACTGGCTGGCCGACCGCGACCAAGCCTGGCGCGACGCGGTTTAGTACGTCGCGGTCGACACGTGCACGATTTTCAGGCCGGCGATCCGCCGGGTCCTGCCGCAGGCCACCCTGGTCGTGGGCTACTTCCACCTGGTGCAGCTGGCGAACCAGACCCTCACCGAGGTCCGCCGCCGGGTCACCGTGACCCACCGCGGCCGGTGCGGCCGCAAGGGCAACCGCGAGTGGGAACTGCGCGACCGGCTCACCCGCTCCGCCGCCCGGATGCGCGGCGAGCACGTCGACGCTCTCCTCGACGAGCTGTCCAACCTGCCCAGGGTGATCGGCGCGCCGATCACCGTTGCGTGGAACGCCAAGGAAGACCTCCTGGACCTGCTTGCCACCGCCCGGACCCGCCCAGACCGGGAACAGGTCCGCGATCTGCTGTACCGGTTCTACCGCCGATGCGCCGACGCCGACCTTCCCGAACTGCAGCGCCTGGCCACAACCGTCGGGACATGGTGGCCAGAGATCCTTGCGTACCTGCACACTGGGATCGCCAAGGCCGGCTCCGAAGGCACCAACCGGTCCATCAAGACCATCACCCGCGACGCCTACGGCTTCCGCAACCCCGGCAACCAGCGCTTACGCACCCGCTGCGCGACCACCCGTCGAGCCCGTGGACACCTCGGTGCCCGCTAATTTCGTTGAGCCCACACCTTGCAATCGTGTTGGCTAGCGGCACCGCACTGTCAGTACCCCAGGTGTCCGCTTGGCTGTAGCAGGGAGTTAAACGTGCAGGACATTGTTGTCGACCCCGCTGCCCACAATCGGGCAGCCTGGGACAAGTGTGTCCAAGAGGGCAACGAGTGGTCGAGGCCGGTGAGTGCTGAGGATGTCGAGCGCGCCCGCATGGGCGACTGGTCGATTGTTCTCATCGGGCGTGAGCCAGTCGACCGGTCCTGGCTGCCGACGGACCTGACCGGCAAGGACGTGTTGTGCCTGGCCTCCGGCGGTGGCCAGCAGGGTCCGATCCTCGCCGCCGCAGGGGCGCGGGTCACCGTATTCGACAACTCGCCCCGCCAGCTCGGCCAGGACCAGATGGTGGCGGCGCGCGACGGACTCGAGCTGCGCACCGTCCTGGGCGACATGCGCGACCTCAGTGCCTTCGGCGACACAACATTCGACGTCGTATTCCATCCGGTCTCTAACGTATTCGTGCCACACTTGGCACCGGTGTGGCGTGAGTGCTTCCGCGTCCTGCGACCGGGCGGAACTCTACTCGTGGGCTTCCTCAACCCTGATGTGTACTTGTTCGACCACGAGGCGCTCGACGAGCGCGGCGAGCTGATCGTCGTGCACAAGCTGCCCTACAGCGATGTCACGCAGTACTCCCCCGAGGAACGCGCCACGAAGTTCGGCGCGGATGCCCCTCTTGAATACAGCCACACCCTCACCGACCAGATCGGCGGGCAACTCGCCGCGGGGTTCGTCCTCACCGGCTTCGCGGAAGCGCCGCACCAATCCAACGCATCCGCTCAATACATGTCGCACTATTTTGCGACGCTGGCGGTCAAGCCGGGCTGACACGGCCGTGGGGCCGGCCGAGACGGCCGTGTCTCCGAAGCCGTCGCAGTGACTCTCTGCTGCTGTCGGTTCGTCTGGCCACGTACGCGTCTGATTCAGGAGCGGATACGTGCGCAGGACGGAAGGATGAGTGCCCTGTGATCGGGCGCAGCCCCTGAGCGAGCTCATTGAGCGTGACGTCGCGTTCGGTCACGACTGCCTACCATCGGTCAGACATCGCTTCGCTGCGGATACTGCCTGATGGGCCTCATAGCCTCTCCCTGGCCTTGCCTGCCTTCGTAGCAGCCCACGAGGCTTACACATACCACCTCAAATAGTGTGATGGCACCGTCTTCGCTCCTTCTGGGCGAAGCTGACCGGAAGGCACTCTGAACATGACTGGGCAACAGGACCGTTGGGCGGAACTGACCGGCGGACAAGCTGGAGAGGAGTACGCTCAGCGTTTCGCGCGGCTCGCCGAATCAGGTCACGACATCCATGGCGAGGCTGCCTTCTGCGCCGCATTGCTGAAGCCCGCCGCCCGGATACTCGACGCCGGCTGCGGCACCGGTCGGATCGCGATCCGACTCGCGGAGCTGGGCCACTACTGCACCGGCGTAGACGTCGACTCCTCGATGCTCGCCGTAGCCCGCCGGGACGCCCCCACGCAGGAATGGCTCTACGGTGACCTGGCCCGTCTGGACACCCTCGGCCTGAATCCGGGCTTCGACCTGGTGCTCGCCGCCGGAAACGTCATCCCCTTGCTGACCCCCGGCACCGAATCAGTTGTTGTTCGGCAGCTGGCCGCCGCGCTGCGCTCCGACGGCCTGCTGGTCACGGGCATGGGACTGGACGCAGCACACCTGCCGCTGTCGGAACCGCCGGTGACCCTTACGGAGTTCGACCACTGGTGTACCCAGGCCGGACTGGCCTTGCGGCAGCGCTACGCCACCTGGAGCGGTGATCCCTATTACCAAGGCTGCGGCTACGCCGTCAGCGTGCACTCCCGCCCCGCCACGTGAGTCCGCGCCTTCTTACGCGACGGTCCGGCCCCCTGCACGCGCCCGAGTGATCCCACGCCTTGATCGTCTACACCACGAGATGGGCGGCAGGGTGTCCGCCGTTGATTCGGACCTGCCCAACTGTGCTGCATCGCCCGGACGGCCGCCGGGGCATTCCGGACGGGTAGGGGCGCTGGGCGACGAGCAGGCTGCTAGAGCCACTTGTTGCGGCGCAGGGCCCGGTAGATGACCGTGCAGACGGTCACCATGAGTACCCAGACGGCCGGGTAGCCGTATGGGGACTTCAGCTCGGGCATGTGATCGAAGTTCATGCCGTAGACACCGACAATCATGGTGGGGACGGCGATCAGCGCCGCCCAGGCGCTGATGCGGCGCATGTCGGCGTTCTGCTGCACGCCGAGCTGGGCGATGCTGGCGCTGAGCATCCCGCTGATGAGCTCGTCAAAGGAGAGGATTTGGTCGCTGACCCGCTGGTGGTGGTCGGCGACATCCCGGAAGTAGGCGGCCACCTCCTTCGGGATCTGCGGGATGGTGCCCTCACTGAGGCGCTGCAGAGCTGACGCCAACGGCATAACGGCGCGCTTGAATTCCAGGAGTTCGCGCTTGAGCTGGTAGATGCGCCCGGCGTCAACCGGCCGGTCCGGCGAGAAGACCTCGCTCTCCAGGGTGTCGACGTCACCGGCGAACGCGTCAGCGACCTCGACGTAGCGGTCGACGACCATGTCCGCGACCGCGTGCAGGACGCCTGCGGGACCGCAGCCCAGCTGCCGCGGGTCGTCCTGGAGTTGCTGTCGGACGCTGTCCAGAGACGGGGCGCTGCCGTGGCGCACGGTGATCGCGTACCCGGGCCCGGCGAAGACCATGATCTCGCCGGTGTCGACGATCTCGCTAGTCGCGGTGACCTTCTCGTGGTCGACGTAGACGATCGTCTTCAGCACCAGGAACAGCATGTCGCCGTAGCGCTCCAGCTTTGGCCGCTGATGCGCATGGACGGCGTCCTCCACCGCGAGCGGGTGCAGGCCGAAAATCTCGGCAACCTCCTGCAGCCGCTCTTCGCTCGGCTCATACAGGCCGATCCACGCGAACCGCCCCGCCTTGGGATCTATCCGCTCCATGATCCTGCCCAGATTCACCTGCCCGGGAATCCGCTTCCCGTCCTCATACAGCGCGCAGTCCACCACCGCCGACGGCAGACCCCCACCCTCACTGCTGTGCCGCGCCGCCATGTGCTGCCTCTTCTGCCGTCGGACGTGTAGGCAGTGCAACCTACCCGCGACCAGCCAACGGCACCCGTCACCGCGACCGCACGCCTCATCTGTCTCCGCTCGTGATCGAGGAGAGTGGGCATGAGGAGTCCCGGTACTGGTCCCGACCTCGGGGCGTTGCTGGAAGCCGGCTGACTCGTAGGAGGCGACGGCGACGTCGCCGGCATTGGAGCTCGGGTGCAGACGATCGCGCTCGACGGGCCCCGCTCCTGGAGTGCGGCCGCCACGGCGACGGCGATCGCCTCGCCGTAGCCGTGACGGCGGTGTTCCCGGTGCACGCCCATCGGTTCGAGCAACCCGGGCCTGTCCGGACCGGCCGACCACACCGTCACCGCCGCCACCGCGTTGCCCCGGTCGTCGTGGGAGACCGGACATCGGGCGACCCTGGAACAGCGCGCCATGACATTCATGGAACACACCGCGCTTCGGCGGCAGGTAACTGACAGGAAGCGGAGCAGGCCACGGAGCCGCAGGAGCGGCAGCGGCTGAAGGACAATGCCCGTCGGCGCAAGCAGCAGAGCGACTGGGAGAGCGGTGAGGGCGGCGTTGGCAAGACCTGCTTCCCTCCGACGTGCCCCGAGGGCTGACGCTGGTCTGCCTGCGCCAGGACCGCATCCTCAACGAGGCAGCCGAAACCGCCGACCCCCTCAGGCTGATCCGCCTGTCGCGGGCAGCGCGCCGGCGAAGACGATCGCACGGTCCTCCGCGGGCATCGGGTTGAAGTGCCAATGGCGTCGAAGGCTACCGGTCGTGGGTGCGCGGGACGTTGTACTCCTCGTCCGGGACGGGCTCCGCCCAGGTCGTCTCGGAGGCACCGTCCGTCGTGGTTTCCCACATAGCGATGTGTCCCATGAAGCGATCCGGGGCGGCGCCGTGCCAGTGTTCCTCCCCGGGCGGACAAGAAACGGTCTGACCGGGGTGGGCTTCGAAGACCGTGCCGTCGCGGGTGCCGATGTACGCGATGCCGGAGACGACGTGCAGGGTCTGGCCGACGGCGTGGCTGTGCCAGTTGGTTCGGGCGCCGGGTGAGAAGCGGACCAGGTTGGCGCGCATGCGGGAGGGTTCCTGGCCGGCGACGATGACGTCCCACCAGACGTCGCCGGTGAACCAGTCGGCCGGGGCCTTGCTGGTGGGCTGCTGCCTGACGAATTCCACGATGCTCCTCCCGCTGGTGCTGGTGCTGGGATGGTCGGTGATTACTGGGCGACGTAGCCGCCGTCGACGGGGAGGGCGACACCGGTGACGAAGCCGGCTCCGGGGCTGCATAGCCACAGGACGGCCTGGGCGATCTCCTCGGCGGTCCCGAGCCGGTTGATGGCCTGGCCCGCTTCGGCCTGGCCCCGGTCGAGCTCACCCTTGGCGACCATGTCGCTGACCATGGGGGTGTCGATGGTGCCGGGGCAGACGGCGTTGATGCGGACGCCCCGGGAGCCGTATTCGAGGGCGGCGCTCTTGGTCAGGCCGATCACGCCGTGCTTGGAGGCGTGGTAGGCGGCGCGGCCTGGGTTGCCGACGAGGCCGCCGAGGGAGGAGCAGTTGACGATGGCGCCGCTGCCCTGGTCCCGCATGTGGCGCAGTTCGTGCTTCATGGCGGCCCAGATGCCGCGCAGGTTGATGGCGTTGACGCGATCGAACTGGTCGGCGGATTCGTCGGCGGCGTCAGTGGGCGGGACCTGGATGCCAGCGTTGTTGTAGGCCATGTCGATGCGGCTGAAGGTCTCCACCGTACGGTCTACGGCGGCGGCGACCTGGTCCTCGTCGGTGACGTCGCAGACCAGGGCGAGGACCTGGTGGCCGGCGTCGGTCAGTTCCTTCGCGGCCGCGCTCACGGCGGCCTCGTCGATGTCGGCGAGAGCAACGGCCGCGCCTGCTTCGGCGAAGGCGCGGGCGGCGGCCAGGCCCATGCCGGAGGAGGCGCCGGTGACAAAGGCGACCTGGCCGGTGAAGTCGTAGGCGGGGTTCATGAGGTGACTCCTCGCGTGGGTTTCGGCAGGCGGCTTGGCGTGCCGGATTTCGGCGGGGTCAGACGGTCTGGCCGCCGTCGACGACGAGCGCGGTGCCCCAGGGCGCGTAGTAGGCGATGTCACCAGCCCGGGGCGTGGCTCCGCGGGGAGAGCCGTCGGTGGAAAGCCGGTCGGGCAGGTCGGCAGTCCTCTCCTGCTGGTGGAAGTCGGTGAGACTCAGCTCTAGGGGCAGCAGGGCGGCGAAGCCGCGGGCAGCGGCGCTGTCGTTCAAAGTGGCATCGATGCGATGGCCGTCGACGGTGAGACGGATGTTCATGGCGGTGCTCCTCCGCGGCGGTGCCGTGTGCTGTGGGCTTGCCGTCTCGGATCGCCCGGAGGGGGGCGCCGTGCCGGAAGCTGCGGTCGGCGGCGTGCCGGAGCAGCCGGTCAGGACCAGCATGACGGCGGCGACCAGCGGCAGCACGGGGGCGGTCAGGAGCATGCGGCTCAGCATGGGCTTCCGTAGATCAGTCGGGCATGGGCTCGGCGTAGTGCCGAAAACCGCCACGATCGGTGTGCAGGGCGTACAGGCGATCGGCGAGGACGTCGGGGCTGCTGTGCACGGATTCGGGACTGATCGCGCCGGGAATGATCAGCTGCGACGCGTGGATGTTCTCGTCTGCGAGGGCGTCGTGGAGCATGGCTGCGTAGGCGCTCTCGGCGGCGAACGCGATCGAGGTACCGGCCCGCTCGGGATGGGGGCGTACCGCGCTGCCGCCGTTGACGAACAGCAGGGTGCCGCGGCCGAGGGCCCGCATACCGGACAGGACCGCGTTCACGCAGGTGAGAGGTCCCTTGACGGAGAAGGCCAGCGGAGCGTCGAGGTCGTCGGCGTCGGTGTCGAGGACCGGCTTCATGAAGTCGGCACGCGGCACGGGGCTGTACTGGAGGATCTCGATCGGCCCGAGGACCTCGGCGGCCTCCTGGAGGGCGGTGGTGAGGGAGGCGGGATCGAGCACGTCTGCGGTGAAGCCGCGGGCCCGGATGCCGTCGCGTTCCAATTGGCCCGTTAGGCCGTTCAGGTGCTCTGCGCTGCGGGAGACCAGAGCGACGCTGTGGCCGGCGGCGCCGAAGCGCCGGGCGCAGGCCAGCCCGAGGCCCGGACCGGCGCCGATGAGAGCGAACGTGGTCACGGTGATTCCTTCGCGAGTGGGTGCCGGGCCGGCAGCCCGGCCCGAGCGGGGGAGAGGAGGCGTACTGGGTCAGGGCTTGAGGAGGGCCTTGATGGCGCGGCGCTCGTCCATGGCCTCGTAGCCCTCGGCTACCTGGTCCAGGGGCAGGGTGAGGTCGAAGACCTTGCCCGGGTCGATCCGGCCCGACAGGACCCGGTCAATGAGGTCGGGCAGGTAGCGGCGCACGGGAGCGGGGCCGCCACGCAGGCCGACGTGGGAGAAGAACAGTTCCTGGCCGTCGATCGCAACCTCATGGGGGACGCCGACGAAGCCGACGCTGCCGCCGGGCCGCGCTGAGTGCAGGGCCTGCTGCATGGCCTCGGCGGTGCCGACGCACTCCAGGACGGAGTCGGCGCCGATCCCACCGGTCATCTCCTTGACCCGGGCGACACCGTCGTCGCCGCGCTCGGTGACGATGTCGGTGGCGCCGAACTCCCGGGCGAGCTTCTGCCGGGACTCGTGGCGGCTCATCGCGATGATCCGCTCCGCGCCCAGCTCCTTCGCCGCGATCACTCCGCACAGGCCAACCGCCCCGTCGCCGACGACCACGGCGGTGGAGCCGGGCTTGACCTCGGCGGCCTCGGCGGCCCACCAGCCGGTGCCCATCACGTCGGAGACGGCCAGCAGGCCGGGCCAGAACCTCTCGCCCGGTACGCCGTCGGTGGCGACCAGGGTGCCCTGGGCGTTGGGGATGCGGACGTAGTCGGCCTGGCAGGTGCTCATGAACTCGCGGTTCAGGCAGTTCGACTGGAAGCCGTTGCGGCAGTTCGCGCAGTTGTTGTCGGAGGTGGCGAACGAGCCGACGACGAACTGACCCGGCTTGACCGACGTGACCTCAGCTCCGACCTCCTCGACGAAGCCGACGTACTCGTGCCCCATCGGATGCGGATCGCCGATTGCCTCCGCGCCGCGATACGGCCACAGGTCCGAGCCGCACACGCAGGTGACGGCCGTCCGGATGACCGCGTCGGTCGGATGGAGGATCTTCGGGTCCTGCAGGGTCTCGAAGCGCACATCGCCGGGGGCGTAGATCAATGTTCCGCGCATGACTGGTTCCTTACGTACTCGAGGTCGGACCGCCCGGGGCGGCCCGCGTGCCGGCGCTCACGAGGCAGGGGCTGTGCCGCTGCCCCGACGGCGCCGGGCCTTCCTTGCCCGCCGTCCGGCAGCAGGCGGAGTGCCACGTCATCCAGGTAACCCGCTCTTGGCGCGCGCAGCGAGTCACTGACAAGGGGTGTACCGGCAGTACATCTCTCACGCTGCGCGCGGCGCGTACGGTCAAGAGGTGGACAACCAGCGAGAGGTCCGCGAGTTCCTCACCTCGCGGCGAGCCAAGATCACCCCCAAGCAGGCCGGACTGCCCGCCGGCACCCGGCGCCGCGTCCCGGGCCTGCGCCGCAGCGAGGTCGCCGCCCTCGCGGACGTCAGCGTGGAGTACTACGCCAAGCTGGAACGCGGCAGCCTCGCGGGCGTCTCACCGGCCGTCCTCGAAGCCGTCGCCCGCGCCCTCCAGCTCGACGACGCCGAACGCGCCCACCTCGTTCACCTGGCCCAGGCCGCCGACGGCTCCGACGCCCTTGCCCGCCCCCGCCGCCGCACCACCCGGCAGTGGAAAGCGCACCGCAGCCTGCAGTGGACCCTCGACGCCATCACCGCTGGCCCGGCGTTCGTCCGCAACGGCCGCATGGACCTGCTCGCCGCCAACGCACTCGCCCGCGCCTTCTACGCGGACGTGTACGCCGACCCGCACAACCAGGCGAACCTCGCCCGCTTCAACTTCCTCGACCCCGCCTCCCGCCGCTTCTACCCCGACTGGGAGCAAGCCGCCGACGTCGCCGTCGCCATCCTGCGCACCGAAGCCGGCCGCAACCCGCACGACAAGGACCTGCACGACCTCGTCGGAGAGCTCTCCACCCGCAGCGACGCCTTCCGCACCCGCTGGGGCGCCCACGACGTCCGCCACCACGGCACCGGCACCAAGCGCTACCACCACCACGCCATCGGCGACCTCACGCTCGCCTACGAGGGCCTGGAAATGGCGGCCGAACCCGGCCTCACCCTCACCATCTATGCCGCAGAACCCGGCTCACCCTCCGAAGAGGGCCTGCGCCTGCTAGCGTCCTGGGCAGCCACTCAGGAAGCCGCCGCCTCCCACCACCGGGCCACCGGCTGACCGCCCGCCGACCCCCGACAAGTCAGCACTGAACACCGACGTCTACGAACTCGGCGTCCACTGCTGCCGAAAGACGAGATTGCGGACGGGTCGCACGCTGGTTCGGCACGAGAATTGGCGAACCCACGCTATTCGCGCAAGCCCTCGCGAGAGCAGGTGAGGGCTGCGGGATGACGGCCCGGATACCTCGACGCCGAAGGTGTCCACGGATCGCGCGGGACGAGCAGGGGCGATCCGCGCGGTTGCTGACCAGATCACTCCGCGACGGGCAGGCACTCGGCGAGCAGGTCGACGATGTCGCGCCAAGCTCGCTGCGCGTGCCGTGGGTGGTAGCCGACGCCGGGGACCGCGGGGTGGTCGACCGGCGGGTGGTGGAAGGCGTGCAAGGCTCCGCCGTAGACCACGAGGCGCCAGTCGACGCCCGCGGCCTGCATCTCGGCGGTGAACGCGTCCCGTTGCGCGGGCGGCATGATCGGGTCTTCCGACCCGACCCCGGCCCACACTGGGCAGCGGATGCGGGCCGTCTCGCCCGGTCGGCCCGTGGTCACTGCGTTGACTGTCCCGATCGCGCGCAGGTTGACGCCGGCCCGCCCGAGTTCCAGCCCGACGGCGCCCCCGGTGCCGTAGCCGACGGCGGCGATCCGGTCGGGGTCGGTCCGTGGTTCGGCGCGCAACACGTCGAGCGCCGCGTGGCCGATGTCCCGCATCCGGTCGGGGTCGGCGAGCAGCGGCATGCAACGGGCCAGCATCTCCTCGGGGTCGTCCAAATAGCGCCCGCCGTGGACGTCGAAGGCCAGCGTTACGTATCCCAGCTCGGCGAGAGCATCGGCCCGGCGGCGCTCGACGTCGCTGAGCCCCATGCCCTCTGGTCCCAGCAGCACCGCGGGCCTGCGGTCGACACCGGCCGGGAGCGCGAGGTGCCCGATCATCGTCAGACCGTCGGCCGGGTACTCGACCGTGCGCGTTGTAATCGACGTCATGAGACTGGACTGTAGTGATCGTCAAGTCCGGCCGAGCTGGAGTTCACCGCTGGCAGAACAGCGCTGGTGCCCTACTGAAACGGCGATGGCTCAAAAGATCCGTCACAAACCCCGTTCAGGTGCGGCAGCGATATCGGATCACCTGCCGTGGGCCGTGGGGACGGTGCTGGAGGTGGACCTTTGCCGGGTCTTCCGGCGGGGGACCGGCGGATACACGACGAACAAGTCGGATGCGAAGCTGCTCGCGGGAAGCGTTCGCTGAACTCGACAACCAGCAGAAAGAGCCCCCACGAGCGCAGAGCTGGGGCGAACCCGACTGAGCGACAACATCGCGTGAGAGTCAGCCTCCGCCCGGCCGACTTCGACGACTTCACATGAGACCGGCCGTCGGTATCGAGCCGGGCGCGGCGCCTCAAGTGCGCAATGATGAACGGTGCGGGAGCGGGATCGGCATCGAAGCTGATCACTGCCGCGTGCAGGCGTTTCACGGCAGCGCGAAACGCCGTCTGCTCTCGGCCGCGGCGCACCATCGCAAGGATGCGATGCGCGGCGGGCGAGCATTCGCAGTCGAGCTTTTGTTCCTGGGACTTTTAGCCGACGTGGACGCGGGGGCGGCGGGTGCGGTCCGGTTCCGCTTCGCGGAGGACTTCGCGGGTGACGGGGGCGACTTCGCCCTGGCCCAGTAGGAAGAAGCGGAGGAAGTTGGCGAAGGGGTTGCCCTCGGTCCACTCGAAGTAGATGTGGGGGCGGATGCCGGTGAGGTCGCGGGAGTGGAGGAGGAGAGCGGCCAGCGCGTTGGGGATGGAGGAGCTCTCCACCGTCAGGACGCGGTAGCGGCCGTGCAGGACCTCGCCACGTACGGTCAGCTCGACCTCGAACTCGGAGGGGTCGGTGACCGTGACCTCGACGAAGACGAAGTCCTCGGTGGTGGGGAGGTCGTTGTCGGAGCGGATCTGCTCGATCTTGTCGCGGTACTCAGCGATGTCGCGGCGGTCGGGTTCGTTGGCGATGAACCGGGCCGTGCGGTGGCCCTCACCGCCGCCGTCTCCCTCGGCGACGAGGTCCGCGCCCTCACGGTCTGCCACCCGGACCCCGAGGACCGGGAGACCACTGAGGCCCTGGAACGCGACTGGGCCCTGTGGAACCCCGGCGTCCCCCTCGTCCGGCTCCCCTCCGCACGCCGCTCCCTCGGCCGGCCCATCACCGCGTACGTACGCGAACTGCGGACGACCGACCCGGGCACCCGGGTGACCGTGCTCATCCCGGAGGCCGAGCCCGAGCACCTGTGGCAGCGCGCTCTGCAGAACCAGCGGGGTGCGGTCGTGGCCCGTGCCGTCCGCCGCGACACGAACGCTGTCCTGTGCAGGCTCCGCTTCCGCTGCTGACCGCCAGGGATCTGTCAAAGCTCCACCGAGCCGTACCAGAGCCTTCATATCCAGGACCGAGCCGGCATCAAGACCGCTGTCCTGTTCCGGTCCGTCGGCCTGATCGGAACGAGCCCCACGCGGAGCAGGAGCCGTCGTGACCTCGGCGTCCAGGGACTGTTCCGAGTTCAGATCACGTGGTGGGTTGGAGGCTGCGGAGCCACAGAACGCCGCCGCACTGTCGAAGTGCGAGGCTCGGGCGGTTCGGTGAATCAGACTCAGCTCACTGGGCGGCATCCGACGGCTCGTACCAGAGGCTCGTCATCGGGGAGCACATGGTCCAGCCCAGCGAGGAGTAGAGCGCCCGACCCTCGGGCGTGCCGACCAGGACGCCCGTCCTCGCGCCGGCCTCGTACGCGGTGCTCTGCAGCGTGCGCATCACCAGGCCGCCGAGGCCCTTGCGCCGGTGCTCGGCGGCGGTCTCGACCTGGTCGACCACGACCTGGTCGCCGACATGGGCGATCTGTCCACGGGCGGCGAAGTGCCCGTCGCGCGTGCGGACCAGCACCCGGCTGACGCCGCCCCGGGTCCAACTGGTGAGCGTGTAACCGGCCGGCACCCCGGTGCGCTCCGGTTCGAGGTGACATGTCATCAGAAAGCCGGGACTGTCGCGCCGCCAGTCCTGCCCGACCCAGGGCAGGACCGATTGGTCCTCGGCGAACAGCTTCAGCCACGTCCCGGGCGCGCTCGTCGCGGCGACGATCATGCGCACGTCGGCCTCGGCGGGCTCCGGCAGCACGTGCCGGGCAACCTGCCTGGGCTGCCCGACGTCGATCGTCCACCCCCACGGCTCGTCGATCGGGTCCGAGCTGCCGCGGGAGACGACCCAGCCGTCGATCCACATCCGTACGAGCTCATTGATCCTGATGTCCGGCATCGCCGCCCGTCCCCCTGAATGGTAATAGCCAATGGCGCAGGGTGGACCGTACGTCACCGGATGGGATCTGACCATAGGTGCAGGTCACTCGGCCAAGGACCACAAGTGATTGTCACCAGTAGCCACTAGGGCTGTTCCGCGTTCGGATCGCCGGTTTCATGGTTTCGCCGACTCGGGAGGTCGCGACCTGTCGGAAGTTCCGGGTGACGCGTAGTGATCTGACCGATGCCGAATGGGAGTTGGTGGAGCCGTTCCTGCCGGTGGGCGAGCGCGGGCCGTATCCCGGTCTACGGCGGCAGTTCGAGGCGGTGATGTGGTGGTTCCGAACCGGGAGTCCGCGGCGGTTCATGCCCGAGCTCTACGGACCCTGATCGAGCGCTACAACCGGTTCCGGTTCTGGATGGCCGCGGGGGCAGGTGGACCTCAGCCTGGCCGGCGTGGACGCCGAGTAGCCGGGAGAGATCTCACCTCCCGGCTCTCGCAGAACCGTGCGTAACAGTCTCCCGTTGCACGGCCAAACGCGGCCTCATCACCGTCCTGGGCCCGGGCAACCGCCACGCCCGGCGCCAGATCGTCGGCAGATGCGCGCTGAGCGTGCCTGCCCTCCCACTCCCAAGGTCCATTGCCCCCACTGGCCGACCAGCGCCCCTGAGCGTACGACGCGCCGCACCGGCCTCCCGGATAGTCGGGGCCACTCCACACGACCATCACACCCGAGCGCCTCTGAGTCACCCGGAGGAGGCGTAGCTCTGTTGGCCTTGGCCCTGGGCGCCGTCCTCTGAGGTCGCCCAGGAGGGGCGGACGGGGGAGGTTGCCTGCCGGGGCTGCCCGGCGCGGCCGGGATGCGAGTGGGGCGCAGGTGCGGCGCCGGGTCGGGCGGGACTCGGCGTGGGCACGGGAGCGAGCTGCTGGTTTGCGCTCTCGGTCGCTGAGCCGCGTGGTGGCGTGAAGCGGGCCACCTCGCCCGGGGGTATGCCGAGCAGACGTCCGGCGTCGCCCTGGCTCACGCGCAGCTTGTCCACGAGTGCCTGAACGGCGGCGGCGATCGCCTGATCCTCCGCGGCCACCGCGGCCGCCCGGCTGTGCCGTGCTTGTGCGACCGAACTGAGTACGGGTTCGAGTTCGGGCACGACCATGTCCAGGGCGATTACGTCCGGAGGGGCACCGACGGCTTCGGCGACGAGGCCGCGAGCCAGGTCCTCCGCATGCTCCAGAGTGCGGCATTGGGCGTGCAGGTCGAGTCGGGGGACGTCGACGGCCCACCACCGGCCGATGCGGCGCAGCAGGACTTGGACTTCGTAGTGGGGACTCACGGGCTCTGCTCCTCTGCTTCCATCGACTGGGGGCCCGGGCGCGCTCGCGTGCGCCGGCGATGGATGCCATCGAGCGCGCGTTGAGACGTTGACGCTCATCGTGTCCATCAGGTCACCCTGGTCTCTGGATCGTCAACGCCCGGTCCTGCCTGCCCAGTGCTTGTGCCCGGCCGGCGGCATGTCAATCCGACCACCTCGCTCCCGCCCTCCATCGCTGTTTCGAGGTGGATTACCTCAGCGTCGAACACGCGAAAATCTATGTCGGCTGGAGTAGACATTGGGTGGTGGTGTGGTTATGGTTTCTCTCGTAGCCGAGATCAGCAGGGCCCGCCAGAGACGAACTGGCGGGCAGTAGTACAGGTAGTTGCAGTTCGCAGGACGGTTCGGTGGTGGAGTTTTGGAGCCAGAGCGGTTGCAGGACGGCGACGGGACTGACGACCGGACCGGGGGGCCCGCAGTGGTGAGGGGCCGCCGAGAGCAGTACCGCAGTAGCAGTACCCGTAAGTGCAGTTCGCAGTAACCCAGCAGTGAAGTGAGTGAGTAGCACCTTGGTGAAGGCGTCGGCTGCGGGCGCGCGCACCGGGAGGTTCGGCAGTGGGGTTCCAAGCCGGAGCGGATGCAGGACGGGCGACGGGGCTGGCTGCCGAAGAGTGGTGCTGTCACAGGCCACAGAGCGGTACGCAAGAAGCATTACCAGCAGTAGGTAAGTGGTTGATCCCAGAGGGAAGAACGGAGGAGCCAGGCGCCATCAGGATCGCCCGGGCGGAAGTCTGAGCCCGGGTACCGCAGGACATCGATAGTGAGGTGGTCTCCGGTCAAGCAACCGCGATCCCCGTACACGCTCTCATCCCCCGTAAGCGCGTGCGGAACAAGAAGGCCGGCGCAGTATCAGGGCCGGCAGATGGTGTAGCAGTTCCTTCGGGGCCCTGGTGCCATTGGCACCAGGGCCCCTCCCCGCGTTCCACA